>NZ_JASBQZ010000100.1:0-396 GCF_029960685.1 Pseudomonas sp. AL10
GCTGGTGGGGATTGTTGCGTGAAGAGTGGTTGGCACCGAAGGATGGGGATCCGATTACTTGGAAAGATTTCGCGAATAACATCCGGAGCGCAAAAGAGTTTCACCAGGATATTGCTGGGTCTTACCACCCTCAAACCTACGTTTACTACGGCAACGACGATAAGCACCCCAGTTTCGAATCCATCACCTGGGAGATGCGTCGTGGGTCTCGCCTCAATGGCCCTTATGCCTCAAGCCCGGATGCTTTCACGGTGTCCAGCCTGCAAATGCATGAGGTGCGTGACGACGGGCGAAGCCCGTTGTACGTAGGCGGGCAAGCCGAAAGCGTAATGCCCCCACGGGGTGACCCCAATGCGCCAGTAAAGACCGTACAGACCAGCTATTGGGAACTGCATT
>NZ_JASBQZ010000101.1:0-353 GCF_029960685.1 Pseudomonas sp. AL10
GCATGTGGATCAACTTCAAACTGTCTGACCGGTATTTTTTGCAACACTTGCCGCCAGAGGCGCACGAGGAGTTGCTGCATCTGCGTGCCGAGCCCCAGCTCAACGAAACACCCCTGCGCCAATTGGTTGCCCAACACTATCCAATCGAATACTTCCAGCCGGACACCGCCAATCGTGACTGGCTGATTCTGGTCGGCCTGGTGCTGGCTGCCGTTCCGATCATCATCGTTTGCGGCTTGTGGTTTTTGCGCCCCTGTCCAGCCAGTTCTCGGCGATCGCCCAGGGTGCGCGGCGAGTTGCCGGCGGTGATTTCCTGACGCGCCTGCCGGTTCACCGCGACGCACCCGACGAGC
>NZ_JASBQZ010000102.1:0-300 GCF_029960685.1 Pseudomonas sp. AL10
AAGGCGGCCACCTCGCCACCGTCGAACTCAACGGAGAAGTGCTCACCTCACATCTATTCAACAGCGGCCGCGAACATCAGCGCCAGCAAGGCCAACTGCTCAGCCACTACCACTACGACGACCACCACCGCCTACACGCCCAGGCGGTCACTCAGCAACAGAACCACCTCTACCAACGCCAATACGACTACGACAAAAGCGGCAACCTCACCCGCCTGCTCGACACCCGCAAAGGCGAACACCTTTACCACTACGACCCCCTCGCCCGCCTGACCCGCGCCGACCACTCCCAAGACGTGC
>NZ_JASBQZ010000103.1:0-285 GCF_029960685.1 Pseudomonas sp. AL10
ATGCGGCGGCTTCTGCGGATAAAACGGTCACTCACGGTTGCCCGGTGTCGATGGTCACTGGCGAGGAATTGCTGACCCTCACCGATGGCGCGCTGGATGGGATCATGCCGTTTGAGTGGACGCGGCTGTATCGCACCAGCGCGGTGGAGATCGATTGTGGGTTGGGGTTTGGTTGGAGCCATGCGCTGGCCCATCGGCTGGTGGTGTCGGGCGATTCGGTGGTGTGGACTGACCATGAGAACCGCTCGACCACCCTGCCCTTGCCCACCGATTCTCGGCCCGCGA
>NZ_JASBQZ010000104.1:0-285 GCF_029960685.1 Pseudomonas sp. AL10
TGATGGTGGTGGTTGCGCCGTTGCCTGCCACTTCGAGTTTTTCGAAGTTGCCGCCGGTGGTCTCGGTGATCTGGACGGTCTGGCTGCTCTTGTCGATGAACACGTCATCGGTAGGGGCAGGCACGGTCACGGTGCCAACAGTGTCGCCAGCCTTGATGGTGATGCTTGAACCATTGTCGAGTTTCAGCGTGACGTCGGTGCCGGCCTTATTGCTCAAGGTCGCGGTGTACGTGATCTGGCCGCCTTCGTTAACGGCACTTGGCGCAGTCAGCGTAACCGTGGTGG
>NZ_JASBQZ010000105.1:0-273 GCF_029960685.1 Pseudomonas sp. AL10
AATCTTGACGATGACCTACTCTCACATGGGGAAACCCCACACTACCATCGGCGATGCATCGTTTCACTGCTGAGTTCGGGATGGGATCAGGTGGTTCCAATGCTCTATGGTCGTCAAGAAATTCTGTGTACCAGACCGTTGGGTTGGCAACGTGCCGGTGAAATTCATGAGCTTCTACATAAACAAAACCCCTGTCTGCGTTAGCAGACAGGGGTTTTGGAATTTAATCTTGACGATGACCTACTCTCACATGGGGAAACCCCACACTACCAT
>NZ_JASBQZ010000106.1:0-273 GCF_029960685.1 Pseudomonas sp. AL10
TTTCGCTCACAAAGAGTATTTGACGGTGAGTGTCATCGCTGAAGCCGATCAGGGATTCTTCGGCTTGCATGCCGGCTAATGTGATTTGGCCCATCCGCAGTTGTTCATAATCGCCTGCGAGGAATATTTTCCCGTCTTTTTGGGTTCGGACATGCAAACGTTCTCCATCATCAGGTGATAAGGCGTTGTAGTAGACGTTCAGCGATACGTCTGAAGCAGGGGGGCGAAAATAGAAACTGGCGATCTCATGGTCGTGATGACTGCGAATGACAA
>NZ_JASBQZ010000107.1:0-266 GCF_029960685.1 Pseudomonas sp. AL10
AATCTGGTCCCTGGCACTACCGCGGTGAACACCACCGTTACGGACACACCGGGTACCGATAACACCACCACCGTTACGCTGACAGCGCCAAGTGCCGTTAACGAAGGCGGCCAGATCACCTACACCGCGACCTTGAGCAACAAGGCCGGTACTGACGTCACCTTGAAGCTGGATAACGGCTCGTCGATCACTATCAAAGCTGGCGAGACCGTCGGTACTGTGACCGTGCCTGCGCCTACCGATGACGTGTTCATCGATAAGAGCAC
>NZ_JASBQZ010000108.1:0-263 GCF_029960685.1 Pseudomonas sp. AL10
TACCCGGTGTGTCCGTAACGGTGGTGTTCACCGCGGTAGTGCCAGGGACCAGATTTTCAAAGTGCTCGCCGCCGGTCACACCCTTGATAGCGGTGGTGACAGTTTGGTCGCCCTTGTACACATCATCCGGAGCAAGAACCGAAACGCTAGCGCTCGATTCGTTAACACCGATAGTGATGGTTTTGCTGTTATCCAATGTCACGGTGAGCGGGTTGGTGATGTTGGTCACCGGTGCGCCGTTTTTATCCACAAGGCTGGCGGTG
>NZ_JASBQZ010000010.1:0-151220 GCF_029960685.1 Pseudomonas sp. AL10
CCCAAATCCCTGTCGAATTCCGGCCAGCGTGGTTTAACGGGGCGCCTGAGATCAAGATCAAAAGCAGATCAAGAGCGACTCGCTTCGCATCGTGGTTACCGTCCGCTGCTACAGCCCACAAAGTTATGTAGGTAACTATGCTGCGATGGCGGCTTACCTGCTGGCATATTCAGTGGCTGTCACGCCGCCATCGCAGGCAAGCCAGCTCCCACAGGGGAGTGCATTACGCCCGCCTGATATCGCCATTTATTGCAACCTGCATGATCTGGCTAAGTTCAATTTAAATAAACCATTGAAATTAAAGGAATTTAATTTTAGTCGCGGCTGGCACGCTGCCTGCACTGTCCGTTTTGAGACTTGTAACATCATTTTTCGTGCCTGGAGCAAAACAACAATGATCACATCCTCATCCACGCTGCAAGAGTCAAGCACGCTCTCCGGGGTTTCCTGGGGGGCGATTTTCGCCGGTGCCGCTGCGGCGGCTGCCTTGTCATTGATCCTGGTGTTGCTGGGTTTCGGCCTGGGCTTTTCGGCGGTGTCGCCGTGGGCTAACAGCGGTATCAGCGCCAAGGGCCTTGGCATTTCCACGATTGTCTGGCTGGCGTTCACCCAGATTGTCGCTTCTGGCCTGGGCGGTTACATCGCCGGTCGGTTGCGGGTGAAGTGGGCCAACATGCACGGCGACGAGGTGTACTTTCGCGATACCGCCCATGGTTTCCTGGCGTGGGCAGTGGCCACATTGATCACGGCGATGCTGGTGGTCGGTTCGGTCAGCAGTGTGGTCAGCGGCGGCGTGAAAGCGGGTGCGAGTGTGGCTTCGGGCGCGGCCAGCGGCCTCACCCAGGCGGCGGGCAGTGCGGCCAAGGGTGCCGACAGTGGTGACTTCGGTTATTACGTCGACAGCCTGTTCCGCGATGATCGCCCCGCGGCGGTCAGCGATGATGCAGCCCACGCCGTAGTCGGTCGCATCCTGACGCGCACGTTGAGCAACGACGGCCAACTGGCAGCGGAAGATCGTGCCTACCTGGCCCAACTGATCAGCCAACGTACCAACCTGAGCCAGGCCGATGCCGAAGCCCGCATCGACAAGGTCTATGGCGATGCGCGCAAGGCCGTCGAAGACGCCAAGCTCAAAGCCAAGCAAGCTGCTGAAACCGCAGCGAAAGTGGCGGCTTACACCTCGCTGTGGACCTTTGTAGCGCTGCTCATCGGGGCGTTCTTCGCCAGCTTCGCCGCCACCTTCGGCGGTCGCCGCCGGGATGCCGTGGTGTACGTCGAAACCGAAAACTACGTTCGTTAATTCAAGGAGAACATGATGCGCTCATTACTGCTGTGGTTCCTCGGCGTGCCGATTCCAGTGATCATCCTGATTGCGATCTTCATGCACTAAACCCACTCCTGGCTCGCTCCCCCTTGTAGGAGCGAGCTTGCTCGCGAAAAACTCACAGGCGCCACGTTCCCTCAGGGAGTACGCGTTATCGTTGTGGTTTTTCGCGAGCAAGCTCGCTCCTACAGAGGGCAAATAGAGCAAGCCTTGTCAGTCGTCAAATCCTACCTGCTCATGGATCTCATCCACCTTCAATTCCAACCGATACGCCACCGCAATAAACAACGCCTGGCACAGGCACAGCGTGGCGCTCAGCGAGCGGAAAGCAAACGAAGAACCTTCATTGACCAACAGCACCGCGTTCGCCCGCTTGGCCAGGGGCGACAGGTTGCTGTCGGTGATGATCAGGGTCTTGGCCTGGTGATGCTGCGCAATGCGCAGGCAGTGCTGGGTCTCTTTGCCGTAGGGCGTAAAACTGATCGCAATCACCAGGTCATTGGCGCGTACGCTGCGCATCTGCTCGCGGTAACTGCCGCCTAGGCCTGAGATCAAGTGGATGCGCTTGTTGGTGTGCTGCAGGTTGTAGACCAGGTAGTCGGCCACCGCAAAGGAGCGGCGCACGCCAACCACGTAGATGTTGTCGGCATTGACCACCAGGTCTACGGCTTTCTCGAAGGCCGCGTCGTCCAGCTCCAGCCCCAGGCGTTCGATGCCCGACAAGGTGGCGTTGACGCACTCGCGCGCCAGGTCGCCGCCGCTGGCCTTCTGCGACTTGTTGGCGATCATGCTGCGGATGCGCTGCTGGTAGTTCTGCACCGGCGTGGTCTTGTGGGTATACGCCTCGCGAAACAAAGCCTGCATCTCACTGAACCCACTGAAGCCGAAACGCTGGGAAAACCGCACGATGGCCGAGGGGTGCACTTCGCACTCGCGGGCGATGTCGCTGATGCGGTCGACCATGATCCGGTCGCTCTGCTGGCTCATGTAACTGGCGATGCGTTTGAGCTGTCGCGGCAGGCTCTCGTATTCGTCGGTGATCAGCTGCAACAGGCGTTCGGCATTGACCGGAGGGCTGGCGACAGTTTCTTCCAGGGTGGTCTCGGGATCGGTGCGGGACATGGGCAATCCTTCTGGCGTGTTCGTCTGATGCGCTGATGGGTGGCGCAAGTCTACAGGGTAGGCGCAAAAAAATACCCCGGCATCACGGCCCGCGTGGCCTGCTGAAACGATGCATGGGCGCTGGCGTGCCACTATCCTGAGGTATTGGAAAAAATATTCCACTAAAAATAATTATGGAATAAATATTGATTGCTGCCCGCGGACGTTCTAGTCTGCTCCCACCAAGAGCGTTTGCCGTCGCCACGGCGGCACAACGCAGGCTGATAAAAATAACAGGAGCCAGCATGGGCCAGACTCGTTTTGCCAGTGGGCGTCAATTGGATCTGATTTGCCTCGGGCGCCTGGGCGTCGATCTCTATGCGCAGCAAGTCGGTGCGCGGCTTGAAGATGTGTCCAGCTTCGCCAAGTATCTGGGCGGTTCCTCCGCCAATATCGCTTTCGGCACCGCCAGGCTTGGGCTCAAGTCGGCGATGCTGAGCCGGGTAGGGGATGACCACATGGGCCGTTTCCTGGTGGAGTCCCTGGCCCGCGAAGGCTGCGATGTCAGCGGCATCAAGGTCGACCCGGAGCGCCTCACCGCCCTGGTGCTGCTGGGCCTAAAAGACCGTGAAACCTTCCCCCTGGTGTTCTACCGCGAAAACTGCGCCGACATGGCCCTGCGCGCCGAAGACATCAGCGAAGCCTTTATTGCCTCGAGCAAGGCGCTGTTGATCACCGGTACGCATTTCTCCACCGACGGCGTGTACAAGGCCAGCCTGCAGGCCCTGGATTATGCGGCCAAGCACAACGTCAAGCGCGTGCTGGACATCGACTATCGCCCCGTGTTGTGGGGCCTGGCCGGCAAGGCCGATGGCGAAACTCGTTTTGTTGCCGACCAGAATGTCAGCCAGCATGTGCAGAAGATCCTGCCGCGTTTCGACCTGATCGTCGGCACCGAAGAGGAATTCCTCATCGCCGGCGGCAGTGAAGACCTGCTCACGGCCCTGCGTACCGTGCGTGAACTGACCCCGGCGACCCTGGTGGTCAAGCTCGGCCCCCAGGGCTGCACGGTGATCCACGGCGCGATTCCCGCGCGCCTGGAAGACGGGGCGATCTACCCCGGTGTACGGGTTGAAGTGCTCAACGTGCTGGGCGCCGGTGATGCCTTTATGTCGGGCTTTCTCAGCGGCTGGATCAATGACGCCAGCGATGAGCGTTGCAGCCAGTTGGCCAATGCCTGTGGCGGCCTGGTGGTGTCGCGCCACGCCTGTGCGCCAGCGATGCCGACCCCCGCCGAACTCGATTACCTGTTCAGCAGCCCCGTGCCCATCACCCGGCCGGACCAGGACGTGACCCTGCAACGCCTGCACCGTGTCACGGTGCCGCGCAAAGCCTGGAAGCAACTGTTCGTATTTGCCTTCGACCACCGCTGGCAATTGGTGGAGCTGGCGCAAAAAGGCGGCCAGGCCCCTGAGCGTATCAGCGACATCAAGCAGTTGTTTATCCAGGCCATCGAACGCGTGGAGCGCAAACTCAGCGAGCAGGGCGTCGAGGCCGATGTGGGCCTGCTCGCCGACCAACGCTTTGGCCAGGATGCACTCAACGCGGCCACGGGTCGCGGCTGGTGGATCGCGCGCCCGGTGGAGGTGCAGAACTCGCGGCCCCTGGCGTTCGAGCACGGCCGTTCAATTGGCAGCAACCTGATTGCCTGGCCCCAGGAACACATCATCAAGTGCCTGGTGCAATTTCACCCCGATGACGAGCCGATGCTGCGCCTGGAACAGGAAGCGCAACTCAAGGCGGTGTACGAGGCGTCGTTGGTCAGTGGCCACGAACTGCTGCTGGAAGTCATCCCGCCCAAGGATCACCCGTCCACCTACCCGGACGTGCTCTATCGCAGCCTCAAGCGCCTCTACAACCTGGGCATCTACCCGGCCTGGTGGAAGATCGAAACCCAGTCGGCCGCAGACTGGAAAAAGCTCGACGAACTGATCCAGGAACGCGACCCCTACTGCCGCGGCGTGGTGTTGCTGGGCCTGAATGCTTCCCCCGAGTTTCTCGCCGATGGTTTCAAGCAGGCCAGCCAGAGCAGCACCTGCCGTGGGTTTGCCGTGGGCCGCACGATCTTCCACGAGCCGAGCCGGGCGTGGATGGCGGGGGAGATTGATGACGAAACGCTGATCCAGCAGGTGCAGCAGACCTTCGAACAGCTCATCAATGCCTGGCTCAGTGCCCGACAGTAAATACGATCAGATGTGGGAGCTGGCTTGCCTGCGATAGCAACCTATCAGTTGCAAATGTTCTGCCTGACACGCTGCTATCGCAGGCAAGCCAGCTCCCACACAAAGCAGATTCCAGTGAATTCTGAAGATAAAAACAAAAGGTGCAGCCATGCCCGCAATCCGAATTGGCATCAACCCGATCTCCTGGAGCAACGACGACCTCCCGGCCCTCGGCGGTGAGACCCCGCTGAGCACGGCCCTGAGCGAAGGCAAGGACATCGGCTACGAAGGTTTTGAACTCAACGGCAAATTCCCCAAGGATGCCAAGGGCGTCGCTGACGTGCTGCGTCCTTATGACCTGGCGCTGGTGTCCGGTTGGTACTCCAGCCGCCTGGCCCGCCGTTCGGTGGCTGAAGAAATCGAAGCCATTGCCGGCCATGTCGAACTGCTCAAACACAACGGCGCCTCGGTGCTGGTATACGGCGAAGTGGCCGACTCGATCCAGGGCTCGCGCATCCGCCTGATCGAGCGCCCGCGTTTTCACAGTGAACAGGCCTGGCAGGCTTACGCCGACAAGCTCACCGAGCTGGCGCGCTTCACCTTGTCCCAGGGCGTGCGTCTGGCCTACCACCACCATATGGGCGCCTACGTCGAATCCCCCGAAGACATCGATCAGTTGATGAAGCGCACGGGCCCGGAAGTCGGCCTGCTGTTCGATTCGGGCCACTGCTACATGGGCGGCGGCGAACCCATTGAGGTGCTGCGCAAGCATATCGACCGCGTCTGCCATGTGCATTTCAAGGACGTACGCAAACCCGTGGTGCAACTGGCGCGCAACCAGATGTGGAGCTTCCCGGACTGCATCGTCAACGGCACCTTTACCGTGCCCGGCGATGGAGATATCGACTTCGCACCGTTGCTGGATGTGTTGCTCGCGGCCAGCTACAAGGGCTGGCTGGTGGTGGAAGCCGAGCAGGACCCGGCCGTGGCGCCCAGCTATATCTACGCGAAGAAGGGTTATGACACCCTGCGTGCGCTTCTCAACCAGAGGACTTGAGTGATGAGCTTGTTGGTCAAAAGCAGCAAACGCGGGCAAACCATGGTGGCGCTGGAAGCGGGGCGCCTGGAGTATGTGGGCTTTGCCGCCTACCGTTTGAGCCTGGGCGAAACCCTGCCGGTCAGCGCCGGTGATCAGGAGCTGTGCCTGGTGTTGCTCAGCGGTCGGGTGAATATCGAAGGTGAAGGTTTCAATTGGCAGAACCTGGGTGATCGCCAGTCGGTGTTCGAAGACAAATCACCGTTCGCCGCCTATTTCCCGCCGGGCACCGACGCCCAGGTCACGGCCCTGAGCGATGTGCAGATCGCCGTCTGCGCAGCGCCGGGTGCCAAGGGTTTTGCCCCGCGCTTAATCCGCCCCGAGCAGTGCAAGCGCAGTGTGCGCGGCAAAGGCGCCAATACCCGCTACGTGTGCGACATCCTGCCCGACAGCGAGCCGGCCCATTCGCTGCTGGTGGTGGAAGTACGCACGCCGTCCGGGCATTCCTCCAGCTACCCGCCGCACAAGCACGACACCGACGACCTGCCGCACCAGAGCTTTCTGGAAGAGACCTACTACCACCAGGTCAACCCGCCCCAGGGCTTCGTGTTCCAGCGCGTGTACACCGACGATCGCAGCATCGACCAGGCCATGGCCGTGGAAAACAGCGACCTGGTGGTGGTGCCCAAGGGCTATCACCCGGTCAGCGTGCCGTACGGCTACGAGTCTTATTACCTGAACGTGATGGCCGGCCCCAAGCGCGCCTGGCATTTCCATAACGACCCGCAGCACAGCTGGCTGCTGGACCTCTAAACGGTGTTGGACGGAGAACAAAAACAATGAAGTCGCCGCTACGTTTTGCCCTTAACCGCATGGTCGCCCCCCACCTGTCCTTGCCGGATTTCATCCAGTTGGCGGCTGCCCTCAACTGCGAGGCCATTGAGATCCGCAACGACCTCAAAAACCGTGAAATCGAATACGGCACACCCGCCAGCCGCGTGCGCGAGTTGTGCGCAGCGCAGGGTATCAAGGTGCTGTCGATCAACGCGCTGTACCCCTTTGATGTGTGGAACGACGAGCGCCGTGCCCAGGCAATCGAACTGGCCACCTACGCCCGTGAGTGCGGGGCCGAAGGCTTGGTGATGTGCCCGTTCAATCAGCCTGGCGATACGCGCAACGACGCGCAGCGCGCCGCCGGTTTGCGCACGGCGTTGAGCGAGCTGGCGTTGATCCTGCGCGAGTACGGGATTCTCGGTTTCATCGAGCCCCTGGGCTTCACGGTATCCGCTCTGCGCCGCAAGCGCGTGGCAGTGGATGCCATCAAGGCCATCGGTGGCCTGGATGTATTCCGGGTGGTGCACGACACCTTTCACCATCACCTGGCCGGCGAGCATGAGTTCTTCCCGGAACTGACCGGCCTGGTGCATATCTCCGGAGTGGAAGACCGCGAGGCGCCGCTGGACTCGATCCGCGACGGCCACCGCGTGTTGGTGGGCGAGGACGATATCCTCGGCAATGCGGCGCAGATCGAGACCTTGCTGAGCACCGGCTACAGCGGCTATTTGTCGTTCGAGCCGTTTGCCGAAAGCGTGCATGGGTTGGCGGATATCCGGCAGGCGTTGGGCAGCAGCATGGCGTACTTGCAAAAGCCCCTGCCATAACGCGATCAAAATGTGGGAGCTGGCTTGCCTGCGATAGCGGTCTATCAGTTGCACATGTATTGCCTGACATACCGCTATCGCAGGCAAGCCAGCTCCCACACTGGATCGGTGTTGAACACTTCAATTGCAGTCACACAAGGTGCAAGTAATGACCACAACACGATTGACCATGGCCCAGGCCCTGGTGAAGTTCCTGGACAACCAATACATCGAAGTCGACGGCGTACAGAGCAAGTTTGTCGCCGGTGTATTCACTATTTTCGGGCATGGCAATGTGTTGGGCCTCGGCCAGGCCCTGGAGCAGGACAGCGGCGATCTGGTGGTGCATCAGGGCCGCAATGAGCAAGGCATGGCCCATGCCGCCATCGGATTTGCCAAGCAGCACCTGCGCCGCAAGATCTATGCGTGCACGGCCTCGGTCGGGCCGGGCGCGGCCAATATGCTCACCGCCGCAGCCACCGCCACCGCCAACCGCATCCCGTTGCTGTTGCTGCCCGGCGATGTGTATGCCAGCCGCCAGCCCGACCCGGTGTTGCAGCAGATCGAGCAGTTCCACGACCTGAGCATCAGCACCAACGACGCCTTCCGCTCCGTGAGCAAATATTGGGACCGCATCAACCGCCCCGAGCAACTGATGACCGCGGCGATCCACGCCATGCGCGTGCTGACCGACCCGGCCGAAACCGGCGCGGTAACACTGGCCTTGCCCCAGGATGTACAAGCCGAAGCCTGGGACTACCCCGATTACTTCCTGCAAAAACGCGTGCACCGCATCGACCGACGCCCGGCCACCCGCGCCATGCTCGATGACGCGCTGGCGGCTTTTCGCGGCAAGCGCAAGCCGCTGATCATTTGCGGCGGCGGGGTCAAGTACTCCGGCGCCAACCAGGCACTGCAAGCCTTTGCCGAGCGGTTCGATATTCCCTTCGCGGAAACCCAGGCGGGCAAGAGCGCCGTGGTGTCCAGCCATGCGCTGAACGTCGGCGGCATCGGCGAAACCGGCTGCCTGGCGGCCAACCTGCTGGCGCCCGAGGCCGACCTGATTATTGGCATCGGCACCCGTTATACCGACTTCACCACCTCGTCAAAATCGCTGTTCAAGCACCCCGAGGTGAAGTTTCTCAACCTCAATATCAGCCCAGCCGATGCCTTGAAGCTGGACGGTGTGCAAGTGCTGGCCGATGCAAAAGTGGCCCTTGAAGCACTGGCCACTGCCCTGGGCGATTACCGCTCGGGCTGGGGCGAGCAGATCGCCGACGCCAAGGCGCAACTCGACGCCGAAGTGGACCGCGTGCATCAGGTGCAATACCTGGGTGATGAGTTCGTCCCCGAAGTCGACGACCACCTGGACCGTGCCGTCCTGCGCGAATTCATCGAACTGACCGGTTCGTGCCTGACCCAAAGCGCGGTGCTCGGCGTGCTCAATGCACGCCTGGCCGATGACGCGATTATTGTGGCCGCCGCCGGCAGCCTGCCCGGCGATTTGCAGCGCGCCTGGCGCAGCAAGGGCGTCAACACCTACCACGTCGAGTATGGCTATTCATGCATGGGCTATGAAATCAATGCCGCCCTGGGCGTGAAGCTGGCCGAGCCAGGCAAGGAGGTGTACGCCCTGGTCGGCGATGGCTCCTACATGATGCTGCACTCGGAGCTGGCCACCTCGATCCAGGAGCGGCGCAAGATCAACGTGGTGCTGTTGGACAACATGGCGTTCGGTTGCATCAACAACCTGCAAATCGGCAATGGCATGGACAGCTTCGGCACCGAGTTCCGCTACCGCAACCCCGAGAGCGGCAAGCTCGACGGTGGCCTGGTGCCGGTGGATTTCGCCATGAGTGCGGCGGCTTATGGCTGCAAGACCTACAAGGTCAGCACGCTGGAACAGCTGGAAGCGGCGTTGGCCGATGCCCGCACGCAAACCGTCTCCACGCTGATCGATATCAAGGTGCTGCCCAAGACCATGGTCCACGGCTACCTGTCGTGGTGGCGGGTGGGGGTGGCGCAAGTGTCCACCAGTGAGCGCACGAATGCAGCGGCAAAAAAACTCAATGAACACCTGGCCAAGGCCCGGCAGTACTAACAACAAGAGGAGTGTTTGTATGTCTTTGAAGCTTGGAGTGATCGGTACGGGCGCCATCGGCCGGGACCATATTCGTCGTTGCAGCCAGGCCTTGCTCAACAGCCAGGTGGTGGCCGTCACCGACATCAACCTTGAACAAGCCGCCCAGGTGGTGGTGGATTTGAAGCTGGACGCCGAGGTGTACCCGGACGGCCATGCGCTGATCAACTCGCCAGAGGTCGAAGCGGTACTGGTGACGTCCTGGGGGCCGAGCCATGAAGAATTTGTGCTGGCCGCGATTGCCGCCGGCAAACCGGTGTTCTGTGAGAAACCCCTGGCGGTGACGGCCGAGGGGTGCCGCAACATTGTCGAGGCCGAAGTGGCCCACGGCAAACGCCTGGTCCAGGTGGGTTTCATGCGCCCGTACGACCAAGGCTACCGCGCCCTCAAGGCGGTGATCGACAGCGGCCAGATTGGCGAGCCGTTGATGCTGCACTGCGCGCACCGCAACCCCACGGTGGGCGAGAACTACAACACCGGCATGGCGATCACCGACACCTTGATCCATGAGCTGGACGTGCTGCGTTGGCTGCTTAATGACGACTACGTGTCCGTGCAGGTGGTGTTCCCGCGCAAGACCAGCAAGGCGCTGGCGCACCTGCGTGACCCGCAGATCGTGCTGCTGGAAACCGCCAAAGGCACGCGTATCGACGTGGAAGTGTTTGTGAACTGCCAATACGGCTACGACATCCAGTGTGAAGTGGTAGGGGAGAGCGGCATCGCCAAGTTGCCGGAGCCGTCCCAGGTGCAACTGCGCAGCGAGGCGAAGCTGTCCAATGCGATCCTGATGGATTGGAAGGATCGGTTTATCGGTGCCTATGACGTGGAGTTGCAGGCGTTTATCGACAGCGTGCTGGCCGGGCAAGTCGGCGGGCCGTCGGCCTGGGATGGGTTTGCGGCGGCGGTGGCGGCGGATGCGTGTATTGAAGCCCAGGGCAGTGGGCAGATTGTGAAAGTCAGCCTGCCGGATCGCCCGCGCTTCTACGGCTAACTCACTGAAGAAATGTGGTTAACACTGTGGGGAGCTGGCTTGCCTGCGATAGCGGTCTATCAGTGACAAATTCATTGCCTGACACACTGCTATCGCAGGCAAGCCAGCTCCCACAGTTGATTGGGTTTCCAAATCAATTCCGGAGTTGAATATGCGAATCGGACTAGTGGGCTACGGTCACGGTGGGCGCTTTTTTCATGCGCCGCTGATCGCCACCCTGCCTGACGCCACCTTTGTCGGCGTGGTGACGCGTTCACCCGAACGTCGCCAGCAATTGAGTACTGATCTTCCCGGTGTCAAAGCCTTCGACTCCATCGGCCAGATCGTCGAAGCCGGCGTCGATGCCCTGGTGATTTCGACCACCTTGAAAGGTCGGCCGGCCCTGGTGCTGGAAGCCATCGAGCATGGGGTGGCGGTGGTCAGCGACAAACCTTTTGCCGCCAACGCCGAACAAGCCCAGGCCCTGATTACCGCTGCCGAGCGCCAGGGCTCGTTGCTCAGCGTCTACCAGAACCGGCGCTGGGATTCGGACTACCTGACCCTGCGCAAACTGATCGACGCCGGCGCCCTGGGCACCATTACCCGCTTTGAATCCCGCGTGGAGCGCTACAGCCCGCAGGCCGTGGGCAATGCCAGCGGTGGCGGATGGCTGCGCGACCTGGGCAGCCACCTGGTCGACCAGGCGCTGCAACTGTTCGGCCCGGTGGAGCGGGTGTTCGCCCAATTGCACTACACCCCTGAACATCCCACGGTAGACCACGGCTTCTTTGTCTCCCTCACCCACGCCAACGGCGTGATTTCGCACCTGTGGGGCAACGCGTTGCAGAACAGCCAGGCGCCGCGCTTTCGCGTCAGTGGCAGCCTGGGTTGCTACACCGTCGACGGCCTGGACGGCCAGGAAGAAGCGCTGCTGGCCGGCAAGTCGCCGAAAACCGAAGGCGAACACTGGGGCGCTGAGGAGCATCGACGCTGGGGCTGGTTTGAACAAGGGCCGGAGCGTGAGCGGGTGCCGTCGGAGAAGGGCTGCTGGAACCAGTTCTACCGCCAGTTGCAAGCCGCCGTGATGGGGCAGGGGCCGCTGCCCGTCAACGCCTATGACGCCCTGGAAACCACCCGTATATTAGACGCCGCACGCCTGAGCGCCGAGCGCCAGCAGGTGGTTTCGACAAAAATAGAATAAAATTCTAAAACAGGTTGATATGGAAATTATTTTCTAATACAGTCTTTTCCAGGTTGCATAAAGTACGTCCCGGAACCTACGGGCGACTCAACAAAAACAAGATCAAAAACAACCAGGTACCGTCAGATGAAAATCTTCAACGCTGTACTGCGAGTTTTACGCCCCCTCCAAGCGCCACGCGGACTGCCCCGCGCCCGGCCGTTCTACTTCTCCTTCCTGAATGTGCTGTGCGTCGAAAACCAGGGCGCGCTGGTGTGCTGCATTCCAGGCGCGCCGGTGGTGCGACTGACAGCCGAGTCCTGATCAACGCAACGTCGAAAAAAACTAACAAGAAAGTGGAGACAGACCGTTCATGAAGACCCCGATCCGTTTTACCGCCCTGGCCTTGTCCATGCTGCTGGCCAGTGGCGTTGCCGTCGCCGCCGATCTCAAGGTGGGCGTGACGATGTCCGCATTCGATGACACCTTCCTCACCTACCTGCGCGAGGACATGGACAAACAAGCCAAGTCCTATCCAAAAGGCGATGGCGTGCAACTGCAGTTCGAAGATGCCCGCGCCGATGTGGTCAAGCAGTTGAGCCAGGTCGAGAACTTCATCAGCCAGAAGGTCGATGCGATTATCGTTAACCCGGTCGATACCGCGTCGACCAAGAACATCATCAGTGCCGCCACCAAGGCAGGTATTCCGCTGGTGTTCGTCAACCGTCGCCCCGACCAGAAAGACCTGCCCAAGGACGTGGTGGCCGTGACCTCCGATGACGTCGAGGCCGGCCGCCTGCAAATGCAGTACATCGCCGAAAAACTCGGCGGCAAGGGCAAGGTCGTGATCCTGCTGGGCGACCTGGCGAACAACTCCACCACTAACCGCACGAAGGGCGTGAAGGAAGTGCTGGCCAAGTACCCGGACATCAAGATCGAGCAGGAACAAACCGGAATCTGGTTGCGTGACAGGGGCATGACCCTGGTCAACGACTGGCTGACCCAGGGCCGGGAGTTCAATGCGGTGCTGGCCAACAACGATGAGATGGCGATCGGCGCGTCCATGGCCCTGAGATCGGCTGGCAAGGAAAAAGGCAGCGTGTTGATTGCCGGTGTCGACGGCACGCCCGATGGCTTGAACGCGATCACCAAGGGTGACATGACCGTGTCGGCCTTTCAGGACGCCAAGGGCCAGGCGGTAGGTTCGGTGGAAGCAGCGCGCAAGATGGCCAAGAACGAGCCGGTCGAGCAGAACGTGGTGATCCCGTTCCAGTTGATCACCCCGGACAACGTCAAAGACTTCAAGTAGCCCCGACATAACAACAAAAGCTGGCAGGGCGGTTACGGCCGCCCTGCAGATGGAGTACCTCCCTATGCTTGCTCAAGCCGCCACGTCTCAGCCCGCCGCCCACCGGGCGCTGGCGCTGGACGAACCTTACCTGCTGGAAATCCTCAACATCAGCAAAGGCTTTCCCGGTGTCGTGGCCCTGGACGATGTGCAACTGCGGGTGCGCCCCGGCACGGTGCTGGCGTTGATGGGCGAGAACGGCGCGGGCAAGTCGACGCTGATGAAGATCATCGCCGGCATCTACCAGCCCGACGCCGGCGAAATTCGCCTGCGTGGCAAGCCGATCACCTTTGAAACGCCGCTGGCCGCGCAAAAGGCCGGGATCGCGATGATCCACCAGGAACTCAACCTGATGCCCCATATGAGCATCGCCGAGAACATCTGGATCGGCCGCGAACAACTCAACAGCCTGCACATGGTCAACCACCGCGAAATGCACCGCTGCACCGCCGAGCTGCTGGCGCGCCTGCGAATCAACCTCGACCCGGAAGAACAGGTCGGCAACCTGAGCATTGCCGAACGGCAGATGGTCGAGATTGCCAAGGCGGTGTCCTATGACTCCGACATCCTGATCATGGATGAACCCACCTCGGCCATTACCGACAAGGAAGTGGCCCACCTGTTTTCGATCATTGCCGACCTCAAGTCCCAGGGCAAAGGCATCGTCTACATCACCCACAAAATGAACGAAGTGTTCGCCATCGCCGATGAAGTGGCGGTGTTCCGTGACGGCCAATACATCGGTTTGCAACGGGCCGACAGCATGAACAGCGACAGCCTCATCTCGATGATGGTCGGGCGTGAGCTGAGCCAGTTGTTCCCAGTGCGCGAGACGCCGATTGGTGACCTGCTGCTGTCGGTGCGCGACCTGAGCCTGGACGGCGTATTCAAAGACGTATCGTTCGACCTGCACGCCGGGGAAATCCTCGGTATCGCCGGGTTGATGGGCTCCGGGCGCACCAACGTGGCGGAAACCATTTTTGGCATCACCCCAAGCTCCAGCGGGCAAATTACCCTGGACGGCAAGGCGGTGCGCATTACCGACCCGCATATGGCCATCGAGAAAGGCTTTGCGCTGTTGACCGAGGACCGCAAGCTCAGCGGCCTGTTCCCGTGCCTGTCGGTGCTGGAGAACATGGAGATGGCGGTGTTGCCGCACTATTCGGGCAACGGCTTTATCCAGCAGAAAGCCTTGCGCGCCCTGTGTGAAGACATGTGCAAGAAACTGCGGGTGAAAACCCCGTCCCTGGAGCAATGCATCGACACTTTGTCCGGTGGCAACCAGCAAAAGGCCTTGCTGGCGCGTTGGCTGATGACCAACCCCCGCTTGCTGATCCTGGATGAACCGACACGCGGCATCGACGTGGGCGCCAAGGCCGAGATCTATCGCTTGATCGCCTTCCTCGCCAGCGAAGGTATGGCGGTGATCATGATTTCTTCCGAACTGCCCGAAGTGCTCGGCATGAGCGACCGGGTGATGGTGATGCACGAAGGTGAGCTGATGGGCACCCTGGACCGCGCCGAGGCGACCCAGGAAAAAGTCATGCAGTTGGCTTCCGGGATGACCGCAGTCCACTGATCTACAGAATAAGAAGGTGATGGGTTATGAACGCAATAACAGACAACAAGCCGGCAACCGCACCGGTCAAGAACCGTCGACGCATGCCCACCGAGCTGAGTATCTTCCTGGTGCTGATCGGTATCGGCCTGGTGTTTGAATTGTTCGGCTGGATCGTGCGCGACCAGAGCTTTCTGATGAACTCCCAGCGCCTGGTGCTGATGATCCTGCAGGTGTCGATCATTGGCCTTCTGGCCATCGGTGTGACCCAGGTGATCATCACCACGGGCATCGACTTGTCGTCCGGCTCGGTGCTGGCGTTGTCAGCGATGATTGCTGCCAGCCTGGCGCAAACCTCCGACTTTTCCCGGGCGGTGTTTCCGTCCCTCACCGACTTGCCGGTGTGGATCCCGGTGGCGATGGGCTTGGGCGTGGGGCTTTTAGCGGGGGCGATCAACGGCAGCATTATCGCGGTCACCGGCATCCCGCCGTTTATCGCGACCCTGGGCATGATGGTCTCGGCCCGTGGCCTGGCGCGCTACTACACCGAAGGCCAGCCGGTGAGCATGCTCTCGGACTCCTACACAGCAATCGGCCATGGCGCCATGCCGGTGATCATCTTCCTGGTGGTGGCGGTGATCTTCCACATTGCCCTGCGTTACACCAAATATGGCAAGTACACCTATGCCATTGGCGGCAACATGCAGGCGGCGCGTACCTCGGGGATCAACGTCAAGCGCCACCTGATCATTGTCTACAGCATCGCCGGTCTCCTGGCGGGCCTGGCCGGCGTGGTGGCCTCGGCACGTGCAGCGACGGGGCAGGCCGGCATGGGCATGTCCTACGAGCTGGACGCGATTGCCGCCGCAGTGATCGGCGGTACCAGCCTGGCCGGTGGAGTAGGGCGCATCACCGGCACGGTGATCGGCGCGCTGATCCTCGGGGTGATGGCCAGCGGGTTTACCTTTGTCGGGGTGGACGCGTATATCCAGGACATCATCAAGGGCCTGATCATTGTGGTGGCGGTGGTGATCGACCAATACCGCAACAAGCGCAAGCTCAAGCGCTGAGTACCTGCCCCTTGTAGGAGCGAGCGTGCTCGCGAAAGCTGCAAAGATAACGCGGGCTATCTGATTGAACGCGGTGTCCTTGAATGCTTCGCGAGCAAGCTCGCTCCTACAGGGGGCCAGGCCCTTTCAACCGTTTGTCTTCTATATAGCTCCATAACACTGAATTTCTTGCTATAAACGCACTCCGATGACCATTCGCCAAGCCCGTCCTGGTGCTTTTGGGGGTTGATCGGGAAAAAATGCCTGTCTTTTCAGTTGCTGCGCCCTCAAGTCGGCCTTAGACTGCCGCCCCTCGTAAATTGAGTGCCGGGTGGCGCTTGAAATGGACGGCGCCCTTCCGAGACCTGCACAGGCCTTGCGGAACGCTCCCTTATTCGCCTTAATGCACGTATTTTTTATAGAGAAATCAATGACAAAGGAAAAGTTGCTGGCCATGCCGGCGGATGACTACATGAATGCCGAACAGCACGCTTTTTTCGAGAAGTTGCTGCAAGACATGAAAGTGGAACACCACGAGCGCATTGAGCAGAACCGTATCGCCATTGAAAGCCTGGACACCCCGGCCGACCCGGCTGACGCGGCTTCCGTGGAAGAAGAGCGCACCTGGTTGGTGAACGCCATTGACCGCGACCAGCGCATGCTGCCGCAACTTGAGCGCGCCCTGGAACGCATCAAGGAAGATTCCTTTGGCTGGTGTGACGACAGCGGCGAGCCTATCGGCCTCAAGCGCCTGCTGATCAGCCCTACCACCAAGTACTGCATCGAAGCGCAAGAGCGCCACGAGCAGATCGACAAGCACCAGCGTCAAGCCTGATGCGCTGAATGGGGCGGCTCTCGAGCTGGCCGCCCCCGTCTCTACATTGTTGCTGTTTATGCAATGAAGCTATTCCGTAGATAGCTTTTTCCAAGAATAAAACCGTAGCATGGCCAACATTGTTAGCCAGCTAACTAATGCTGCGGAGAAGCTCCATGCAAAACAAAGTCGATGTGGCCGTGATGATCGGCAGTGGCGTACCCGAAACTCTGCGTGCCCTGGGCCAGCGCGCCTGCTGGGTGGTGTTGCTCAACGGTGAGCAGCGCGGCACCGCGTTCGCCAGCCGGGATGAGGCGCAGGAATGCCAGGCTGCCTGGCAAGCGCTGTTGCGCAGTGAAGCGTCAGACAGCCTGCATTGATCACACGCGGGGAGGCTCATGCAGCAGTGCATTGAGGTCATCCACTGCGGGCGCCCATTCTGCGTCGACATGCAATTGCTCCCTGAGGAAGTTCGCCTGCTGTTCGCTCCAGAACGGCGCGTCGATGAGTTTTACATCATCGGGCAGGCGATGTTCGGCGGTGAAACGCTCGATAGCTTCCTGGCTGGAATCCAGGCCCAGTTGTTCGAACAGGGTTTCAAGGGTTGGGGTCGTGGTGTCCATAACGTTCTCCATGCGGGTTTATCGTCATGCATGTGAGGGGTCGGGGGGACGCCAGAGTTCTATCGGATTGTCAGGAATTGAGCGCGCCGCAATCTACGGCGGCTTTCAGCGCCTGGGCCGCTTCTTTGCCCGCCACGGCAGCTGCGTCGGCGGTTTTGAACCAGCGGTCTTTTTCCACCTGGTGCGCGGTGACCTTGTTCAGCGGCGGTTTGGCCCGCATGATGATGACCGCTTGAAACTCGCCGTCTACTTCCCTCGCATCACCGTGGATAATAAATTCGCCAATATCAAATTCCGTCACGTATAGCTTTCCCTTCAAGGTAACTGCGTTGATGAAACCTGACCCGCAGGGGGCAAACTTCAATGGACGGGCCAGTATGGCAGTTGTTGAGGGGCGGTGGCGCAGTAAAGTCAGCCAGGTGACGAAACGACCCGACCGCAACGAGCGTGCAGCTTTGCTTCCAGAGTCTTGGCCAGTTCACAGGCCTTGTTGTGATCACTGCGAAAACCCTTGATCCTGCCGCTGGGCACTTCAAGAATATGAAAAAAGTTCTTTCCTGCCGGTACAACTTGGTACAGCACTGAATTGGAGTACCCGTCAAGGTTAAGCAAGCAGTAGTATTGGCGTTCGTCTGGACATGATGAACGAGTGTGGAAGGACGTAGCGTCGTGTTGACGTCGTTGCATGCTCAGCTCCTGTCGATCGATCTTATTGGCCTGTGGTTAGCATTTGCGGTGGTTTTGACCCCGGTTGCTGTTTTAGTATTGTCGTCGGCAGTTCGCGACTGGTTCCATGTCTTGCGTATTTTTTGTGTTGAGTGTCGGAAAACTGCACTTTTAATCGGGTTATTCTCTGAAGTTGGTCGACCTGTATTCTCGGGTCGTTGAACCTGTGATTTGCTGTACCACCGGATGACCTTGCATGAGGTCCGCCGCAGATGTCTGTACTAGCCTTACGCGTTCTCTTCAGTTTTTTAATGACTCTATGATCGTGTCGTAACGGCTATTTTTTGTGCTGCTCGCTTCGGCGGCCAGCGCTTTTTTGATGTGGGGGCGTTTCCTTGGCAGTCAGTAATCTGGATATGCACGCGTTATTCGTGCTGGGTGATTTGCGCGCTAAGTTGGTCAAGCAGTTTCAATCTCGGTTTGTCTACATCACTGAACAGACGCCGGAAGGTATTTATATCGCCGAGATCGATACTGAAACGGCGCTGGTCGTGGATGACAAGCCGCGCCTGGAACTCAAAGTGGGCGACCATTTTCGCGCTTCGGTGTTGCCCAGCCGCGAGGGTGGCAAGTTCGAATTGAGGTTTCGCGACATCAAGTTGACCGTGTACGGCCTCGGCGACTATGCCTTTGTGTCATCGAACGAAGGCCAGGGTATTGTGTTCAAGGAAGGCCACAGCGTGATGCTGGTATTCGCCGCCCATGAGCAATTGCAAGAAGGGTTGACCAAAACCCTGAAGGCCGTGACGGGCAAAGCCGCCAAATGGCGCAAGGGTGAGCTGGTGACCTTCAAGGCCAGCGAGTAGGCGATAATTACGCTGTGCATCTTTGTCTTTTGGAACCTCTACTACAGTTGAGTTGACTTAACTATTCAGAGGCTTCGCGCATTCGCAGCAAAGCCGTTCGCCATGACTGCGAAAACGCGAGGTGCACAGGCATGAAAGGATTGAAGTCACTGCTGGCGGCGGGCCTGACGACCCTGACTCTGTCATTGCCGGTATCGGCTGCCCAGGCACCGGTGCATTTTGCCGACCTGAACTGGGAAAGCGGCAGCCTGATCACAGAAGTCCTGCGTTTTATCGTCGAGAAGGGTTATGACCTGCCCACCGACACCTTGCCAGGCACCACCATCACCCTGGAAACCGCCCTGGCCAAGAATGATATCCAGGTGATCGGCGAGGAGTGGGCTGGCCGCAGCCCGGTGTGGGTCAAGGCGCAAGCCGAAGGCAAGGTGACGGGCCTGGGCGATATCGTCAAAGGCGCCACGGAAGGGTGGTGGGTGCCGGAATACGTGGTCAAGGGTGACCCGGCAAAAGGGCTCAAACCCCTGGCACCGGACCTCAAAAGCGTACAGGACCTGGCGCGTTACAAGGACGTGTTCAAAGACCCTGAGTCTCCAGGCAAGGGACGCTTTCTCAACAGCCCTATTGGCTGGACCTCCGAAGTGGTCAACAAACAGAAGCTCAAGGCTTATGGCCTGGACGACAGCTACGTGAACTTCCGCAGCGGGTCAGGCGCAGCGCTGGATGCGGAGATTGCCTCGTCGATTCGCCGGGGCAAGCCCGTGCTGTTCTACTACTGGTCGCCGACCCCGTTGATGGGGCGCTACAAATTGATCCAGTTGGAAGAACCGCCATTTGATGCAGATGCGTGGAAGACCCTCACTGACGCGGACAACCCGAACCCGAAGCCGACGCGCTCGTTGGCGTCCAAGTTGAGCATTGGCGTATCGACGCCGTTCCAGCAGGAACATCCACACATTGCCGAGTTCTTCGAGAAGGTCGAGTTTCCCATCGAGCCGCTTAACAAAGCCTTGGCGACGATGAGCGAGCGCCATACGCCCCCTCGGGAGGTGGCCCAGGCGTTTCTCAAGGAACATCCACAGGTGTGGAAGGCGTGGTTGACGGACGATGTGGCGCAGAAGGTCGAGGCGAGCCTCAAGTAAGCGCCAGTCTTGGTATCCAGTGAAGATCAAAATGTGGGAGCTGGCTTGCCTGCGATGACTGAGTGTCAGACAACCTATTTTTATGCTGACCCACCGCTATCGCAGGCAAGCCAGCTCCCACATTTGATTGTGTTTGAGCTTTAAAATTTGGTCTGTACAGCCAGCTCAAAGGTCCTCGGTGACCCCAGATAGTACGCCGGCGACACATGGGCAAACTCGGCATACACCTCGTTGGTCAGGTTACGCACCCGCCCGGTGACCGAGGTGTTCGCATCCAGCTTATAGCGCAGGAATGTGCCAAACAGCGTATACGCCGGCACGGTCTGGGTGTTGGCGTTGTCTGCATACACCTGGGCGACGTAGCGCGCATCCACGCCACCTTGCCAATCCTCGGCAAAGTCGTAGGTCAGCCAGAGGTTGCCCACACGCTTGGGCACGTTGGTCGGCGTGTTGCCCTTGCGCGACACCACGGCGCCGCTGGCGGTTTTTTCGTTGAACTCATCGTACTGCGCGTCCACCCAGGCAAAGTTGCCTTCGGCCAGTAGTTTCGGTGTGATATGCAACGAGCTGGCCAGTTCGATGCCCTTGGACGACTGCGCGCCCACCGGGATGCTGCTGGTCGGGTCCAGCGGGTCGGTGACGGCAAAGTCCTTGCGTTCGATCTTGTAGGCCGCGACCGTGGCGGAGCCCCTACCTTGCAGGTAATCGAACTTGCTGCCGATTTCCCATTGCTTGCCGGTGGACACGTCGAACACTTGGGTAGTGGTATTGGGCTGTTCGACGGCGGTGCTGTATTGCACATAGACATTGGCGGACGGGATGAACTGATAGGTCAGGCCCACCCGGCCCGTTACCGGTTCCCAACTGCGCTTGAAGTGCCGTGGGTTGGTGGCGGTGAGGGTGCGGTGGTTGGTCACGTCCAGGTCGATGGCGTCATAGCGTAGGCCGGTCAGCAGCGAGAGCTTGTCTGTCAATCCAAGACGGTTTTCCACGAACAGCGCCTTGGTGGTCACCTGGTTGGTTTTGTCCTTGACGAAACCTGGCTGGGTACCGGGAATATCATAGAAGTGCCCTGGGTCGTAGTGGTTCGGGTCCACGCTACTTTTGCCCGTCACGTTCAAGGGGCTGTTGGTGGTGCTGTTGACCTTGTACTCAAAACCGCCCGACCAGGTGGTGGCAAGGCCGAACACGCTGGAGTCATGGCGCAGTTCGAACTGGTTGCCGTTCTGCTCGCCCTGGTGCCGCACCTGATAGGCCGTCGAGCGGTTCACCGCGCTGTTGTTGGCGTTGTACTGGTAAGTCTCCAGGTTGCGGTAGTCGCGCTGGCTGTCGAGGTGGTAAAGCGTGTTTTTTAGCGTAGTGCTGTCGTTGATCCGGTAGTCGATGATCGACCGTGCCCAGATCGTGCGTTGCTCATAACGACCGTCGGCAACGTTGTAGTTATTGAAGCGGTTGTGCTTGTCGATCTTCAGTTCACCGGCCTTGGGGTTGAGCACCGGCGTGCCCCAGTACGGGCTGTCTTCATGTTCGTCCTGATACTCAAGCGCCAGGGTGTGGGACAGGTTCGGGGTGAGGTCGCTGAGCAGGGAGAATGCGACGCTCCAGGCATCGCGCTGATCGCGGTCGATGTAGCTGTGGTTGGTGTTGCGGCTCACGTCCAGGCGGGCGTAATGCTGTACGTCGGCGCCGGGTTCGGTCAGCGCATGGTTGAGGCCGAACGCCATGCCGGCGGTGTCGTAGCTGCCATAGCTCAGTTGGCCTTCGACGGCCTGTTCCTCGCGGGTTGCCAGCTTGGTCACGTAGTTCAACGAGCCACCCACGGAGCCTGCGCCGTTGATCAAGGAGGAGGGGCCGCCCACCAGTTCGACGCGGTCGTAGATCCACGCATCCACCGGCCGCGCCAGGCCCGTGGCGACATTGATGCCGTTGAACATCTGGGTGATCTGGCTGCTGCTAAACCCCCGGTACGAGACAAAGCCGCCAAAACCGGGCGGGGCGCTGGCGTTGACACCGGGCAGGGTATTGGCCGCGTCGCGGAAGGTCTTGGCGCCGTGGCGCTCGATATCGTTGCGGTTGGCGATGGCCACTGACGCCGGGGTTTCCCGCACGCTCAGGCCCAGGCGCGAGGCCATGCCGCTGGGTTGGTCCAGGGCCAGGCCCGGCTCGGCACTTTGCTCGCCATCAATGGTGGTCGGCGCCAGTTCAAGGGCTGAGGCGCAAACAGGCAGGCAGCCGAACAGGCCCGCCAACAGGGGTAAATGTTTCATGGTTGAATCCTGAAAACTTGGCTCGAAAACAACGCACAGCTACCCGTAGTCCTTACGGCAACGGGGCGATGCAGATCAGAAAGCGCAGGGATCAGGCGACGGCAGGTGGCGCGCGGGGATTAGCCGCAGGCCAGGTGAAGCGGGCGGGAATGTCAGCAGCAAGCACCACCGCAGCAGGCGGCGCATGGGGTTGTGGCAGCACCGCCACGTTCAGGTGGGAATTGAGCGCCGGGCCCATGCCGCCGGTAGAGCACAGCGGGCAACCAAATGCCTTGGATAGCGTGGGCAGGTTTTCGTCTGTCGAGTTGCTGGGCAGCGGCGCCTGGGTACGTGGGTCGACCGTACAGAACTGGCCGCTGATGCCGTTGAGCTGCATCCCCACCATCTGCCCATGACCAATGCTGCAGGCGAACACATTGAACAGGACGCAGCAGTAAAGCATCCAGGCAATGAGTGAGCGGTCGGCACGGGCGAGTTTCATGGGGTGGCACTTTATCATCAGCGACCGACGAAATGCCTGCAAAAAATCTCAGGGCGACTATCCTCATTCGCACATTTTTGTGGAGCGCCGACCATGAGCTTTGTCATTGCGCGATGGATCGTCGGGGTATTTACCTTCATCAGCATGGTGCATTTGTATTGGGCTGCGGGTGGCAAGCTCGGCAGCCTGGCCGCTATCCCGCAACTGCCCGGAGAGTTCGCCAGCGGGCCGAGGCCGGCGTTCAAACCGTCGGCGCTGGGCACTTTTCTGGTGGCGATGGGGCTGGTGGCGATTGCCTTGCTTGTGTGCCTGCGCGCCGGGTTGTATTTCTCGCCGGTGTCCCACGGGGCGTTGCAGTGGGGCATCAGCGCGATTGCCGTGCTGATGTTTGCCCGGGCGATCGGGGATTCGGAGCTAGTGGGGTTTTTCAAGAAGGTCGGCGGGTCGAAGTTTGCTCGCCTGGATACGTATTTTTACTCCCCGTTGTGCCTGGTGTTGGGCGCAGGCTTGTTGGTAGTCGCCTGGACCTGACTGTAGGAGCGAGCTCGCTCGCGAAAAACGTCAACGATGACGCGTTCTTCCTGAATAAGCGCGGCGCTTGTGAGTTTTTCGCGAGCAAGCTCGCTCCTACCTGTTTAACCCTCCAGATATTTCTCAGACAAAACACACCCCCGGTTTTATAGCGCTTGACCTTCCCAGTATGGCAAGCCGGATAAAAACCCCAAGTGTCGATTTGTCTTGAAAATTCCAAGGAGGGTGAACGATGTACACCAAACCAGTAAGCCTGATTGCCGGCGCGTTGGCCGTAGCGTTAACGCTGGGCGGATGCTCGGACAAGGCGCCGCCAGCCGCAGCCGCTCAGCCACCTGGTGTGCCGGTGGCCCAGGTGGTGGCGCGGGCGGTGACGCCGTTTGTGGAGTACACCGGTTCATTGACCGCCATCGACCAAGTTCAATTGCGCCCGCGAGTCAGTGGCTATCTGCAAAGTGTCAGCGTGCCCGAAGGCCAGTTCGTGGCCAAGGGCAGCCCGTTGTTTGTGATCGATCCGCGCATGTTCCAGGCGGCAGTGAACGCCGCCAAGGCGCGCTTGCGCGAGGCCGAGGCCAATGCATCACTGGCCCAGGCCGAGCATGGCCGCGCCGAGCAGTTGTTTGCCAAGAAGGTGGTGGCGCGTGATCGCCTCGACACCGCCGTTGCTTCGCTGAATGCCGGCAGGGCCCAGGTGGAAGCCGCCAGGGCGGCGCTAGACACGGCCCAACTGGACCTGAGCTACACCCGCGTCACCGCGCCTATCAGCGGGCGCATCGACCGCGCACTGGTGACGCAAGGCAACTATGTCACCCGTGGGGAAACACCCCTGACCACAATTGTCTCCATCGACCCCTTGCATGTGTATTTCGATGTGGATGAACGCACCTACCTGCATTCGCTGGCCGCGACGCGGCAGCATGCCGGGTCCAAGGGTGAACAAGCCGCCAAGGTCATGGTGGCAATGCTCAATGACACCACCTATGCACGCGCCGGGCGCGTGGACTTTCTGGCCAACTCGGCCGACCGCAAGACCGGCACCGTGCGCGTGCGTGCGGTGGTGGCGAACCCGGATGGACGCTTGACGCCGGGGCTGTTCGCCAAGGTCAAGCTGGATACCGGCACGGCGCAACCCCGGGTGTTGATTGCCGACCATTCCATCGGCACCGACCAGGGCCGCCGTTATGTGCTGGTAGTGGGTGAGGGTGACAAGACCGAATACCGCCCGGTCGAACTGGGCCCGGTGGTCGACGGCCTGCGGGTCATCGAACAGGGCCTGCAACCGGGCGAGCGCATTGTCGTCAAAGGCCTGGTGCGGCCGGGCATGCAGGTAACACCACTGGCCGCCAGCATCGAGGGCAAGCCGCTTGAGGCGCCGCTGGCGGTGGGGGGCGTGCAATGAGCTTCCCACGCTTTTTCATCGACCGACCGATATTCGCCATCGTCCTCTCGGTGTTGATGATGATCGGCGGCATCGTGGCCTTCTTCCATTTGCCGTTGAGCGAATACCCCGCCGTCACGCCGCCCACGGTGCAAGTGACTGCGTCGTATCCGGGGGCCAACCCGCAGGTAATTGCCGAGACAGTGGCAGCGCCGCTGGAACAGGTGATCACCGGGGTCGAGGGCATGCTTTACATGACCTCGCAGTCGGCCACCGACGGCCGCATGATCCTGACCGCGACCTTCGCCCAGGGCACCAACGCGGATATGGCCCAGATCCAGGTGCAGAACCGTGTGTCGCGGGCTTTGCCGCGCTTGCCCGAAGAGGTACAGCGCCTGGGCGTGGTCACGCAGAAAACCTCGCCGGACATCCTCATGGTGGTCCACCTGCTGTCCCCGGACCAACGTTATGACCCGCTCTACATCTCCAACTATGCCTACCTGCAGGTGCGCGATGAGTTGTCGCGGCTGCCGGGGATCAACGATGTGCTGGTGTGGGGCGCGGGTGAATACAGCATGCGCCTGTGGCTCGACCCGGACCTGATCGCCGCCCGTGGCTTGACCGCCGGCGATGTGATTGGCGCCGTGCGCGAGCAGAACGTGCAAGTGGCGGCGGGCTCGGTCGGCCAGTCGCCGGATTCCACTGCGGCCTTTCAGGTCACGGTCAATACCCTGGGGCGCTTGACGGACGAAGAGCAGTTTGGCGACATCATCATTCGCACCGGCGATAACGGTCAGGTCACGCGTTTGCGCGATGTGGCCCGTATCGAGATGGGCGCCGATGCCTACGCGCTACGCAGCCTGTTGGACGGCGAGCCGGCGGTGGCCTTGCAGATCATCCAGAGCCCTGGGGCCAACGCCCTCGATGTGGCGCAGTCGGTGCGCGACACCATGCAGCGCCTGCAGGCCAACTTCCCGGAAGGGCTGGTGTCGCGGATTGCCTACGACCCCACCGTGTTTGTGCGCGCTTCGCTGGAGTCGGTGGCCATCACGCTGATGGAAGCTATCCTGTTGGTGGTGATTGTGGTGGTGGTGTTCCTGCGCAACTGGCGCGCGTCGCTGATCCCCTTGATGGCCGTGCCGGTGTCGATCATCGGCACCTTCGCGGTCATGCACCTGATGGGCTTCTCCCTCAACACCTTGTCGCTGTTCGGCCTGGTGCTGTCGATTGGCATCGTGGTCGACGATGCCATCGTGGTGGTCGAGAACGTCGAGCGGCATATCGAGAACGGCGAGGAGCCGATGAAAGCTGCACGACGGGCCATGGGCGAGGTCACCGGCCCTATCATTGCGATCACCTCGGTGCTGGCGGCCGTGTTCATTCCCACCGCGTTTCTCAGCGGCCTGCAAGGCGAGTTCTATCGGCAGTTTGCGCTGACCATCGCGATTTCCACCATCCTCTCGGCGGTCAACTCGTTAACCCTCAGCCCGGCGCTGGCCGGCCTGTTGTTGCGGCCGCGGCATGCCGCCGTGGCGCCCGACCCGCGTAGCCTGCGCGGTCGCGCCACGCGGCTGCTGGAGGTACTGGGCCGGCCGTTCAAGCGTGCGCCGCAAGCCTATGGCAACACCGTGCGCAAGGTTGTCGGCCGCCGCGGCGTGGCGCTGTTGGCCTACGGCGGCTTGCTGGCGTTGACCTGGTTTGGGTTCAACGCGGTACCGGCCGGCTTCGTGCCGATGCAAGACAAATACTATCTGGTCGGCATCGCCCAACTGCCGAACGCGGCCTCGTTGGAGCGTACCGATGCGGTGGTGCGGCAAATGTCGAAAATCGCCCTGGATGAACCGGGGGTCGAGAGTGTGGTGGCGTTCCCGGGGCTGTCGGTCAACGGTTTCGTCAACGTCCCGAATGCGGCGGTAATGTTCGTCATGCTTGATCCGTTCAAGGAGCGCACCTCGCCGGATATGGCAGCGGTCGCCATCGCCGGGCGCCTGCAAGCCAAGTTTGCGAGCATCCCCGACGGCTTCCTCGGCGTATTCCCACCGCCGCCGGTACCGGGGCTCGGGGTGACCGGGGGCTTCAAGCTGCAGGTCGAAGACCGTGGCGGCGTCGGGCTTGAGGCGTTGGTGCAGCAGACCCAAATGCTGATGACCAAAGCCACTGAGTCAGGCCAGGTGGCCGGGTTGATGACCAGCCTGGACGTCAACGCGCCGCAACTGAATGTCGACATCGACCGCACCCAGGTCAAGAGCCAGGGCGTGCGCCTGGCGGATGTGTTCGAGTCGCTGCAGGTCTACCTGGGGTCGCTGTATGTCAACGACTTCAACCGGTTTGGCCGCACCTACAAAGTCACGGCACAGGCCGATGCAGACCACCGCATGCAGGCCGAAGCCATCGGCCGTCTGCAGGTGCGCAATGCCGCCGGCGACATGCTGCCGTTGTCGGCATTTGTCACGGTCACGCCGAGCTCCGGGCCTGACCGGGTGATTCACTACAACGGCTATCCGTCGGCGGATATCTCTGGCGGCGCGATGCCAGGGGTCAGCTCGGGGCAGGCGGTTGCGCTTATGGAACGCTTGGCCCAGGAGGTACTGCCCGAGGGCGTGACCTATGAATGGACAGACCTGACCTACCAGCAAAAACTTGCCGGGTCATCGGCCCTGTTTATTTTCCCGCTGTGTGTGTTGCTGGCGTATCTGATCCTCGCCGCGCAGTACAACAGTTGGCTGCTGCCGTTGGCGGTGTTGCTGATCGTGCCCATGTGCCTGCTCAGCGCAATCCTCGGCGTGTGGCTGGTGGACGGCGACAACAACGTGTTCGTGCAGATCGGGTTGGTGGTGCTGGTGGGCCTGGCGGCGAAGAACGCCATCCTGATTGTCGAGTTTGCCCGCAGCCTCGAAGCCGAAGGCGCCAGCCCCTTGGAAGCGGTGATCCACGCGTGTCAGTTGCGCCTGCGGCCTATTTTGATGACGTCTCTGGCGTTCATCGCCGGCGTGGTGCCGCTGGTGTTTGCCAGTGGCGCCGGTGCCGAGATGCGCCATGCCATGGGGGTTGCGGTGTTTGCCGGGATGTTGGGCGTGACGCTGTTCGGCCTGTTCCTGACGCCGGTGTTCTATGTGGTGATGCGCAGCCTGGCGCTGCGCGTGGAGCGCCAGGGGGCGAGCCCTAAGGTGCAGCTAAAGGAGAGCGCATCATGAAACAGGCGTATCCAGCTTTTGTGTTGTCGTTGACCCTGCTGGCTGGTTGCGGTTCGGTGGGGCCGGACTATTCCGCGCCGGTGCTGCCCGCTGCGCAACGGGCGACGAGCTTTGGCGCGCCCATTGCCGGGCTTGGTCCGGGCGAGGTGGAGGTGCAGTGGTGGCAGGTGTTTGATGAGCCGGCACTGAGCCAATTGATCCAGCAGGCACTGGCGGCCAACCACGACATCGGCATCGCCGCCGCACGCCTGGACGAAGCCAAGGCGCTGCTGCGTGAAAGCCGCCAAGGCTTCCTGCCCAGCGGCGGCGCCGCCCTGGGCTACGAGCATCGCAAGCGCAGCGAGGTCCAGACCCCGTTCGGCGAGCAGCGCTCCATTGAAACCACCCGCGCGGCGGTGGATGCGGCCTGGGAAATCGACTTGTTTGGCCGCGTGCGTCGCTCGGTGGAGGCGGCCCAGGCCCAGGCGGGGTCGCGTCAGGCGTTATTGCGCAACGTGCAAGCGAGCGTCGCGGCGACTGTCGCGGCCACCTGGTTTGACCTGCAAGGCATCGAAGCCGAGCAGGCCGTGGTTGCGGATATCAGCCAGAGCCAGCGCGACAGCCTGGGCCTGGTGGGGCAGATGGTCAGCGTCGGCGCCGCCACCGAATTCGACCGGCTGCGCGCCGAGGCCTTGTTGCGCAATGTGGAGGCGGTAGCGCCTGACCTGGAGCGACGTCGCGCCAGGGCAACCAACGCGCTGGCGGTGCTGCTGGGGCAAGCGCCTCAAGGGTTCAAGCCACCGCAGGCCCGGCCTGGGCGTGAAACCTTGAACCTGCGCACGCTGCAGGTGGGAGACCCAGCTGGCTTGCTGGCGCGCCGCGCCGACATCGCCGCGGCCGAACGCACGCTGGCGGCCGCGACCGCGCAGATCGGCGTGGAAACCGCTGGTTTGTATCCGGACATTCAGGTGCAGGGCTCCATCGGTTTGCTGGCCGGAAGCCTCAGCGCCCTGGGCGATGCGGGCATGCAGTCGAACTTTATCGCGCCGGTGATTCGCTGGTCGCTGCTGGACACCGGGCGCGTACGTGCGCGGATTGCCGCCAGCGAGGCGCGCACCCAGGCGGCCTTGATCGCTTATGACCAGACCGTGTTGCGGGCCCTGCAGGAAACCGATGATGCGTTCCAGGCCAACCGCACGGCCGGCAACACCCTGGGCTTGCGGCTGCTGGAGGCGGCCGCCAATCGTGAGGCCGCCAGCTTTGCGCGCGAGCGGTTTGCGCAAGGCGAGGGTGTGTACCTGGATGTGCTTGAGGCTGAACGTGCCGACTTCACCAGCCGCCGCGCATTGACCGCGGCGCGCACGGAGCAGCGCTTGGCGGTGGTGGGGATCTATAAGGCGCTGGGGGGCGGCTGGGAGATCTGTGAGCGGGCGGGGCAGGCGTGTAGCGGGGCTGCTGCTGTGTTGCGGTAACGGCCAGGTATCACACAGCGATCAAATGACGGTGGGCCTGTGGGAGCGGGCTTGCTCGCGAAGGCGGTTTGTCAGTCACTGGATCTGCGACTGAACCACCGCTTTCGCAGGCAAGCTAGCTCCCACATTGGTTACGTATTGCCCACAAAATCAGCGCCTGGCACAGACCTTGTGTGCGCCCGATGTCAGCCTGACAGCCGAACAGCATGTTGGATCAAAACCGCCTACACATCAGTCTCACTACCTCTTTGCGTAGTTCCTCGATTATTGGTTACGTGTGACTCGCCAAACAGTATTGGCCAAGTCGTCAGCAATGATCAGCGCGCCTTTGGGGTCCACGGTCACTCCAACCGGGCGGCCACGGGTTTTGCCGTCGTCGCCGCGAAAGCCGGTGGCAAAGTCGATGGGCTCGCCCGCCGGCTTGCCGTTGCTGAACGGTACGAAGATCACTTTATAGCCCACTGGGTTGTCACGGTTCCAACTGCCGTGCTCGCCGACAAACACGCCGTCAGCGAATTTTTCACCCAGGGCGGGGATGGAGAAATCCACGCCTAAAGCGGCCACGTGGGAACCCAGGCTGTAATCGGGCTTGATCGCCGCAGCCACCTTGGCCGGGTTTTGCGGTTGTGCGCGGGGGTCGACGTTCTGGCCCCAGTAGCTGTAGGGCCAGCCGTAGAAGGCACCTTCGCGCACCGACGTCAGGTAGTCCGGCACCAGGTCGGGGCCCAGCTCATCGCGCTCGTTGACCACCGTCCACAGTTGCCCGGAACCCGGTTGGATGGTCAACGCCGTCGGGTTGCGCAGGCCCGTGGCGTAGGGTTTGTGCGCGCCGGTGGCCGCGTCGATCTGCCAGACCATCGCACGGTCGATCTCCACTTCCATGCCGCGTTCGGTGATGTTGCTGTTGGAACCGATGCCCACATACAGCTGACGCCCGTCCTCACTCACGGCCAACGACTTGGTCCAGTGATGGTTGATCTGCGCCGGCAGGTCGGTGACTTTGACCGGTGGCGCGCTGGCCTTGGTCTGGCCGTCGGCGTAGTCAAAACGCACCAGTGCATCCTGGTTGGCCACATACAGCTTGCCGTCGGCGAATGCCAGGCCGTAAGGGGCGTTGAGGTTATCGGCGAACACGGTCTTGAGTTCATAGGTGCCGTCACCGTCGGCGTCACGCAGCAGCGTAATGCGGTTGCCGCCTTTGACCTGGGTGTTGCCCTGGGCCTTGATCACACTGGCGATCACGTCCTTGGGCTTGAGCTTGGCCGCGCTGCCGCCACGGCCTTCGGCCACCAGGATATCGCCGTTGGGCAGCACCAGGGTCTGGCGCGGGATCGCAAGGTCCTTGGCGATGGCGGTCACGCTGTAGCCTTCGGGCACCTTGGGCTTTTGTTCGCCCCACGGTGTGGGCTCGGCAATCTTCATGCTCGGCAACAGGCTGCTTTGTTGCTCGGGCAGTTTGGGGTCAGGGCCGCGTGCCTGGGTCTTGTCACCTTCGCCGCCACAGGCACTCAGCAACAGGGCGGCGCTGAGCAGGGTCAGTGTGTTGAGTGGTTTCATCGGGCAGCTCCTGAGCGCAGGTTGGTCAAGCCGAGCCAGGTGGCGACAATCGCCAGCACGGTGACAATCGCCGACAGCACCAAGCCAGCAGGCATCATGGCGTAGGCATCCTTGGCATGCTGAAAGGCGTTCACCAGCCCTAGCACCCAAGTGCCCAGCAACAGCAGGAAGTACGCCACCGGGCGTCCGCCCTTGTGTTCGGCACGCACCAGGTTGACCAGCGCAAACAGCAGGGCAAAGCCACAGAACACCAAGGCTCCAGCGATCAGCCAGGAGGCAAAATTGGCCCATTGGATCTGGTAGGTCTGGCCGTAGGCGATATCACTGAGCAAGGCTCCGAGAAACAACGGCACGGTGCCGGCAAGCAAAGTCCCGTGCAACGGCCCGGGCCTGACGACGGGGTAAGTGGGGAGGGTAGTCATGTCGGTGGCGGCTCCTTATCGTTCTGCACCCTGGACTCAGGGCGCGCTGACTTCGCATAGGAAAGGAGCCTGTCATTTGTCAGAAAGTTCATTGAGAGATGGCGATGTTTCCTGGCAGATGTACCTGGATGTGTTTACGACGCCAGCGTCATGACTCATCCTGTTTGGCCACAACAAGGAATCGTTTTATGCCAACCCTGCACCTGTTATGCGGCAAGATCGCCTCCGGTAAGTCCACACTCGCCAAAACCCTGGCTGCCGAGCATGGGGCCATTGTGCTCAGCGAAGACCAGTGGCTGGCCAGTCTCTACCCTGGTGAGATCCTGAGCATTGCCGACTACCTGCGCTGTGCCCAGCGGGTTCGTGGGGTACTTGAGCCGCTGGTGATCGATCTGTTGGCATGCGGCGTCAATGTGGTGCTGGATTTTCCGGCCAACACCCTCGTCAATCGTCAATGGTTGCTCGGCCTGGCCCAGGCAGCCAAGGTGCCGCACTGCCTGCATTACCTGGAGCTGGACGATGCCACCTGTCGTGCGCGCCTGCACGCGCGCAACGCCCGGGGTGAGCACGATTTTGCCGCCACCGATGCCGAGTTCGACCTGATCACTCGCCATTTCAGTGTGCCGAGTGAAGAGGAAGGTCTGGTGATTGAGGTGCACCGCCCGTGAACACCCAAAAATCTGCAGGCATTGATGTCGACGGCTATATCCTCACCGTTGCCGATCGGCCTATACAACCCGAGTTCCAGCCCCTGCTGACGGACATCTGCGCTACCTTGTCCCGGCCAGAACTGGGGCTGCACGGGATTTACCTATATGGCAGCATCGCACGGGGTGAAGGTGAGATCGGCGTTTCTGATCTTGACCTTTCGCTGATACTGGTCGAACCACCGAATGCGCCGGTGCTTGAACAATTGGAGTCGGCCCGACTCGCTTTGGAGCAACGGCATCCGAGCGTCACCAAGATCGACTTCGACATCGGCCACCGCGCCCAGGTGTTGGCGCCCGAAAACCGAAACAGTTGGGGCTTCTGGCTCAAACATCATTGCCGCTGTATCTGGGGCGAAGACCTGTCACTGCACTTCGAACCGTTTCGCCCGTCCTGCGCCATTGCCCTGGCGGTCAACGGCGATTTTGAACAGGCGCTCACGGCGTATCTGGTAGGTATCGAACAGGCCAGCACTGAGCAGGTACGCCATCGCTTGCAGCGGGAAGCATCGCGGGCCTTGATCCGCGCCACCCACACTCTGCGAGCGCAAGATGCGCAAACCTGGCCGCAAACCCTGGAAGAGTACGTCGGCCTGTTTGTTCAGCATTACCCGACCATGCGCGTGCAAATCGCCTACTTCCTGTTTGAGGCACGCAACCCGAGCGCCGAGGGCCAGGCATTTACGACACGCCTACGGGCGTTTCTGAGCTGGATGAATTCAGCAGTCATAGAAAGGAATCAATCTGATGCGTGAACGCAAAGCGGCACGATTACTGGTCATAAACCCTGCACAGCAAGTGTTGCTGTTTCGCTTCGTGCACAAAGAAGGCGCCTTGGCCGGCCAGGATTACTGGGCCACGCCGGGCGGTGGCGTTGAGGCCGGGGAGACCTTTCACAGCGCCGCGATTCGTGAGTTGCGCGAAGAGACGGGTATCACGGTCAGCAGCGTCGGGGAATGTGTAGCAGAGCGCAACGTGACCTTGATGCTACCCTGCGGCGAAACGGTGCTGGCGGTTGAGCGGTACTTCGTTGTGCATGCGCCCAGCGAGGCGTTATCCAGGGCCGAGTGGACGCAGCAGGAGGCACAGGTGATGGCGGACCATCGCTGGTGGTCGGCAGAGGCGCTGCGCGCAACGAGCGATACGGTATGGCCGCAAGCGTTGCCGCAAATGCTGGAGGATGCCGGGGTCTTTTAACCGTCCAGGCCGGCAAGCGGTCGCCATCGTGCGTTTGCCCTGATGCATGTCTGCATTGCTTATTAATGATTGGCCAGGATTTCACTCGTCTGGAACACCCTTGCATAGTCCATCGCCAAGTTGCTGAGCGACAAAGCATGCACATCTTCTGCCGCCCACAGGCGCCCCGACAAGTCGGTTTGGTCGAAGGTAAAACACGCATCCGCCGCCACGATCACGTCGAACCCCAGGTTGCCGCCCGAGCGTGCGGTGGACTCCACTGAATTGTTGGTGATGACGCCGACGATCACCAACTGCTGGATCGAGCGCAGGTGCAGCCAGCGCTCCAGGCCCGTGGCGCTGAACGCATCCGGTACGTTTTTTTCCACCACATGCTCGTGGGCCAGGGGGTGCAGCGCATCCTGGAACTCACAGCCGGGTTGGCCTGGCCGGAACACCGAAGCGTCAGCGCGGGATATATGCCGCACATGAATGATCGGGCGTTGCGCCTGGCGCCAGGCATTGAGCAATTGCTGTATGTGCAGCTCAGCGTCTGGGTTGTTGCGGCGGCCAAGGGTGGGATCGGCCATGCCTTTTTGCATATCGATGATCAACAGTGCGGCGTTCGTCGCTATCGGTTCCATGGCCTGTCCTGGCAGAGGTGAACATTATCTAACTAGTTGGAAGTTAGCACCGATCGGCAGCCCATACGCAAATCCCTGAGACTTCCCGGCGAAACGCTTCATAATGGCGGCCAATTTGTTTAGCTCGTTATTCTGGTGTGCCCGCATGGAAATTAAGGTCAACTTTCTCGACAACCTTCGGCTTGAAGCCAAGTTCGATGACTTCACGGTCATTGCCGACCAGCCCATCCGCTACAAGGGCGATGGCTCGGCGCCTGGGCCATTCGACTACTTCCTGGCTTCGTCGGCGTTGTGTGCGGCGTACTTTGTGAAGTTGTACTGCCAGACGCGCAATATTCCCACCGAGAATATTCGCCTGTCGCAGAACAACATCGTCGACCCGGAAAACCGCTACAATCAGATTTTCAAGATCCAGGTCGAATTGCCCGCGGACATCTCCGACAAGGACCGCCAAGGCATCCTGCGTTCCATCGACCGCTGCACCGTGAAGAAAGTGGTGCAGGCCGGGCCGGAATTCGTGATTGAGGAAGTCGAGAACCTCGACGCCGATGCCCAGGCGCTGTTGATGCCCAACTCCACGTCCGAGGCGGGCACCTACATTGCCGGCAAGGACCTGCCACTGGAACAGACCATCGCCAACATGTCGGCGATTCTCGCCGGCCTGGGCATGAAGATCGAGATCGCTTCGTGGCGCAATATCGTGCCCAACGTGTGGTCGCTGCACATCCGCGACGCCCATTCGCCGATGTGCTTTACCAACGGCAAGGGCGCGACGAAAGAAGGCGCGCTGGCGTCGGCGCTGGGCGAGTTCATCGAGCGCCTGAACTGCAACTTTTTCTACAACGACCAGTTCTGGGGCGAGGATCTGGCCAACGCGCCGTTCGTGCATTACCCGGACGAGCGTTGGTTCCGGCCGGGCTCCAACGATGAGTTGCCGAGTGAAATCCTCGATGCCTACTGCCTGAAAGTCTACAACCGCGAGGGCGAGCTGCGCGGTTCGCACCTGTTCGACACCAACTCCGGCAATGAGGCCCGTGGGATTGTCTCGCTGCCGTTCGCGCGCCAGTCCGATGGCGAGGTGGTGTATTTCCCGTCCAACCTGATCGAAAACCTCTACCTGAGCAACGGCATGAGCGCCGGCAACACCCTGGCCGAAGCCCAGGTGCAGTGCCTGTCGGAGATTTTCGAGCGGGCGGTGAAACGCGAAATCATCGAAGGCGAATTTGCGCTGCCAGATGTACCCGCCGAAGTGTTGGCCAAGTACCCAGGCATCCTGGCGGGCATCGAAGGCCTGGAAGCCCAGGGCTTTCCGGTGCTGGTCAAGGATGCGTCCCTGGGCGGTGAATTCCCGGTGATGTGCGTGACCTTGATGAACCCGCGCACCGGCGGCGTGTTTGCTTCGTTCGGCGCGCACCCCAGCCTGGAAGTGGCGCTGGAACGCAGCCTCACCGAGCTGCTGCAAGGCCGCAGCTTCGAAGGCTTGAACGACCTGCCGCAGCCGACCTTCGAAGGCCAGGCGGTCACCGAGCCGAACAACTTCGTCGAGCACTTTATCGATTCCAGCGGCGTGGTGTCGTGGCGCTTCTTCAGTGCCCAGTCCGATTATGAGTTCGTCGAGTGGGACTTCTCCGGCCAGGGCGAAGACTCCAATGTCCAGGAAGCCGCCACGCTGTTCGGCATCCTCGAAGGCATGGGCAAAGAATCGTATATGGCGGTGTATGAGCACCTCGGCGCTACCGCCTGCCGCATCCTGGTGCCGGACTACTCGGAAATCTACCCCGTGGACGACCTGATCTGGGACAACACCAACAAGGCGCTGTTTTTCCGCGAAGACATCCTTAACCTGCACCGCCTCAACGAGGAGGAGTTGCAGGCGTTGGTCGAGCGCCTGATAGAAAGCGAGCTGGACGACTACACCGATATCACTACGTTGATTGGCATCGAGTTCGATGACAACACGGCGTGGGGCCAACTGACCATCCTGGAGCTCAAGCTGCTGATCTTCCTGGCCTTGCAGCAGTATGAAGAGGCCAAGGAGTGCGTGGAGATGTTCCTGCAGTACAACGACAACACGGTTGAGCGTGGGTTGTTTTACCAGGCGATGAACGCGGTGCTGGAGATGGAGTTGGATGACGACTTGGAACTGGCCGATTACGAGGCCAACTTCCGGCGCATGTTCGGTAATGAGCGCATGGACGCGGTGATCGGTTCGGTTAACGGCAGCGTGCGCTTTTATGGGCTGACGCCGACCAGCATGAAGCTGGAAGGCCTGGACCGGCATTTGCGCTTGATCGATAGCTACAAGAAGCTGCATGCAGCGCGGGCCAACATCACCCAAGGCTGACCCACACTGATCGTTCCCACGCTCCGCGTGGGAACGCATCCGGTGACGCTCTGCGTCACGCTTGGGGACGCAGAGCGTCCCGGGTGGCATTCCCACGCAGAGCGTGGGAACGATCATGGCGGTTAGATGTGGGCCAAGGCTTGCGCCAGATCGGCGCGCAAATCCTCCACATCTTCAACCCCCACCGACAACCGCACCAGTCCATCGCCAATGCCCAATTGCGCTCGCGTCGCCGCCGGGATGCTGGCATGGGTCATGATTGCCGGGTGTTCGATCAGGCTTTCCACGCCCCCCAGGCTCTCGGCCAGGGCGAAGATCTTCACGTTTTCCAGAAAGCGCGTCGCGCCGGCCAGGTCGCTGTTCAAGTCCACTGAAATCATCCCGCCAAACCCGCGCATCTGCTGTTTCGCCAGGTCGTGCTGTGGGTGGGATTCCAAACCTGGGTAGTGAACCCGCGACACTTGCGGCTGTTGTTCCAGCCAGGTGGCCAGGTCCAGGGCATTGCTGCAATGGCGCTCCATGCGCAGCGACAGGGTTTTTACCCCGCGCAGGGTCAGGAAGGCATCGAACGGCCCGGCGATGGCGCCGATGGAGTTTTGCAGGAAGCCCAGGCGTTCGGCCAATTCAGCGTTGTCGCCAACCACAGCGATACCACCGATCACATCGGAATGCCCATTGAGGTATTTGGTGGTGGAGTGCACCACGATGTCGAAGCCCAGCTCCAGCGGGCGCTGGATCCAGGGGCTGGCGAAGGTGTTGTCGGCCACGCAGATAATCCCGCGGGCACGGCAGATGCGGGCCACGGCCCGCAGGTCGGTCAGGCTCAGCAGCGGGTTGCTAGGGGTTTCGACCCAGACCATGCGCGTGTCGTCCTGCAATGACGCTTCAAAGGCTGACAAGTCGCTGAGGTCGACATAGCTGAAGCGGTGCCCGGCACTGCGCTGGCGCACCTTGTCGAACAGCCGGAAGGTGCCGCCGTACAGGTCGTTGCCCGAGACGATATGCGCGCCAGCATCCAGCAGCTCCAACACAGTGGAGATCGCCGCCAGCCCCGAGGCAAACGCAAACGCCTGGCTGCCGCCTTCAAGGTCGGCCACGCAGCGTTCCAGGGCAAAACGCGTGGGGTTGTGGGAGCGGCCATAGTCAAAACCCTTGTGCACGCCGGGGCTGTCCTGCAGGTAGGTGGAGTTGGCGTAGATCGGTGGCATCAGCGCGCCCGTGGTCGGGTCGGGTGACTGCCCGGCGTGGATCACACGGGTGGCAAACGCGCTTTTATCGGGCTGGCTCATGCAAGGGATCTCCGTAGGTGGTTAAGCAGGTCGACGCGGGTGATCAGGCCATAAAAGCCTGAGGCGTCGGCAATGATGGCGACCAGGCCGCGATCCAGCTCGGCCTGAAGTTCGGCCAGGCTGGCGCTGGGGGCCAGGGTGTGCAGCGTATTGGTCATGGCGCTGGCGACGGTCATGGAGAAGTCCGCGGCGTCATGGTGCAGGCCCAGCAGGATGTCGGACTCGTCGATGACGCCCACCAGTGTCTGGCCATCGACCAGTACCGGCAGTTGCGACACGTCCGCCAGGCGCATGCGCTGGAAGGCGGTAAGCAGGGTGTCGTCGGGGCTTACGCTGATCACGCGGCCGTCTTCGAAGCGGCGCGCGATCAGGTCACGCAGGTCGCCGTAGTGCTTGTACTGCAACAGGCCGGCGTCGTTCATCCACTGGTCGTTGTAAACCTTCGACAGGTAGCGCGTGCCGGTGTCGCAGACAAAGGTCACCACGCGCTTGGGTTCGGTTTGCTCGCGGCAGTAGCGCAAGGCAGCGGCGAGCAGGGTGCCGGTGGATGAGCCGCCGAGGATACCTTCGGCCTTGAGCAATTGGCGGGCGTGGTCGAAGCTGTCGGCATCGCTGATGGAGTAGGCGTGGCGCACGCTGGACAGGTCGGCGATCGAGGGGATGAAGTCCTCGCCGATGCCTTCCACCGCCCAGGAACCTGGGGTTTCCAACTTGCCGCTGCGGCTGTATTCGGCCATTACCGAGCCGACCGGGTCGGCCAGTACCATGGCCAACTCGGGTTGCACGCGCTTGAAGAAACGCGTGAGGCCGGTGAGGGTGCCGGCCGAGCCGACGCCCACCACAATCGCGTCCACATCGTGCTGGGTTTGCGCCCAGATCTCCGGCGCGGTGCTGGTCTCGTGGGCCAAGGGGTTGGCCGGGTTATTGAACTGGTCGGCGAAGAACGAGCCTGGAATATCTTTGGCCAAACGTGCCGCCACATCCTGGTAATACTCGGGATGGCCCTTGCCCACATCGGAGCGGGTGATATGCACCTCGGCGCCCATGGCCTTGAGGTGCAGCACCTTTTCCGTGGACATCTTGTCGGGCACCACCAACACCACCCGGTAACCCTTGGCCCGGCCCACCAGCGCGAGGCCCAGGCCGGTATTACCGGCGGTGGCTTCAATGATGGTACCGCCAGGGCGCAAACGACCATCGCGCTCGGCAGCGTCGATCATCGCCAGGCCGATGCGGTCCTTGATGGAACCGCCGGGGTTTTGCGATTCAAGCTTGAGAAACAGCGTGCAGGGGCCGGTATCGAAGCGGCTGACCTTGACCAGCGGGGTATTGCCGATCAGCTCGAGTACGGCAGGGCGGGAAGGCGTGGGCATGTCGTCTCCTGGTTACGGGATGGGCGTAGGGCGAGGGACAGCAAAAAAACAGCATGGCTTGGAACATAGGCCGGTATCGCCGGTGTCGCAACTGGGCGTCCGTTGGATGACTTTTTTTGCCGCATGGGGGGAAGGCGCGCAATCAAACTGTGGGAGCGGGCTTGCTCGCTAAGGCGGCCTGACAGCCAACGCTTATCTACCTGATGCCCTGTGAAATGTGGGAGCTGGCTTGCCTGCGAAGACGGCCTGAAAGTCTGCCGGAATGTTGGCTCAGGCCGAGTACATATCCGTTATTTAGGTAACGGCCACTTAGGGTTCCGCTCTGACAGCGGCTCACTTTTGAAAAGAGCCGGAATGCCGGCCCAGCCAAAAGTAAGCAAAAGGCTCTTGCCCCACCACTCGGCACCTCGCTTAGGCTCGGTGTGCCCGTAATCCGCCGGCATCCCTGCCGGTTTACCCCCCAAATCCCTGTCGAATTCCGGCCAGCGTGGTTTGACGGGGCGCTTAAGATCAAAAGCAGAGCAAGATCAAGAGCGGCTCGCTTCGCATCGTGGTTACGGTTGAGCATATACCTATGCCTTCATGTGGGAGCGCGCTTGCTCGCGAAAGCGGTGGGTCAGTTTTCACATGTGTGGCGGATACATCGCCTTCGCGAGCAAGCCCGCTCCCACAGTTCAGTTCCCGGCAATGGCGGCTTCGATGGTAGCGATGTCGATTTTGGACATGGTCATCATCGCTTCAAATGCACGCTTGGCGACGGCAGGATCTTTACTGGTAACTGCATTGACCAACACCCTCGGCGAGATCTGCCACGACAGCCCCCACCTGTCCTTGCACCAACCGCAAGCACTCGCCTGCCCACCGTTGTCGATGATGGCATGCCACAAGCGGTCGGTTTCCTCCTGGTCATCCGTGGAGACCTGAAAGGAAAACGCCTCACTGTGCTTGAACATGGGGCCGCCATTGAGGCCCACGCAGGGGATACCCAGCACGGTGAATTCCACGGTCAACTCATCGCCCTGCTTGCCGGCCGGGTAGTCGCCAGGCGCACGGTGTACGGCCTTTACTTCGCTGTTGGGGAAGGTGTTGGCGTAGAAGGTCGCTGCCTCCAGGGCATCGCCGTTGTACCAGAGGCAAATCGTATTCTTGTTGTTCATCGCAAGGCTCCTCGGGTTGAAAGGTGCATGAAGTCTAGACGATAGCCACAGACGTTCTTCCCCGTCTAAAACCGCTCATCCAGAATCGCCGGCAAGGTGATGTCCTTGACGAAGCTGGCCGAGGACAAGCTCAGCGTCATGCGCACCACCTGCACCACGTCATGTACAGGGATCAACTGACCTTCACCGCGTTGCGCCGCCACTGTGATCGGTGTGCTCAACGGGTCTTCGGTGTTCAGGTCACCGAGGTTCAGGCAGGTCACGCCCAGGCGCTGATGCCGATAACCTTCACGCAAGGCATCGGCAATCCCGCGCAGCGCAAACTTGGAGGCACCGAAGGCCACCTCTGGGCGACCACTTTGCGGCAGGCCGGAGGTGGAGCCGGTCAGGATGATCCGTGGGTTGGCGCTGCCGAGCAGCACCGGCAGCAGGCGTTTGATCAGCAACAGGGTAGAGGTGATATTGCACGTGACAATGGCTTCGAGTTGCTCATCACTGTCGGCCAAAAAGTTGTACGCCGGATCGAAGGCAAACTCTTCCCAGATACCCAGGTTGTAGATCAGGGTATCCAGCCCGCTCTCGACCACCGAAGCTTCAATGGTCTGAGCAGCTTTGGCGGGTTCGGCCAGGTTGGCTTCGATCCAATGCACCTGCACGTCAGCCTTGTGGTTGAGCTGGTCAGGACGGCTGCGGGATACACCGATCAGCGTATCCCCGGCTTCGCCCAACCCTTCGATCAGGGCTTTGCCCAGGCCTTTGCTGGCGCCAACTACCATGGTTTTCATTACGCGTCTCCTTGACTGGAGGGCGTAGTTATAAGGCAGTTGGGTGGGGCTTTCCAGCGTGTACTTACGCTTGCACCGCTTCCGGGCAAGTCCGCAAACCTGCACGCCGCGCACGCCAGCCCAAACCCAGCACCATCAGCAAACCCAGCCCAGCCATGATCGCGCCTGCCAGTGAAATGGCCGGATAGCCCAACCCGGCATTGATCACCGCACCCCCCAACGCCGCACCAATCGCATTCCCAAAATTGAACGCACCGATGTTCATCGCCGAAGCCAGGTTAGGCGCGTCCTTTGCTGCCTCCATCACCCGCATCTGCAACGGCGGCACCAGGGCAAAGCTGGCAGCGCCCCACAGCAGGATCGACAGCGCCGCAGGCAGCGGCCACTGCATAAGGACCGAGAAGGCCAACAGCACGGCAATCAACACCACCAGCGAGATGATCAGGGTGCGGTCCACCGAGCGGTCCGCAGACTTGCCACCCCACACATTGCCCAGGGTTAGCCCGACTCCGAACAGCACCAGCATCCCGGTGACGAAGTTGGTCGAAGCGTGGGTGACGTCGCGCAGAATCGGCGCGATGTAGGTGAATACCGTAAACATCGCACTCGAGCCCACCACGGTCAGCGCCAACGCGGCCAGCACCGGCCCGCGACCCAGCACACGGATTTCCGCCATCAGCCCGCCACCCTTGGGCGCGGGAGTATTGGGCAATGCCCACCACAGCGCCGCCATGACCACCGCGCCGAGCCCACTGATGCCCCAGAACGCGGTACGCCAACCGAAGTTCTCGCCAAACCAGGTCGCCAGGGGCACGCCGCCAATGGTTGCGAGGGTCAGCCCCATGAACATCGCCGCCACAGCGCCCGCGCGCTTCTCGGGCGCCACCAGGCTTGCGGCCACAATCGAGCCAATCCCAAAGAACGCTCCATGATTAAGCGACGTCACCAGCCTGGCGATCATCAGCGTCTGGTAGTTGCTGGCCAACGCTGACAGCAAATTACCCAGGGTAAAAATCGCCATCAGCCCGATCAGCAGATAACGGCGGGGCACCCTGGCCGTCGCCAGGGTCATGATCGGCGCGCCAATCAACACGCCCATGGCGTAGGCGCTCACCAACAGGCCCGCAGCGGGAATGGAGACATCAAGATCAGCGGCGATACCGGGCAACATGCCCATAGGGGCAAACTCTGTGACCCCGATGCCAAAGGCACCGACGGACAATGCTACAAGGGGGGGATTGATACGCATGGGTGACTCCTCATCTGTGAGTCAAATGCTACAATCCTGCCTTTTGCAGCAGTAGCCCTTGCTTGGGAACTACAGCTTTGCGCAGGAGGCACAAATGGACAGCGGCGGGCGGTCGGGAGAGATGGAAGTGTTCACCATGGTCGCCGAGCACGGCAGCCTGTCGGGTGCGGCCAGGGCTTTGGGGCTGACCCCCTCGGCCATCAGCCGCATCATCACCCGCACCGAACAGCGCATCGGCACCCGCCTGCTGCTGCGCACCACCCGCGCCATCACCTTCACCGCCGAAGGCGAAGCCTACCTGCGCGGCGCGCGGCGCATCCTCGCCGACATGGCCGAAGTCGAAGACGCCATCACCGACCAGGGCGCCCCACGCGGGCGCCTGCGCGTCAGCGCCGCACTGGCCCACGGCCGCATGACCATCGTCCCCCTGATCGCCGCCTTCAGCGCCCGCTATCCCGCCATCGTCGTCGACCTGATGCTCGGCGACGAAGTCGTGGACATCCTCGGCGGCCAGGCCGACGTCGCCATCCGCTTCGGCCCCCTCGCCGACAGCCCCCTGACTGCTCGCCTTATCGGCTCTACCGGGCAGGTTATCGTTGCTTCACCGGACTACCTGGCACGGCATGGCACCCCCGTGACGCCGCAGGATTTACTGCAGCACAACTGCCTGCGCTTTAACTTCCGTAGAGCGGCCCCGGATTGGCCGTTTCGGGTGGAGGGGCGGGAGTTTTCGCTGAAAGTGGCGGGGACGATTGAGGGAAATAGCGGCGAGGCATTGGCGCAGTTGGCGAAGCTGGGGGCGGGGGTGGCGAGAATTGGGGCGTTTAGTGTGGTGGAGGAGGTGAAACGGGGGGAGTTGGTGGTGTTGCTGGAGGAGTTTAATCCGGGGGATGTGGAGCCGATTCATGCGGTGTTTGTGGGGGGAGGGGCGATGCCGGCGCGGGTTAGGGCGTTTGTGGATTTTTTGGTTGAGAGGTGTGGGGGTTGAGGGGAGGGATTTTTGGGGAGGAGGGGGCTGACCGGCGGATTTCGGCCAATAACTGCCGGTCGTAGCGACACCCTCTGGGACTTAGCCATTTCGTAGCGCGTAAGGGCCAGAACTCAAGTGCGCACTCAGAAACTCCAGGCATACCCTGATCTTCATCGAGCCAGAAGCCCGAATCGTAGTGACTGCGGACACATTCGCCGGCTGGAAATGTTCAGGCAGGATGCGTATGAGCGTCCCACTCCTGATGCTCGGGGCCACATCCCAGGTTGATGCCATGATGATGCCGAAACCATCATGCGCCCACTCTCGAACGACATCACTGTGGTTGGACGCCATCGGCCCTGTGACTTTCACCGACTCAAGACCGTTTGGCCCCTCGAGCCGCCATACTCCAAAGCTTTGATCCCTCCCACGAAACAATAGACAATCGTGGCGTTGAAGCTCGCTCACAGAGTTTGGATTACCGCGCTCTTCCAGGTAACTCGGAGCAGCACAGAGAATCCTCTGGCTATCTGCGATTTTGTGAATAATCAGATTTTGCTCGTTAACTTCTCCAACTCGGATATCGATGTCGAACTGCTCCCCAATGAGATCAGTTCGACGGTCAACCAGCTCAAGCCACACCTCTAATTTTGGGTAGCGTTTACGAAGCAAGGCCAGAACTGGAGCGATGTGAAATCGCCCCATTCGCTGGCTTGTGCTGATACGCAGCGTGCCTCTGGGCTCGACCCGGTCACCAAGTGATGTCTCCAGCATCCCATTGACGTTGTCCATGATTGTCTGAGCCCAAACGAGCATCGTTTCGCCATCTTTGGTGATCGAAACCCGTCTGGTTGTCCGGTTAAAGAGCTTGCAGCTCAGCGTTTCTTCCAACGCCAAAACACGCTTGCTGACATGGGCGGGAGAAATTCCAAGCTCTGTCCCGGCCGCGCTAAAACTTCCACGTTTTGCGATGACTGAGAACAGAAGCAGATCCCTCAGGAAGGGATCATTATTTACTAATGGAGAATTCTGATTTTCCATATGGCTCAATTATAGCTTTGCGCGTTGATAGTAGCCTTGATCCTAGCAGATCGAATCACGACTTCAGTACGTCGAGATTTAAAACAATAACGCTCGCGAAGATCAAAGCATGTCCAAAATCAGAATTGCGGTAGCGGGTGCCGGCCTCATCGGTCGACGCCATATCGAACTCATCCAAGCGAGTTCTTCTTGCGAACTGTCAGCCGTTATCGATCCGTTCGAACTTGATGGCTCCTACCTAGACTCGCTGGGCGCCTCGCAGTATGAAAATCTTCTGGCTTGTTTCGCCGAGGACAAGCCTGACGGCGTAATTCTCGCCACTCCAAACGCCTTACATGTCGAACAGACTTTGCAATGCATTGAGGCTGGTGTTGCCGCGCTGATAGAGAAGCCGGTGGCGCACAGCGTTGAGGAGGGCAGGCGGTTACTCGCTGTTGCCGATGCAACTGACACCAAGCTGCTCGTAGGACATCATCGAGCGCATAGCCCAATTCTTGCCAAGGCGCGAGAGATCATCCGTGACGACATTCTTGGAGACATCGTTGCCGTGCAAGGCAGCGCTCTGTTTTACAAACCAGATGACTATTTCGACGCTGCCATCTGGCGACGCCAGGAAGGCGGTGGCCCTATCTTGATCAATATGATCCATGAGATCGGCAACCTGCGTTCGCTGTGCGGAGAAATTGTTGCTGTTCAAGCAATGCAGTCGAGTGTCGCACGTGGATTTCCTGTCGAAGATACCGTGTGTATCGGCCTGCGCTTTGAGAATGGAGCTCTCGGTTCCTTCTTGCTTTCCGATAGCACCGGATGTGCCCGCAGTTGGGAACAAACATCGCAAGAAAACGCGAGCTATCCGTCCTACGAGGATGAGGATTGCTACGTCATCAGTGGGAAGAACGGCTCACTGTCAGTGCCCACAATGCGCCTCAAATACTACGTGAAGGCCGAAGACAGATCATGGTGGAAGCCCTTCCAAACGGGCCACTGCGCTGTCGACCGCACAGATCCCCTTGAGATCCAGCTTGAGCACTTTTGCAACGTCATACGAGGCACGGAAACGCCTTTGGTCTCCGTGCGCGACGGACTGCGGAATCTGATCATCACTGAGGCTATTTCACAGGCCGCAAAAAGCGGCTCGATCATAGAAGTCGACCGTATTTGAGCCCGGCATGGCTTCCAGTCATGCCCTGTTTTGCGTGTACCAGGGGCGGTTTTTGCTGCCCGGCCAGGCCTATAAAAACAATATCTGGAGTAGTCAGATGAACACAGCAACAGCGACAGAGCAGCACCGTTCCAAGCAAGCCAAGAAAGCCACCGCGAGTGGTTGGATCGGCTCCGCGTTGGAGTATTACGACTTTTTCATCTATGCCCAAGCGGCAGCACTGATATTTCCACAACTCTTCTTCCCATCAACCGATCCAAAGATTGCCATCGTGGCGGCTATGGCGACTTACGGGGTTGGGTACATTGCTCGCCCTATCGGCGCGTTCTTCTTGGGGCACTGGGGTGATACTCGAGGACGCAAGAACGTACTGCTGCTATGCATGTTCCTGATGGGATTCGCCACCATGGCGGTAGGCCTGCTGCCGACCTACCACCAGATTGGTATATGGGCACCTATCCTGCTAGTAGTTCTGCGACTGGTGCAGGGGTTTGCTGTAGCGGGAGAGATCTCGGGAGCCAGCTCAATGATTCTGGAGCATGCACCCCAAGGACGAAGAGGATACTTCGGCAGCTACACACTTCAAGGGGTACAGGCAGGTCAGGTACTCGCAGCAGCCATTTTCCTGCCTCTGGCCTATTTCATGTCCGATGAAGCCTTCAATAGCTGGGGCTGGCGTATTCCCTTTCTTTTGAGCGCTGTGGTGCTGATCGCTGGCTTTATCATTCGCCGGGAAGTTGAGGAACCGCCAGTATTCGTAGAGCAAACAAAGAAAGATGAGAAGTCTGAATCGCCGGTTATCGGAGCTTTCAAACACAGCTGGAGAGGCATGCTGGTGGTCGTTGGGGTTTCGTTGATGAATGTTATTCCAGTCATTACGACCGTGTTTGGAGCGGCCTATGCGGTGCAACCTGCCTATGGCATCGGTTTCGATAAAAGCGTGTACCTGTGGATCCCGGTCGTTGGCAACATCGTGGCGGTGCTGTGCATCCCTTTCGTGGGCAATCTTTCTGACAAGGTTGGGCGCCGGCCTCTGATCATCGCAAGCGCCTTTGGTTGCGGGCTGATGTCCTTTGCTTATTTATACGCAATCAGCATTCACAGCCTCCCGCTTGCTTTCGGCGCCTCACTGCTGATGTGGGGAATGATCTACCAGGGCTACAACGCGGTGTTCCCATCCTTTTTCCCAGAGCAATTTGAAACACGTTACCGCGTGTCGGGGATGGCAATTTCGCAAAACAGCGGACTGTTCATCACCGCAATGTTACCTGCTCTGTTTGCCCTGATCGCAGGCCCTGGGACTGAAAACATACCCTTGATTGTCGGTGGGATCGCCTGTGTGTGCACGTTGCTAGCTGGTATCGCGGCCTGGTGCGCGCCCGAGACCTCTCGAATTCCTACAGCCGACCTCGGTAACCGCGATGCCCAATCCACAGAAGCCGACGAATATCATAAAGCACGTCTGGCAGCCATGAGTACCGTAAAGAATTGAAGCGACTGGCGAGGATTAAATGATGAAAACCATCCTGGTTTTGAACGGCCCCAACCTGAACATGTTGGGATTGAGAGAGCCCGAGGTGTATGGGTCGGAAACATTGGCCGACGTTGAGCAGACGTGTCGTGAGTACGGCGAAGGACTTGGGCTTGTAATTGAGTTTCAGCAAACCAATCACGAAGGGCAAATGATTGAATGGATTCACCACGCCCGTAGAAGGATAGCGGGGATTGTGATCAATCCAGGAGCATGGACCCATACATCGGCAGCGATCCACGATGCGTTGATTGCAGCCGAGGTACCGGTGATTGAGGTTCACATCTCAAATGTCCACAGGCGTGAAGATTTCAGGCACTTTTCCTACGTGTCACGCGTTGCCAAAGGCGTGCTCGCAGGGTTCGGCACTGATGGGTATCGAATGGCGATACAGCACTATGCAAGCAGCCTGGAACAATCAAACGCCTAACCGAGACGTTTGCTGGCACTGCCTAGAGCCAGAAATTGTGGATTACCACGCTTCGGGTCGATTTCCGCCGTTCACGATCGGCAGTTTTCGACCCATTGCTGCCGGTCACACCCCATGGATGTCGGACAAATAGCCCAAACGCCTGCGCATTCTCAGGCTGATATTTGAGAGGGTAAACTGAGCACCTTTCCATCTGTGGTACCGATATGGACATCAATCTACTGACCGAATCCATGCTTGGTCACTGGCGTGCTCCCTCGGGTGTCTGGCAATGCGAATTCCAGTTCGGCAGCCGATTGATTTACGTCCAGCACCACAATGACGAGCCACCTTACGCCAGGCTCGCCGCTGCGCAACGCGCGGTCAAGGCTACGTGGGATGATTTGCCCCAGGCATTGAGGTTTGCCGAACAGCACTGTAAAGCACAGATGCCCGAACTGATGCGGTTGTACGAAACCCACATGCCGTGGGAATCTCCGTTGTTCGTGTACTCGATCCACTTCGATCTCGACAAACCTTACCCTAGCTATACCATTTCCAAGAACCCTGACTTCGATTGGGATCGCATCCTGATCGACGAAGATGAACTGTGCCAGGATCAAAGTGTTTGCATGGAGCAATATGAGCCAAAGGATGACTTTTGGGTTTACGTCAGGCGCGTGGGGTTTCAGCAATTCGAGCTTGGGGATTAGCTTGGCAATCAACTATGTATAGGGACTCTGGAGAGCGTCCGCTTCTGGCCGATTGCAGCCAATGAGTCAACGCAAGGTTGTAACCGGCACGGATGGACCAAAGCTCATACACCGCCCACTCGCGTTTTCGTTCCAGCCTGCCCGCAAGCGCATCGCCTTGACCTCCTGATCTGTTCCACCTGCTTCATGGCCTTTCCACACACGGTCTCGTCTTTTAAGCTTGCTGAAACGTTTCATCGAGTTTATAAATCGCAAACAACTCCAATAAAGGCCACCGCCATGACCCCGCTAAAACTCCTCGTTGCCCTCAGCGCATTCTCTGCCGCCTCCCACGCCCTGGCCTGGGACTACGTGCTGCTCGATACCGACAAAGCCGCCCAGAACTGGCAGGTCACCAGCCAGCAGCTCGGCATCCAAACCGACAAACCCTTCAGCGTCACTCTGCGCACCCTGCACGGTGGTCGGCAGGAGGGTGTGAGCATCGTCGATATCGATAACGGCACGATGAAGCTCTCGGTAGTGCCGACACGTGGCATGAACGTGTTGCAGGCGTCGGTTGGCGATGTGCGCATGGGCTGGGATTCGCCGGTCAAGGAAGTGGTGAATCCGTCCTTTATCGAACTCAATGGCCGTGGTGGTCTGGGTTGGTTGGAAGGTTTCAATGAGCTGGTTACTCGCTGCGGCTATGAATGGGTCGGGCATCCTGGTATCGACAACGGCGAACTGCTGACCTTGCACGGTCGGGCCGCCAATATTCCTGCGAATAAAGTCACCCTGCATATCGATGAAAGACCGCCGTACGCGATCACCCTGCGTGGCGAGTTGAAAGAGCAGGCGTTCAAGAAGGTCGATTTCTCCGTTGCGACCGAATTGGTCACCGAACCTGGCAGTGTGGTGTTCGCCCTCAACGACACGCTCACCAACAATGGTGATTATCCGAAGGAATACCAGGCGCTGTATCACAGTAACTTCAGCACGCCGTTCCTGGAGCAGGGCGCGCGTTTCGTTGCGCCGGTGAAGCAGGTGTCGCCGTTCAACGACAAGGCCAAGGGCGAACTGGCAGACTGGCAAACCTATCGTGCCCCGACCAAGGACTATGACGAAACGGTCTACAACGTGGTGCCGTATGCCGATGCCAAGGGCGATACCTTGACGGTGTTGCATAACAAGGCCGGCAGCCTGGGGGTTTCGGTGGGTTTCAATACGCAGACACTGCCGGTGTTTTCCCTGTGGAAGAACACTGATACCCAAGGGCAGGGCTATGTCACGGGGCTGGAGCCGGGGACGAGTTTTTCGTACAACCGTCGTTATCAGCGGCCATTGAACCTGGTGCCTACGATCGGGGCGAAGGAACATAAGCAGTTCCGTATCAGCTACAGCTTGTTGGCGGATAAGGCGGCTGTTGATAAGGCTTTGAAGCAGGTCAGCGAGATTCAGGGTGGGCGGGAGACTGAGGTGCGCCAGACGCCTTTGGTGGATTTGACCAAGGGCTGATGTTGGCTGGAGCTTTCACGCGGAGCTCGGCGTTCTTCATCGAAGCCGGAATCGCCTTGCAGCTGTAGGAGCGAGCTTGCTCGCGAAAAACCCACAGGCGCCGCGTTCACTTAGCAAGCCCGCGTTATCGTTGAAGTTCTTCGCGAGCAAGCTCGCTCCTACATTGGGGTTGGTATTGATATCGGGCCATGTTCAGCGCAGGGCTTTCTGTCATCGACGGGCATGCATACTGAAATAACCGTATTTCAGGAGCATCTCCATGATTCGCAGGGCCTTACCCGCCGACGCAAAAGCCATTGCTCAGGTGCATATCAGCAGTTGGCAGGATGCCTACCGTGACCTGATGCCTGCCCAGTTCTTGAGCGGGTTGCAAGCAACGCTGGCTAGGCGCGAAGCCTATTGGGCTCGCTCGATTGCCTCGGGTGAATCGACTGTATGGGTTGCCGAGGTGGGCCAGCAGATTGTCGGCTGGATATCCGTTGGCGCCAGCCGTGACGAAGACGCCGTGCAGGCAAAGGCTGGTGAGGTCATGGCTATTTACGTGCTCGCTGGGCATTGGCAAACCGGCGTCGGGCTGGCCTTGTGGAAAGCCGGCTTGCAGGATCTATTGGCGCAAGGCTATGAGCGTTTAACGCTGTGGGTCTTGGCCGGTAATGAACGGGCTATTCGATTTTATCGCCGGGCGGGGTGTGTGGAGGAGGCCGGGACTGAGCGCGATCTTGAGAGGGGCGGTGTGGCGCTGGTGGAGGTGAGGTATGGTTTGCCGTTGAGATAGTGTCGGTATCTACACAACTTTGCAGACCATAGCAGCCGACGGTAACCACGATGCGAAGCGAGTCGCTCTTGATCTGCTTTTGATCTTGACCTCAGGCGCCCCGTTAAACCACGCTGGCCGAACGCAGGCTTGAATTCGTGGGTAACCCGGCAGGACGCCGGGTTAGCCGCCCCGCGCCATGGATGGCGCGTGGCGGCGGCCCACGGATTCAAGCCTGCGTTCGGGCACACCGAGCCTAAGCGAGGTGCCGAGTGGTGGGGCAAGAGCGCTTTGCTTACTTTTGTCTGGGCCGGCATTCCGGCTTTTCGAAAGTGAGCCGCTGTCAGAGCGGAACCCTAAGCGGCCGTTACCGCAGCAACGGATATGTACACAATCCAACTGTGTTGACTGCAAGGCCGCCTTCGCGAGCAAGCCCGCTCCCACAGTTTGGATCCCGGGGCGTCAGATGGATAGGCGTCGGCTGGGAGGCCGTCATCGCAGGCAAGCCAGCTCCCACATTTGGATCGCGGGGCACAGCTCGATCGGCGTCGGCTGCCAGGTGCACTCCTACCTCACTCATGCCCTGCGCGCAGTCAACAACACTGCCGCCGCCGCTGACAACAAACCCGCGCAGCAGCGATTGAACAGGCGCTTGCCCTTGGGCTCGGCAAACCAGCGGCGCATATGCAGGCCCATATAGGCATAGGCGCTGATGGCGACCCATTCCAAAGCCAGGAACATCGCGCCCAGCAGGGCAAATTGCGCGGTGATGGGTTGGCCGGGCACCACGAATTGCGGGAGGAAGGCGGTGAAGATCAGGATCGCCTTGGGGTTGCCCGCGGCCACCAGAAATTCCTGCCGCGCCAAGGCCCACAGGCCTACCTTGCTCGTCGCGGTTTCTACCTGCTGCGGGTCTGCGCGCCATAGCTGATATGCCAAGTAAAACAGATACGCCGCGCCGAGAATCTTGATCCCGTAGAACAACAACTCCGAGGTTTGCAGTACCACCGCCAAGCCAGCGGACGCGAGGGCGATCATGCCGGCGAAGGCCAGCAGACGGCCGAGACCGGCGAGACAGGAGGTGCGGTAGCCATAGCGGGTAGCGTTGCTCACGGATAGCAGGTTATTGGGGCCGGGGGCCATGTTCAGGGCGAAGCAGGCGGGGAGGAAGAGGGCGAGGGTGGCGAGGTCCATGGCGGCTCCGGGTTGGCAGGTCGGGGAGTCTTGAGGATAAACGCATGAAGCGCGGTTTAACACTCCGTAGCTGGGCTTATGGCCCCGCGAGCGCTTCAGGTGCCGCGCCAAACAACCGATCGGCAATTTGCCTGCCCCGTTCCAAGCCTTCCTGCGTCAACCAAATGGATTTGTTTTTGTTCACCGGATTACTGATAAAACCTTGCTCGTGGAGTCGGTTCATTATTTGAAAGTCGTGGCCTTTCCATGAGTTGCCGTTATCAAAGCTGAAGGTGGTCAGCAGGGCAAGTACGGCTTCCTCAATCAGTTTTTCGTCGTATTCCATAATGGGTACTCCGTTTGGATTACACAGACCCTGTCGAGCTTAGCGCAGCATCTCGCTTGAAGCGTTATGATGCAAATCCCTGTTTTGGTCATGGACGGAAAAACCTTGGCGACTAACTCTGTCAGTCACACGTTGGGTGCACCGTCTGAACTCGATTATTACGATTGCAGGTCGGTGCCATTGCCGACTGAGATCAGCGCGCTGGAAGCCTGGAACATCATGACCGCTGAACCGGGGCCGCTGTTGCGATTGGCCTTTCGGATCAGGGATGGGATTTCTTCAAGATTTGGCGTAAAGCGCATCGGCGGGTTCTCCGGCAATCGGCGCGTGACGGTGCAAGCGGGTGAGCGGCTGGATTTTTTCCTGGTAGAGGACTGCGCGCCGGATAGGCTGGTGCTGACTGAGCGTGACCGGCACCTGGATGTGATGATTTGCCTTTCAATTGCTGATCGTGTGCTGACGATCACTTCATCGGTGATCACCCACAACACCTTCGGGCGCCTTTACATGCTGCCGGTGGGGCCGGCGCACAAACTGATCGTCAATCGGTACATGGCCCGCTTGCAGCGCAAGCTGCAACAGCTTTGAAACCCAGAACAGGCTCACACAACGCAACCTGTTCTCGGTTGGAGATGTCGAGCTTCAGCGATACAGCGAAAGCGCTGGATCACGGCGCAACGCTCCACACCGCCAGTTCATACCCATCCGGGTCGGTAAAGTGGAATCTGCGGCCTCCTGGAAACGCAAACGTCTGGCGTGTAATCACCGCACCCAGTTGTTGAAGCCGCTGCTGCACACTGTCCAAGTCATCGGCATACAAGATAACCAAGGGCCCGCCCGGCCGCACAGTCTCACCGGTGGTGAAACCACCCGTGAGCCGGCCATCGCTGAACTCGCTGTAGGTGGGGCCGTAGTCGACGAATGTCCAGCCGAATGCAGCGCCGTAGAAGGCTTTGCTGCGGGCAATGTCGCTTACGTTGAATTCGATATTGTCGATCTGTCGGTCTCTGCCACGAGTACTCATGGGGGCTTCCTTGGCCGGTGTGCAAGGCCGGAGTGTAGCGTACCTCACATCCTTTTCATTCACCGATAGGGCCTTTGTGATTAGGCAGTATCTCTGAACACTGCATCCAGCCAAGGTGTGCTTATCTTTGTCGAGGGCCGCTCTAGAATGGCGGCGTACTTCTCCCAATTAAAGGAATGTTGTCATGCCTAATCATTCAATCAACGGCAAGGTTGCACTGATCGCGGGCGGTGCGAAGAACCTCGGCGGGTTGATCGCCCGCGATCTGGCCAAGCATGGCGCCAAGGCTGTGGTCGTGCACTACAACAGCGCTTCCAGCCAGGCTGAGGCGAACGCAACCGTCGCCGCAATCGAGGCGCTAGGCGCGAAGGCTGTGGCATTGCAGGCGGACTTGACCACGGCGGGGGCGATGGAAAAACTCTTCAATGATGCCGTCTCGGCAGTCGGCAGGCCGGACATCGCGATCAATACCGTGGGCAAGGTGCTGAAAAAGCCAATGGCTGAAATCACGGAGGCGGAGTACGACGAGATGATGGCCGTCAATTCCAAGACTGCGTTCTTTTTTATCAAGGAAGCCGGCAAGCACCTCAATGACAATGGCAAGATCTGCACTATTGTCACTTCACTGCTGGGCGCTTTCACGCCCTTTTACGCTGCATATGCCGGCAGCAAGGCGCCGGTAGAGCAATTTACGCGAGCGGCGGCGAAGGAGTTGGGCGTTCGGGGTATTTCGGTCACGGCAGTAGGGCCGGGGCCTATGGATACGCCGTTCTTCTACCCGGCCGAGGGTGAGGATGCGGTCAGTTACCACAAGACGGCTGCCGCGCTGTCGCCGTTCTCGCGCACGGGCCTCACAGATATTGAGGATGTGGTCCCGTTCATCCGTAACCTGGTCAGTGACGGGTGGTGGGTGACGGGCCAGACAATTTTGATCAATGGCGGCTACACCACCAAGTAAACGGTTAACGCGCTGGCGCAGACGTGGTGAGCGCCGATCGATCCGTGCCCCCCCGAGCATTGAGAGCCCATGGATAGAATCGAACAGTACCGCGTCTTCGTTCAGGTCGCAGAGCTTGGCAGTTTTATACAAGCGGCACGGCTGATGAGGCTGCCACGCGCGAGCGTGTCGGCCGCCATTCAACAGCTGGAGGCCAATGCCGGCACTCGACTGCTGCACCGGACAACCCGCAAGGTCTCCCTGACCGCCGATGGCACCCAGTTACTGCTGAAGGCGCGCCAGGTCTTGCTGGACATCGATGATATCGACCAACTGTTTAACAGCCATCAGGAACAGGTCATGGGCCGTCTGGAAGTGGACGTGCCCAGCCGCATAGCGCGGCGCTTGGTGATGCCTGCGTTGGCCGAGTTTCTCCGCCTCTACCCTGGGCTCCAACTCGGCCTGGGCTCCACCGATCGCGCCATTGATCTGGTACAGGAAGGCGTTGACTGTGTCATTCGTTTTGGCACCCCGCAGAACAGCAGCCTGGTGGTGAAGCCGTTGGGCAAGGTGTTGCTGGTCAATTGCGCGAGCCCCGCCTACTTGACGGAATTCGGGGTGCCCATACAGCCTTGCGATCTGCAAAACCGACATGTCTGTATCGGCTACAGCACGAGCGCAGGCGGCCAGGAAACGGCCTGGGAATATTGCGTCGATGGCATTGCGCAGGCTGTCATGATGCCGAGCCGTGTGGTGGTCAATAATGCCGAAAGCTATATCGCAGGATGCTGTGCAGGGCTTGGCTTGATTCAGGTGCCGTTGTTCGATGTTCAGCACTTATTGGACAGCGGCGAATTGGTGGAGGTGATGGCGGCCTATCGGCCGGCCCCCATGTGCGTTTCAGCCCTGTACCCGACTCGCCGCCAACGCTCTCGTCGCCTTGGCGCGTTCATCGATTGGTTTGCCGCTTTGATGGCTCCGCATCTGGAACCTTGATGCACTCCAGCGGTATACCCACCTATTCTCTTTGACTCGCCATGTGCCGGGTAGGGCTCAAGGATGAAACCTGCGCCCCAACGCATCCAGCCGCACCGCGATCGGTGGCAGGCGTTCGCTGCTGCGCGCGAGTGTCTCGACGTCGTCGGCGGTGTTCTGGGCGATGCTTTGCACCGATTGCAGGCGCTCGACTATCTCCAGGTTGGCCGAGGTCTGCTCGCGGGTGGTGGTGACAATGTGGCCGTTGAGTTGGTCTATGTGCGCGATGTCCTCGCCCACCGCCCGTAGCATGTCCACGGCCTCTTGGCTGTCTGCCACGCAGCGCTCTACGCCTTCGCGGCTGGCGTGCATGGCTTCGACGGCTTGGCGGCTGCCGTGTTGCAGGCCCTCGATGATGCTCTTGATTTCCTGAGTGGACAGGGCGGTGCGTTGGGCCAGGCTGCGCACTTCATCGGCCACCACGGCAAAGCCACGGCCTTGCTCGCCGGCGCGGGCGGCTTCGATGGCGGCGTTGAGGGCCAGCAGGTTGGTCTGGTTGGCGATGCTGCTGATCACTTCCAGCACCGAGCCGATTTGTTCGGCCTGCACCGCCAGGGATTCTACGGTCGACTCCGTGCCGTTGATGCGCGAAGCCAGTTGGCTGATTTCATGCTGGGCGCGGCCGACGCTTTCCTGGCCGCGCACAATCTGCTGGCTGGCCTGGCCCGCGTGTTCCACTGCCTGTTCGACCTGCACCGTAATGTGGCCCATGGCGTCTTCCATGCGCTGCATTGAGCCGGTCATCTCGCCGATCTGTGCCAACTGATGCCGTGCGCCTTTTTCCAGGGTGCCGCTGGCGCTGGCCAGTTCCTGGCCGAGCTGGCCCAGGCCATGGGAGTCGCGGGCGACGCCGTCGATCAGGTGGGTGAGTTGCTGCAGGAAGTGATCGAACCGCTTGGCGAGGGACACGTGGGCCTTGCCTTCACCTTGGGCGGTTTCCACGGTGAACTGCGAGGTGACGGCAAGCATCTTCTCCAGCATTTCCTGGCTCTCCACCGCTTCGGCCTGGCTATGGACGGCGAGGTAGAGCAGGGCGACGGTCTCCATCACCACATAGAAGGCATGGACGAAAACCATCGTCCAGCCGCCGTGATGCTCCATCACAAACACCGGGAAGCCCTGATGCTGCAAGGCATGGAACACCACGTGATGCACCGCGATGGTCAGCGCTGCCACCAGAATCGGCAGCCAGTCACGGTAAAAGGTCAGCACCGCCAACAGCGCGAAAATGCCGAAGTGGGATTCGATCACCCCGTGCGCCTGGTTGATGTGCAACGCCGCCATCACCATCAAACCGGCGCCCAATGCACAGCGCATCACGCGGGTGCCGCCGATGACGCGGTACAGCGCCGTGAGCACCACGCCGGTGCCGCCACCGACGATCACGGCCTGCATGAGGGTGTCGTGCCAGAACGCCAGGCCGAGGGAGAACAGCAGCATCAACCAGATCAGTGCCAGCATGATGCGGTCGGCCTTGCGATAGTGCTCTAGAAAACGGACGGGCATTCACTCTTACTCCATGAGAGGGGGGCGTCGAGGTCAAGCAAGCACGCGGTGTGCCACCCAGGCGCGCCGCTGTGGAGTGAAGCAGATGTTCACGATTATTGCCGGTTACCCACGCGTTATCGGCATGCGGGCACGGGACTTTAAGAACGGCTGCCCGAGCGGGCAGCCGAGGTAGCGATGAGGCTCAGAAGCTGTACTTGGCGGTCAGCATCATGTTGCGGGGGCTGCCATAGGAGTCGCCGCCATAAGTCACTGAGTCGGAGATGGACTGGTAGTAGTGGCGATCGAAGATGTTGTTGGCGTTGAGCTGCAGGTCCAGGTGTTGATTGACCCGATAGCCTGCCATCAAGTCGGTGACGGCGTAGCCGCCTTGCTTGAGCCGATAGTAGCTGCCATCGGCCAGCTTGATGTCGTTGTACATGCGGCTCTGCCAGGAAATATTGCCGCCGACCCGGAGTTTTTCCAATGGGCCCTGGAAGTTATAGCGGGTGGTCACTTTGAACAGGTGTTCCGGCGTGTCGGTGTCAAATTGCTTGTTGACCTTCTGCGGATTGGCGTCGTCCTTGATGGTGTGGGTGCGCGCATAGGTATAGCCGCCGCCGACCTGCCAGTTTTCGGTCAAGGCACCTTGCAGTTCGAAGTCGATACCCTGGCTGCGGATTTCACCCGAGGCCACAGAGCAAGACGCCTGCGGGCAGTTGGGCACCACCACCGGCACGGCGCGGTTTTCCTGGTCGACGCGGAACAGCGCCACGCTGGCATTCAGCGCGCCACCGAAGTATTCGCCTTTGACGCCAACCTCATAATTTTTACCGACGATGGGCTTGAGTGGGGTGCCGGCTGTGCTCTTTTCTTTTTGCGGCGTGAAGATGTCGCTGTAGCTCACGTATACCGAATGCTGGTCGTCCAGGTCGTAGATCAAGCCGGCGTAGCGGGTGAGGTTGCGGGTGACCTTGTAGTCGCCGGCGGCATCACGGTTGTCGTAGTCGTACCAGTCCAGGCGAGCGCCGAGGATCAGCTTCAGCGGGTCAGCCAGGCTCAGGCGGCTGGTCAGGTAGAAACCGTCCTGGGTGGTGACTTCGCGAACGTTGTTGGTGCGGGTGAAGTTCGGTTTGCCGGCATTGATCGGCCAGTTGAGGTCGTACGGGCTGTAGTTGTGGGTGGTCATGTCGTAGATGCGCTTGCTGGCGCCCACCACCAGTTCATGGGTACGGCCGAACGCCTCGAATGGGCCGCTGGCAAAGGCGTCGAGCCCGGCCTGGTTTTCATCGTAGCTGGCCTGGTACACCGTGCGGGCCAGGGTGCTTTTGGTCCAGCGCGATTGGTAGGAACCGGAGAACAAGGCGTTCTGTTCGGCATAGTTGGCGTTGACCTGCAGGCTCCAGTCGTTGGCCAGGCGCTGGCGCAGCTCAGCGAACAGGGTGTTGATTTCCTGGTCCTTGTTCTCCCAATCGGTGCCTGGGTTATAGGAGCGCGACAGGTCCAGGTGGCGGCCATCCAGGCCGACCATCGAAGCGCCCCAGAAGTAGTTGGTCTTGTCCTTCTGGTTCGAGTAACCGAGGGTCAGGGTGGTGTCTTCGCTCAGGTCGGCTTCGGTGACGGCATAGAAAAGGCCATGATCCTGCTCGGCCTTGTCGATAAAACTGTTGGCATCGCGGTAAGAGGTGACGACACGGCCACGCCAGGTGCCACGGAGGTTGCTAGAGCGATAGTGATTGCCATCAGACTGGGTGTAAAAACGTTGCCGCCGCGTTGTTGCACAGACATGAAAGTAGGGCTCCCCAAGTGCCGTCCGTGGCGAATAGTAAATCTGTTGATAATTATTCGCATCAGTTTGGCAGATTGAGTCTGTCGGTAAAAGCCCCAACGCTGTAGGAGCGAGCTCGCTCGCGAAAGACTCACAGGCGCCGCGTTTATTCAGGAAGCCCACTTATCGTTGAGGTTTTTCGCGAGCAAGCTCGCTCCTACAGGGTTGCTTTCAGGTGAACAGGATTTCGTAGGGCTCGCGCATGCGTTCCAGCAATATTTGCGCGAGCATCGGTGGTAAGCCGATCTGCGGGTCGCCCACCAATTGGCTGGCGTAGGCATGGGCGGCGTGCAGTTTGCGCGCGACGGTCCAGGTGTCCAGGCGGACCTTGCGCGCACGTTGCCAGGGCATTACCGCGCTTTCCCGTGCGGGCCAGTGCCAGGCCCAGACCGGCAGTTCATACAGTTGCGCACCCACCAAACTACATGCCTTGGCACTCGCGCGGCCGACGGCATCGTGGTCGTCATTGCCGTCGTTGCGCCAGGTGGTAAACACCACGTCGCCGGGTTGCAGGTAGCGCGCGATGAACTGGCTCATCGGCTGTTCACGGGCGGCCAGGGCGTCATCACAAAACCCGCCACGAATCCATTTCAGGCTGTGCAAGGGCATGCCCAATCGGCGCAGGGCTTCGGCGCTTTCCTGGGGGCGCACCACGCTCAAGCGGCTGGCCGGCCATACCTGAGAGCCGGGATGGCTGGCGCTGCCGTCGGTGATGGAGATCAGTTGCAGGGGATGCTCCTGGGTGCTGAGCAGTTGCAGCAAACCGCCGCACGCCAGCACTTCATCGCCCGGGTGCGGGGCGATCACCACCACGCGAGCGCCGCGCGGTACCAGGGTGTTCAGGGAGATGATGGGGATTTGCGCCAACTGCGGCGCACTGTTCCAGATTTGCGCGGGGCCGCGGCGGCCTTCGCTTAAGGAGGCAGGCTTCATGGGTGTCACATCCTTGTCGGTTGATACCGGGTCGTACCCCGTTGACGGGACGACGCTCTTGTCTTCACCCCAGGCTCCGCTGGGGTGAGTGCTGTGCGAGGCGTTAGGAGCATAGACAGGCATGGGTGTCCGCACAACTTTGGATGCGATGCCGCATAACCGTCGACGATTAGCCTGCCGCCCCACGATCCAACTATGGGAGCGGGCTTGCTCGCGAAAGCGGTCGGTCAGTCACCATCAATGTTGGCTGGGCCGACATCTTCGCAGGCAAGCCAGCTCCCACATAGGTCATGGGTTGCCCAAAAAATTAGCGCCTGGCACACAACCCTGTGGGAGCTGGCTTGCCTGCGATGACGGCGCTCCAGCCCCCTGCTGTTAAACGCTTTTTCGTTTTCACCCAGCCTGCATCAAGCTCTTCAAATAGTCCCCAAACCCACCCTCAGCCCGGCAATCCAGGCGCGCACTGGTCACCACTTGCGGTGCATGGCTCCAGGCGATGGAGGCGCCGCAACGCTCCAGATCACGCACCAGCTGTACATCTTCGTGGCATTCCAGCGGTTCAAACCCTCCGGCCTCTACATAGGCGCGGGCACTCACGCCCAGGTTGGCACCGTGGATATGCCGATGCCCGTCGCGGGCCTGGTAGGCCTGGTGATAGCGGATCTGCGCAGCCGGGTCGAAGCCTTCGCTCCAGGCGTCTACGGTGACTGTGCCGCACACCGCGTCACAGTCTTGGGCCAGTTGGGCCACCAGCCAGTCAGGGGCGACGCGGCTGTCGGCGTCGGTACAGGAAATCCACCGCGCGCCTTGCTCCAGCAAGTACCGCGCACCCACGCCACGGGCATGCCCCACATTGCGGGCCTGCACGTGCAGGCAGTGCACTTGGTGGGCCTGAGCTATCGCCGCGCTGGCATCGCTGCAGCTGTCGAGCACCACCAGGATGTGTACCGCTTCACCCAGCAAGCCCGGGTGGTCGGCGGCGATCCGCGCAGCCCTCAGGCAATCATCCAACCAGGCTTCTTCGTTATGTGCCGGGATCAGAATACCGATCATCGTAAGCCCTCGTGACGAGCGACTGAGGTGCCGTCGAGGCTCCACAGGTCGAGTAGGAAATCCGCGTCCTGATACTGCACCAACGGTGCTACACCCAGACGCTGTTGGAGCACGGCGTGCGCCTGTTCGGCGGTTTGCGGGCAACCGTCAATGGGTGGTCGCCAATGGCAGGCCAGCAGTTGACCGTCAGCGGTCAAGGCGGCGAGGGCGTAATCGATCAGACGTTTCAAATCATCTGCATCCAGGTAGTAACAAAGCTCACTCAATACGATCAGTTCGAACTGCCCGCTGGGCCATTGCTCCGGCAGGCGGCGCTGCTCCACGCGGGCATGAGCAAAACGCTCCAGCCGCGCCTGTGCCAGTCGCACCGCAGCGCTGGCGGTGTCGCAGCACAGCAGGCGGTCGCAACGTGGCGCCAGCTCGGCACTCAGTTCGCCATTGGCACAGCCCGGCTCGAATATCGACGCATAGCGCGGCCGCGTCAGCATGGCCAAGGTCAGGGCGCGCTTGCGTTGTTCATACCAGCGCTGGCGAAAAGCCCAAGGGTCGTCATTGCCGGCAAACAATTGGTCGAAGTAGGGGGTTGCCACACTCATACGAATACCATTTCAAAAGGTTGCAGCAAGCGTTCCACCACATAGGGCGCCAGCACCGGAGGCAGGCCGATTTGCGGGTCGCCCTCCAACTGGCTGGCAAAGGCATGGATCGCATGGCGTTTGCGTGCCACTTGCTCGGCGGTCAGCGGGATCTTGCGCGCCCGATGCCAGGGCACCTTGTGGTCTTCGGCAGTGGCCCAGTGCCAGGTCCATACCGGCAGTTCACACAACGCTGCGCCGACGGCCTTGGCTGCGTTGGCGCTGGCGCGGCCCACGGCTTCATGGTCGCAATGCCCATCCTCGCACCACGTGGCAAACACCACGTCGTTGGGCTTGAGGTGGCGCTGGATAAACTCGCACAGCTGGGTTTCGCGCTCGGCCACATGGCTGTCGGCGAACCCGCCGCGCAGCCATTTCAAACTGTGCAGCGGCAAGCCAAGGCGGTGCAGGGCCTGGGCTGATTCCTGCGGGCGCACCACGCTCAGGCGCTCCACCGGCCAGCGCCTGGAGCCAGGGTGGCTGGCGCTGCCATCGGTGACGGAGATCAACTGGATGGGGCGATCCAGCGCCGCCAACCCTTGCAGCAAGCCGCCGCTGCCCAGCACTTCATCATCCGGGTGCGGGGCGACGATTACCGCTCGATGCCCTGGCGGCACCAACTGCGCCACGCTGATGTGTGGCAACTCGGCCAGCCGTTCAGAGTTTTGCCAGTGGCTCAACGGCGTGCCCTGGCCAACAATCGGGTTGGGCTTCATAGCACCCATCTCCCTGAGGGCTCACCAGCGACGTGTTCGCCCAAAGCGGCCAAGTCGCGTTCGGCATGGCTTTGCCGCACATACACCGGCAAATCCGCCATCAACTGGGCAAAGTGCGGATCCTTGCAATACGGCCCGGCGCCGACTGCACGGCCCACATGGTGGATCACTTGCTCGACCGTCTCCTCGATACACGCGCGCGTCTGTTGCGCCAGCTGCCGCGCATCGGCACGTGGCTGGCGGTCGATCTGCGCGGCGCTGGCGCGTAACACGCAGGCGGCGCTGTTCAGGGCACTGTCGACCGCGCCGAGGTGGGCCAGTGCATGGGGCTCCGCACGCGTGGCACATTGGGCGCGCAGCACTTCACCCAGGCGTTGCGCCGCGCCGTACCAGCACGCGGCGATGCCGATGCCGCCGTGCCAGAAGCCCGGGCGGGACAGATAGTCGCCCGGGCCACCCACGGCAATCCCCCTGGCGGCACTGAACAGGATGTCGACACTACCGGTCGCCGCCATGCCCACCGCCTTCCACCCTTCATCTGTCACCGTGATGCCGGGCTGATCCATCGCCACCGCCACCAGTTGCTGGCGGTCCTCTTCGTCCCAGGCCGTCAGCAAGCCATGGCTGACCACCGCCGCACCGGAACACCAGGCTTTGCGCCCCTCGACCAGCAATCGCTGGCCGTCGTGGCGCACGCGCACCTTGGCGGCCGGCGGCTCGGCCGCCCACATGCCCCAGGTGCTGCCCAGCGGCGGCAAGGGGCTGTCGAGTTCGGCAATGATCGCCAGCGCATCGGTATGGCCTTCGAACAACTTGCACAGGCGCAGGTCATGCCCGGCCACCTGAGCCAATTGGCTCAAGCGGGCCAGGGTATCGCCGCTGCCCGGCAACGGCAGTTGGTCAAGGCCTTCCTCTTGAAGGGCCCTCAGCGCATTGCCCAGGGCTTGCGTGTCGGCATAGCCCCGGTAGCCCTGAAGGAAACCGTGCAACGCCATTTCACACCTCGCCTTCGTGCTGCAGTTCAAACAGCAGCAGCGAGCGGCCGGTGACCGCGTACTCATGCTCGAAATCAAAGCGTTCCTGGCCACGCACAGCCGGGTCGTTGGTGTCGAGCAGGCAGGTCCAGAACTCACCCTCCGGCACCGGCGGCAGGCGGAAATTGACCATGTCGTGATGGGCGTTGACCACCAGCAGCAGCGTGGCATCGGCCCCGGCGCGGCGAATCCCGGTTTCCTGGGCGCGGCCATCCATTAACATGCCCAGGCAGCGGCCCTGGCTGTCTTCCCATTGCTCGGTGGTCATCTCGTTGCCATCCGGCGCCAGCCAAGTGACGTCCTTCACGCCGATGTCTTCGTTGTAGTCGCCCACCAGGAAACGCCCGCGCCGCAGGATCGGGTAAGCCAGGCGCAACTTGATCAGACGCTTGACGAACTTGAGCAGGGCCTTGCCGTCATCGTCCAGGTCCCAGTTGACCCAGCCGATCTCGCTGTCCTGGCAATAGGCGTTGTTGTTGCCGTGCTGAGTGCGAGCGAACTCGTCCCCGGCGACGATCATTGGCGTGCCCTGGGCCAGCAGCAAAGTGGCGAAGAAGTTGCGCATCTGGCGCAGGCGCAGCGCGTTGATCTCCGGGTCGTCGGTAGGGCCTTCGACACCGTGGTTCCAGGACAGGTTGTTATTGCTGCCGTCCTGGTTGTTCTCGTCGTTGGCCTCGTTGTGTTTGTCGTTGTACGACACCAGGTCGTGCAGGGTGAAGCCGTCGTGGGCGGTGATGAAGTTCACCGAGCTGTACGGCCTGCGCCCACGGTGGTTGAACATCTCGCCCGAGGCGGTCATGCGCCCGGCGAAGTCTGCGAGTTGGCCGTCGTCGCCTTTCCAGAACGCACGCACGGTGTCGCGGAAGCGGTCGTTCCATTCCACCCAGCCCGGCGGGAAGTTGCCCACCTGGTAGCCACCGGGGCCGCAGTCCCAGGGTTCGGCGATGAGTTTCAACTGGCGCAGGATCGGGTCCTGGCGGCACGCCACGAGGAAACTGTGGCGCTCATCGAAGCCGTCGCGGTAGCGCCCGAGGATGGTCGCCAGGTCGAAGCGGAAGCCGTCCACATGCATCTCGGTGGCCCAGTAACGCAGGGAGTCGGTGACCATCTGCAGCACGCACGGGTGGCTCAAATCCAGGGTGTTGCCGGTGCCGGAATCGTTGATGTAGAAACGTTTGTCGTCGGGCATCAGCCGGTAGTAAGAGGCATTGTCGATGCCACGCATGGACAGGGTCGGGCCGCGCTCGTTGCCTTCGGCGGTGTGGTTGTAGACCACGTCCAGAATCACTTCCAGCTTCTGCTCATGCAGGTGCGCGACCATCTCCTTGAACTCGGCGATCTTGCCGCTGGCCAGGTAGCGCGGGTCGGGGGCGAAGAACGCAATGCTGTTATAGCCCCAGTAGTTGGTCATGCCTTTTTCCAGCAGATGCTGGTCGTTGACGAAGGCGTGCACCGGCAGCAACTCGACCGAGGAGATACCCAACTGACGGATATGCTTGAGCACGTCATCTTCCATCAAGCCGGCGCAGGTGCCCCGCACCGACTCGCCCACCGAAGGGTGACGCATGCTGATGCCACGCAGGTGGGTTTCATAGATGATCGTACGGTCCCACGGCACCCGTACCGGTTGGTCGTTGCCCCAGGTGTGCGCCGGGTCGATGACCTTGCACTTGGGCACGAAGGGCGCACTGTCGCGTTCATCGAAACTGAGGTCGTCGTCCGGGTGGCCGATGGTGTAGCCAAACAGCGCTTCGGACCATTTGAGTTCGCCCACCAGTTGCTTGGCGTAGGGGTCGATCAGCAGCTTGTTGTGGTTGAAACGGTGACCATTGGCCGGGTCATAGGGGCCGTATACGCGATAACCGTAAATCAGCCCGGGGTGAGCATCGGGCAGGTAGCCATGAAAGATTTCGTCGGTGTATTCGGGCAGTTCGATGCGTTCCAGCTCAACCTCGCCGGTATCGTCGAACAGGCACAGCTCCACCTTGGTGGCGTTGGCGGAAAACAGCGCAAAGTTCACACCCAGGCCATCCCAGGTGGCGCCGAGGGGGAAGGGCAAACCTTCACGGATCCGCGACGGCTCATGATCCGGCGTCGCTGTGGTGTTGTCGGGTTTGCTCATCGAGTTGCTCCTGCAAGGGGTCTTTTTTCGGGCCGAACGCCGCCGTACTGACGGTGCTTCAGCGCATGGCATGGACGGAAAAGGGCCTGCAACGCGCATTGCGTGCTGCAGGCCCGAGAAATCATGGGGCGGGCGGTTTGGGCTTCTTCGGGGCGGCGGGTTTCTTTGCCGCGGGCTTGGCGGCGGCAGGCGCAGCCGGCTTGGGCTTGGCCGCAGCCTTGGGCGCGGTTTTTGGCTTGGCGGCCGGTTTAGGCTTGCTTGGCGTCAGCGCCTCGGCTTCGGCCAGCTTGCGCGCCATCTCCCAGTGGCGATCATGGGCGCCATCGGGCTTGCCTTCAGACTCCCAGATCTGATGCGCCAGTTCGCGAATGCGTTTGTCTTCTTTACTCATCACAAACTCCTCACAGAAAATTTTCAGCTTTCTTGATTATCAGGATTGATAAAGACATTGACCGGGAGATCCCCCAGGGCAGCGCTGATCAACAGCTCCTTGTTGGGTGTGACTACGCCCGTTTGAAAAAGTCCCTTCCAGTTTTGTGCAGGGGCGGCGAACGGTAATTTCACCCGCGTATCGCCCCAAACCTGCGCATTGATCTGGGGAAACATCCCGTTTTCAAGCAGAGGATAAGACCAGCGCGGCACCACCACCAGCAACTGCCTGCCCTGATGTTCACGGTAGAACGCAACGACGCGTTCCGCGTGCTGGCCCAGCACTTCCAGCGGTGTGTAGCTGCCATGGCGCAGCAGTTCGGGGCAGGCTTTACGCAGGCCCAGCACCTGGGCGATCACTGCCTGTTTGATACGCCCGTCGCGCCAGTTGAACAACAGTTCGCCGATGTCCGGTGGTGCCTGCAATGCACGTTGCCGCGCAGCGAAGTCCACCGGGCGACGGTTGTCCGGGTCGACCAGGCTGAAGTCCCAGAACTCATCGCCCTGGTAAATATCCGGCACACCCGGCACGGTCAGATGAAGCAAGGTTTGCGCCAGCCCATTCAGGGCGCCGGCGGGGGCGATGGCCTGGGCCGCGCTGTCCAGGGCACTGCGCAGCGGCGCACCGGCCTCACTGAGCAGCAGGCGCTTGAGGAACCCGTCCACCGCCTGTTCATACGCGTCGTTGGGCGCGCTCCAACTGCTCTGCAACTTGGCCTCGCGCAGGGCTTTTTGCTGCCACTGCCAGAGGCGTTGTTGGTACGCCTCCAGATCGGGGTTGGGTTCCAGCGGCCAACTGCCCAGCAGCACCTGATAAAGAATCAGCTCATCACCCGCCGAGGGGCTCTCTGCGCTCTCGCGCAAAGGCTCGGCCAGGCGGCGCCAGTGCTCGACCTGTTCGGCATACCAGGGTGCGCACTCGCTGAGCACCGCCAGGCGCGCACGGGTGTCTTCGCCGCGTTTGTGGTCATGGGTGGCAGTGGCCAGCAGGTTACCGGGGAAGGTCTTCAGGCGTTGTTGGTTAGCCGCATGGAAATCTGCCAACGGCGCACTGAATTGCTCGGCGCTGAAACCCACATCGTTACGCGACAACAACACCGCCGAGCGGTAGAACGCGGTGTCTTCCACGGCCTTGGCGGCGGCGGGCGAGGTCAGTTGCTGGAAGCGCACGCAGGCATGCTTGAGCATCTTGCGCGCGCGGCCCACCGGACGATTGCGCCAGGGCTGGCCACCGAGCCATTGCTCCAGGTGGTCGAGCACCGGCCAGTCGCCTTCGTTGAGGGTGCTGCGCGCACCCTCCATGGCCTGCTGGAACACCTTGTCGTCGGCCGCGCTGCGGCCCATGGCGCTGATGTAGGTGCGGTACACCGGGAAGTGCACGATCAGTTCCTGCAAGGCACGGCGAATGGCGCCCAGGGTCAGGTCGCGGGTCATCACATCATCGCGGGCCACTTGCAGCAGCGCCTGGGCCACGCTTTCGAAGTCGCCGCCCAACGAACCATTGAGGATCTGCTGGCGCGCCAGCCGCGCTTCTTCGCCGAAGGCTGAAGGCCGTTCGCTGTAACGCGTCCACATCTCGGCCAGCGGCGCGAAACCTTCGGGTTGGTGTTGCAGCAATGACAACTGGTTCATGAACTCGTAGCCAGTGGTGCCATCCACCTGCCAGTCTTCGCGCAGGGTTTCGCCTTCGCCAAGGATCTTTTCGACAAAGATCGGCAAGTGGCGCTGGGGTGACAGCGCATCCACCCGCCGACGCAATTTGCGGCAATAGCCACGCGGGTCGGCGAGGCCGTCGATATGGTCGATGCGCAGCCCGTCGACCAGCCCCGCGCTGATCAGCTCGAAAATCTTGCCATGGGTGGCTTCGAACACCGCTGCACGCTCGACCCGCAGGCCGCCCAATTCATTGACGTCGAAGAAGCGCCGCCAGTTGATGTCGTCCGCGGCGGTGCGCCAACTGGCCAGGCGATAAGTCTGTTGTTCCAGCAGGTGATGCAGGCGCTCGAAGCCCTCGGGCTGGCGACTGTCGAATGCAGCCAGGCGTTGTTCGATGGCTGGCAGCAGCTCGCTGGCGCGTTCGGCCAGGGCTTGTTTGAGCGTGGCGGCTTCGGCGTAGGCGTCGTGCTGGTAGGCGAGGGCGGCGAAACGTTCGGCCAGCGGTTTGAGTAACTCATCGTTGCCCAGGATCAGGCCGTAGTCCCTGGGGCAAATCGGAAAACGGTGTTCGTAATGCTCGACGTAGAAACTCCCCTGTTCGGCATCGAACTTGAGCGGCAAGGTGCCATTCTGCAAGGCTTCGCCGTAATCGCTGCCGAGAAAGGGCATCAGCAACTGGCCCTTGAGCAACGGGTCGGGGGAATGCCACTGGATGTCGAAGAACTCGCTGTAGGGGCTCAGGCGGCCCCACTCCAGCAGGTCCAGCCACCAAGGGTTGTCCGCGCCGCCCACGGCCATATGGTTGGAGACGATATCGAGGATCAAGCCCATGTTGTGCTCACGCAGCGCGGCGACCAGGCGACGCAACGCCGCTTCGCCCCCCAGCTCCGGGTTGACGCGGGTCGGGTCGACCACATCGTAGCCGTGCATGGAGCCGGCGCGGGCGCTTAACAGCGGTGAGGCATACAGATGGCTGATGCCCAGTTGGGCGAAATACGGCACCAGCGGCACCGCGTCATCGAGGGTAAAGCCTTTATGAAATTGCAGGCGCTGGGTGGCGCGCAGGGGCAGTGCGTTCATCGGTCACGCTCATAGGCTTGGTTGCGCGCTACGGCCAGCAGTTCGAGGCGACGCGCGGCGCTGTCATTGTCGAGCAGGCTGGCGGCTTCGCCGGGCAAGCGGCGGCGCCAATTGGGGTGGGTGTCGAGGGTGCCCGGCAGGTTGGCTTGCTCCTGGATGCCCAAAGCATCTTCCAGGGGCAACAACACGAGGGGCGCGCGGGTATGGCCCAGGTAGCGCACGCTGGCGTCGATCATATGGTCGGTGTCGTTGCGGATTTCATCGATGAAGTTCTGCGGGTCCTGGCTCAAGGCTTGGCGCAGTGCCTGGCGTTCGCGCAGGCGGTGTTCGCTCCATTGGTCCACAGTAGGCGCGTCGATCAGGCCCAGCTGGATGTTCCATTCGATATCGCGGCTGTGCCACCAGCCATTAAGGGTGGGCAAGTCGTGGGTACTGGTGGTGGCCAAGGCGTTGTCGGGCCAATCGAGTATGGGCTTGAACTGGCCGTCATGGTGCTGTTCGAACAGCAGCACACGCATGCCCAGGATCGAGCGGGCACTGAGCTTTTCGCGCAGGCCGTCGGGCACGGTGCCCAGGTCTTCACCGAGGACGATGGCCTGGTGGCGGTGCGATTCCAGGGCGAGCAAACGCAGCAGGTCGTCCACCGGGTAATACAAGTAGGCCCCTTCGCGGGGTGATGCGCCCAGGGGGATCACCCACAGGCGTTGCAAGCCCATCACGTGGTCGATGCGCAAGCCGCCGGCATGGGCGAAGTTGGCCCGCAGCATTTCGATAAAGGCGCGAAAGCCATTGCGCCTGAGGCCCTCTGGGGAAAAGGCAGAGATCCCCCAACCTTGGCCTGCGCGGTTGAGAATGTCCGGTGGCGCGCCCACGGTCAGGTCGGCCAGCAGTTCGTCTTGACGGCTCCAGGCCTGGCTACCGCCGCCATCGGCACCCACCGCCAGGTCGGCGATCAGGCCGATGCCCATGCCGCTGCCACGGGCGGCTTGTTGCGCGCGCTCAAGGCTACGGGCGATCAGCCATTGGGTGAAGGCGAAATAGCCGATTTCGTCGCGGTTTTCCTCGGCGAACTGCGCCAGGGCCGGGCTTTGCGGCGTGCGCCAGGCTTCGGGCCATTGGCGCCAGTCCAGGTCCTCACCGGCGGCAGCACGCTGGGCCTGTATGGCTTCGAAGCGGCAGTGGTTTTCCAGGGCTTCGCCGCCGGTCTGGCGGAAGCTTTGGAAGTCGGCATGCTGGGGATGCGCGCCGTGGCGGAAGTCTTCATACAGTGTGCGCAGCAGGCGTTGCTTGGCCTTGGCGGCGGCCGGCCAGTCGATCAGCGGGAGCTGTTCCAGGGCATGCAACTCGTCAGCCAACCCGGCAGCTTCGATGGCGTTGCGCACCTCACGTTCACCGAGGATGCACGCCGGCGAAGCATACAGGCTGTTGAGAAACAGGCGGCTGGAGGGTGAATAAGGGCTGAAACGCTCGGTGTCGGCGCTGAACATCGCGTGCATCGGGCTGATCGCCACAGCGTCGGCGCCGCGCTCGGCGGCGGAACGCACCAGGTGCTCCAGAGCCAGGGTGTCGCCAAAACCGCCATCGCCGAGGCGGCGCAAGGCATAGAGTTGGGCGCTGAGGCCCCAGGCACGAGCGGGTTGGCTGTCGACCGCGTCGGCCACGCTGTAGCAGTGGCTGGGAGCGACGGCCAGGGTGAAGGTTTGCCCGTCGATATGCACCTGGTGGTAGCCCAGGGCGATCACGCCGGGCAGCACAGCCTCGCCGTCCAGGCGCAGTTCCAGGGTTTCGCCGCCTTCCAGGCTGACGCGACACGGGGTATCGGGGGCGAAATAACGCGCCAGGTCCAGGCCCGCGCCACTGTCGGTGGTCATCAACGGCGGCAGGTGGGTGTCTTGCTGCGCCTGCTCAAGTTGCTGCAGGCTGGCGTCGATCTCGGCATCGCTGTCGGCCGGGTGCCCAAGGCCTTTGAGCACGGCGCGCAGGGCGTCAGGCTTTACATGCTGCGGGCGACCGTTGGCATCGATCCAATCGACGGCCAGGCCTGCGCGGCTGGCGAGAATTTCCAGGTTCGCTTCGCTCAAAGAATGTCTCCAACAGGGGATAAGCAAACGCGTGCGCTCAAGGGCGGTAAGTGCGCACCTTGCTGGGCAGGCGTTTGGAAAATAATCGGGTGGGGTGCCGGATGATCCAGGGGCTGTTCACTCAGGTTCAGGTCGATCTGCAGCACACGGCCGTTGCCCAGACGCCAGCGCGCGGTGACGGCATGGTCAGCCAGCACCTGCGCGCCGAGGGCGACCGTGCCGGGCAAGTGCGGCACCACGTGTGTGTGACGCAGGCTCAGCAGGTGGCGGTAGAGCTGGGTGTGGTCGTTCTCGACGAAGGAGGGCGTCGACTGTAAAAAGGTTTGCAGCGCGTTGGGGTCGGGGATGCGCTGGCGTTGCTCGGGGTCGTGAAACGCCGCGAAGTCGGCAAACTCATTGCGCCGGCCTTCACGCACGGCCTCGGCCAGCTCGCCATGATGGTCGGTGAAAAACAGGAAGGGCTCGGCGGCACTTACCTCGTCGCCCATGAACAGCATCGGGATCATGGGGCACAGCAACAGCAGGGCCGTCGCCGCTTTCAGCGCCTCGGGCGAACACAGCTGGTGCAGGCGTTCGCCCAGGGCGCGGTTGCCGACCTGGTCGTGGTTTTGCAGGAACGCCACGAAGGCGCTGGGGGGCAAATCCGCACTGGGCTCGCCGCGGGCATGCCCATGGCGTGTGGTCTCGCCCTGGTAGATGAACCCCTCGGCCAGGCAGCGCGCCAGCTTGGCGGTGGGCTGTTCGGCAAAGTCGCTGTAGTAGGCGTCGGTTTCACCGGTGAGCAGCACGTGTAGCACATTATGAAAGTCGTCATTCCATTGCGCGTCGAAATCGTGCTGCAACAGGCTGGCCTGGTTCAGTTCGTTTTCCAGCATCAGCCACACGTGGCGCCCGCCGTCCACCTGCTGGCGTACCCGTTGTGCCAGTTCCTGCAGAAACCCAGGGTTGTCGATGGCGTGCACGGCATCCAGGCGAAGGCCGTCGAAGCGGTATTCGAGCAGCCACATCAAGGCGTTATCGAGGAAGAAATCCCGCACCTCGCGGCGCTCGAAATCAATGCCGGCGCCCCAGGGCGTGTGCACGTCTTCCTGGAAGAAACCCTGGGCGTACTGGCCCAGGTAATTGCCATCGGGGCCGAAGTGGTTGTAGACCACATCGAGGATCACCGCCAAGCCGTGACCATGGGCACTGTCGATCAGTTGCTTGAGTTGCTCGGGCGTGCCGTAGGTGGCGTGGGGCGCGTAGGGCAGTACGCCGTCATAGCCCCAATTGCGTTCGCCGGGAAATTGCGCCAGAGGCATTAACTCAATGGCGGTGACGCCCAGTTCGGCCAGGCGTGGCAGGTGTTTCTCGACGCCAGCGTAGCCGCCCATGGCGCCAACGTGAAGCTCGTAGATCACCGCCGTGTGCCAGGGGCGGCCTTGCCACTGGCTGTGGCGCCATTCATAGGCGAGGGGGTCGACTACTCGGCTCCAGCCATGCACATCCAGCGCCTGGGCCCTGGCGGCGGGGTCAGGCACCGTGTTTTCGCCATCGATATTAAAGCGGTAAAGCGTGCCGGCAGGGCACGCGACTTCGACTTCGAACCAACCACCGGCCTGGGGCAGCATGACGATGGTTTTACCCTGTTCCAATTCAACGCTGACATAAAATGCGTCTGGCGCCCATAACGCAAAGCGCGTGCGGTGCGCGTCCAGCATGATTGCGCCGTGGGGCCAGGTTTCCAGAGTCCGTAACGGCATCTATGAAGACCTCCCTTGTTGTTCCAATCGCTATTTGTTCGATTTCCCCAGGGCCTTGGCCACCAGTTGTTCGTAGAGTTCGGCGTAGGGTTCCACCGCCTGGCACCAGTTGAACGGCTGGGTCATGGCACGGCTGCGCATGGCATTGAGCAGACCGGGGAAGGCGAACACCTTGAAGGCGCGGCGCAGCGCCTCTTCGTAGCTTTGCACCGTTGACTCATTGAACAGGAACCCGGTGACGCCATCCTCAATGGTGTCCGCCAGCCCGCCGGTGTTACGCGCCACCGGCAACGAGCCGAAGCGTTGCGCATACATCTGGCTCAGACCGCAGGGCTCATAGCGTGACGGCATCAGCAGAAAATCGCTGCCGGCGAACATGCGGCGTGCATCGGTCTCGTTGAAGCCGATGCGCACGCCCACCTGGCCAGGGAAGCGCAGTGCCAATTCGCGCATGGCCTGTTCTTCTTCAGGCTCGCCACGGCCGATGATCGCAATCTGGCCGCCGTTCTCGACGATGAAACTGGCGACGGCTTCGGTGAGGTCCAGGCCTTTCTGGTAGACCAGGCGCGAGACCACCGCGAACAGCGGGCCACTGGATGGCTGCAGCTCAAACAGCTCGCGCACATGGGCGGCGTTGATGGCCTTGCCTTCCCAGTCGCCGATATTGAAGTTGTGGATCAGGTGCGTGTCGGTAGAGGTTTCCCAGCTTTCGTCGATACCGTTGGGAATGCCGCTGAGCAGACCTTGCTGGGTCTTGCTGGCGAGGAAGCCATCCAGGCCACACCCGAATTCCGGTGTGGTGATCTCCTGGGCGTAGGTGGCGCTCACGGTGGTGATATGGCTGGAATACGCCATCCCCGCCTTGAGAAACGACATCTTGCCGTAGAACTCCATGCCTTCTTGCTGCAAGGCGTGGGGCGGAATGCCCAGCTCAGGCGTCGAGGCCAGGCTGACCACGCCCTGGTAGGCCAAGTTATGAATGGTGAACAGGGTGGGCGTACGTGACCCACGCCAGTGCATATACGCCGGAGCCAGGCCCGCAGGCCAGTCATGGGCGTGCACCAGGTCTGGGCACCAGTGGATTTGCGCGAGGTTGGCGGCCATGTCGGCGGCGGCAAGGCCCAGGCGGGCGAAGCGAATATGGTTGTCCGGCCAGTCGCGGCCGTTGTTGGCGCCGTAGGGCGTGCCTTCGCGCTCATACAGTTCGGGGCAGATCAGCACGTAGATGACCAGGCCGTCCTTGAGGTCCATGCGCCCGATCTTGCACGGCGGCAACGCGGCATGGCCGCCCAGTTCACCGACGATATGAATCGGGTTGTCGCTTTCCATCACCTGCGGGTAACCCGGAATCAGCACCCGTACATCATGCAGGTGGGCCATGGCGCGGGGCAGGGCAGCGGAGACGTCGCCCAGGCCACCGGTTTTCACCAGGTCCGCGAACTCGGAGGTGACAAACAAAACTTTCTTTCGATTCGGATTCTGACTCACGACCGGCCGCACAGTGTTGGGCAGGTCGGCCAAAGACTTTGGCCCTCCTGCCGGCTGACTAAAACGCTCTCCCTGAGTATCTACTGCGGCACTGATCATAATGCACTCCCATCTGTTGGTTGGCTAATGGCCCGCTGCCATCAGCTCCGAGTGACCGCATCCTGCGGCCAGACACACAAGCGCTATACAAGCTGGCAAGGCGTATGCCAGTTGTAACGTCGGCTTAAAAAGATTGGATGAGCGGGCATTCGGCCTGAAGCGCGCGTGCTCGCCCTTACCTAAAACTTGACCAGCGGCAGGTTTCGAAAGTTTAGATTTTTTGCGGGGTTTTTGTTTTGGAACGGACCCATCGGTCATGAGTCTAGGACAGATCCCAGCGCCTGCTGGGTTTTCATGCAGATTTTGTAGGACAAAAAACTTTTAACGATATACCGCCCTGCCTCTGTAGGAGCGAGCTTGCTCGCGAAAAACCAAAGGCCGCCGAGTAAAACCAGAATGACCGCGTTATCGTTGGCGTTTTTCGCGAGCAAGCTCGCTCCTACCTGAATACAGGGTGAAATAACGCACTAAAGTGGTGCGTCAGGCGAGCCCGCGAATGGGCACACCCTCGGCCCAGGCTTGGATATCTTCGATCATCTGCTGATAGAACTGCCGGTAATTCTGCTCGCTCACATACCCCACGTGTGGCGTAGCCAGCACATTGGGCAGGCTGCGAAACGGATGGTCAGCCGGCAGCGGTTCCTCGGCATACACGTCCAGCGCCGCCCCGGCCAGGCGACCGCGGCTCAAGGCTTGCACCAGTGCCTGCTCATCCACAATCGGCCCGCGTGCGGTGTTCACCAGCCGCGCGCTGGGTTTCATCCAACCCAAGGCTTGCGCATCCACCAGGCCACGGCTGCGCTCGCTGAGCACCAGATGGATGGTCAGGATATCCGCCTGCTCAAACAGCTCGCGCTTGCTGACCCAGGTCACCCCTGATTCCGCCGCACGCTCGGGTGTGAGGTTTTCACTCCAGGCAATCACCCGCATGCCAAACACCTGGGCGAACCTTGCGACTTTCTGGCCAATGCTGCCCAGCCCCAGGATGCCCAAGGTCTTGCCATGCAGATCGCCGCCCAGGCCAACCTGCCATCCACCTGCGCGCAGCGAGTTGGCTTCGGCGAGCAGGTTGCGCGTAGAGGCCATGATCAAGGCCCAGGTGAGTTCCGGTGCGGCGTGTTTATAGCTGTCGGTGCCGCACACCTGGATGCCCAGGGCCTTGGCGGCGGGAATGTCGATGGCGGCATTGCGCATGCCGCCGGTCACCAGCAATTTGAGCTGGGGCAGCCCTTGCAGCAGGGCTTTGTCAAAGGTTGAGCGTTCGCGCATCAGGCAAATCACCTCGAACCCTTTCAAGCGCTCGACCATGGTGGCGGTATCGGCGGGGTAGTCGTGGAGAAAATGCACCTTGCCTACGCTGTCCAGCGTCGACCAATCCACCACCTCGCTGGCCACGTTTTGCCAATCATCCAACACTGCGATCTGTATCGACATGCACGCGGGCCTCGAAAAGTTGGAATTAAAGGGCCTTCAACCCCTGCAACAGGGCTTTATGAAACTGTTCAGGTTCTTCCATTTGGGGCGCATGCCCCAGGCCTGGAAACTCCACTAGCGTAGCGCGGGGAATCAGCTTGGCCACCTGCTTGCCCAGTACCTCGTAATGACCGATTTTGGCCTTGACCGCCGGCGGCGCCACATCTTTGCCGATAGCGGTGGTGTCGCTGGTGCCGATCAGCAGCAGGGTAGGTACCTGCAAGTCCTTGAACTCGTAGTACACCGGCTGGGTGAAGATCATGTCGTAAATCAACGCCGAGTTCCAGGCAACCTGCAGATGCCCCGGGCCTTTGTTCAGGCCGGCGAGCATGTCTACCCAGCGCTCGTACTCGGGTTTCCAGCGCCCAACGTAATAGGTGTTTCGCTCATAGTTGCGTACACCTTCGGCGCTCAGCTTCAGCTCGCGCTGGTACCACTGGTCGACGCTCTGGTAAGGCACGCCGAGGGCTTTCCAGTCTTCCAGGCCGATGGGGTTCACGAGGCCAAGCTGTTCGGTTTGCTGGGGGTACATCAGCGCATAGCGCGTGGCGAGCATGCCGCCGGTGGAATGGCCGATCACCGTGGCCTTTTGAATGCCGAGCTTTTCCAGCAGTTGGTGGGTGTTGGTCGCCAGTTGCTGGAAGCTGTACTGGTAATGGTCGGGCTTGCTGGAGGTGCAAAAACCTATCTGGTCCGGGGCGATGACGCGGTAACCGGCGTCACTCAGCGCCTTGATCGAGCCTTCCCAGGTGGCGCCGCAGAAGTTCTTGCCGTGCATCAGCACCACGCTGCGACCGTTGGGGGTGCCTGTTGCGGGGACGTCCATGTAGCCCATTTGCAGGGATTTGCCTTGGGATTGGAAGGCGAAATGATTCAAGGGGTAGGGGTACTCAAAGCCCTGCAATTCAGGGCCATAGTTAGCAGCTAACACGGGCGCGGCGCTGGCCGACAACAGGCCGGCTACGCACAATGTACGGATGAAAGGCATGGGTTTTGGCTCCGAGACAGATGCCCGGATGCTCTTTGCCAGAGATTAACGGGGGATTAAAGCCATTGCAGCGTCAGCGCGGCGAGTACGCCATAACGCAGGCTTTTTGCCAGGGTCACCAGCAGCAAAAACCGCCACCACGGCTCACGCATCACCCCAGCCACCAATGTCAGCGGATCACCGATGATCGGCACCCAACTGAGCAGCAACGTCCAATGCCCCCAACGCGCGTAATGGCCGCGAGCCTTGTCCAATTGCCGGGCGCTGACCGGGAACCAGCGTCGCTCTTTGAAGCGCTCGACCGAGCGCCCCAGCAGCCAATTGACCACCGAGCCCAGCACGTTACCCAGGGTAGCGATGGCCAGCAGCAGCCATAGGTTGTAATGCCCGCTGAGCAGCAGGCCGACCAACACGGCTTCCGATTGCAGGGGCAATAACGTCGCGGCGCCAAATGCCGCGGCGAACAGCCCCAGATAACCCATCAACACCGGTCAGTGAGCCGGGTAGTCCGCTACCACCACGTCTTTGCCCTCTCGGGTCAGGCCAATGATTTGATAGGCCTCGCTGCGTCCGTCCATTTCCATGCCTGGCGAACCCAAGGGCATACCCGGTGCGGCAAGGCCCAGCAGGTCGTTGCGCTTGCGCAGAGCCAGGACCTGCTCGGCGGGCACGTGGCCCTCGACGAATTTGCCGTCGATGACGGCGGTGTGGCAGGAGCCAAGGCGTGGCGCGACGCCCAGGCGTTGTTTCACCGCGCTCATGTCGGCTTCAACGTGGTCGCTGACCTTGAATCCGTTGCTTTCCAAATGGCTGATCCACTTTTTACAGCAGCCACAGTTGGCGTCGCGGTGTACGTCGATGGGGATCAGTTCGGCGGCCTGGGCCAGGGTGGTGGTGAACAGGGCACTGAGCAGGGCCAGTCGCAATGGGGTTTTCATCGTGTGTCTCACTGAAGGCGCGGCAATAAGCCGGGCATTCTCCCTGCTTTTGCAGGCATGTTTGCAATGTGACGTCGTTGTAATGTTTCTAAATTATACGAAGCCCTGGTTTTCCAGCCGCTGTTTGAGCCGGTCCAGCGCAATTGACGACAACGCGACCATGCGTTCATGCAAAGACGCCAGTTGCAGTTCAGTCTCATAAGTCAGCACCCGCGTGAACAGCGTGCCGCCCTGATGAGCGCGCAAGTAGTAATGAATCGAGCCATCAACCGCCAGGGAGGTGAAGACGGTCTTGAACTCGCTGGAGCGGCGGGCGATTTGTACGCGGTAACTCATGGGGACGCGTATGCCCAGCAGGTCGATGATTTCGGTAAAACGCGTGCCGACCGGTAATGAGCCGGTGGTGCCGGTGTCGGCGCTGAGGGAGGTGGGGTGCCACTCGTGCCAGCGGTCGGGTTGGGTGACATAGTCGTAAACCGCGTCGATCGGCGCCTGGATGAAGCGCTCCTGACTGATCTGCTCCAAGCGGACCGAATGCTCAGTCGCGTGCATGACACACCTCCTGTGTGGCGGTTTTTACACTAGGAGCTGTGAGCGTAGCCGGACTCCCGCGCTTTGCACGGGAGTCGGCAGGCCGTTCATCAATCCCTCTGAGAACGGCCCGGACGAGGGGGGCCAGCCGGAGCTAGATATCTAGCATGGCCAGCACTTCCTTGGGGTAGCGCAGGCCTGCGGCTGCATCGGCCGGGAAGATCGCATCCAGCCCAGCTAGTTCGTCCTTGCTGAGAGTGATCGATACCGCCGCGACATTCTCTTGCAGATACGCACGCCGCTTGGTCCCGGGGATAGGAATGATGTAGTCACCCTGGGCCAATACCCAGGCCAGTGCCAGTTGCCCGGCCGTCACACCTTTTTCTGCCGCCAGGGCCTGCACCTGTTCTACCAGCCGCAGGTTTTTTGCAAAGTTTTCACCCTGAAAGCGCGGGCTGTGGCGCCTGTAGTCGTCTGCGCCGAAATCATCCGGGCTTTTCAAGGCACCGGTGAGAAAACCTCGGCCCAACGGGCTGTACGGCACAAACGCGATGCCCAGGCGCTGGCAGGCAGCGAGGCAGCCGTTGTCTTGCTGGTCACGGCTCCACAGCGAATATTCACTTTGCAGGGCGCTGATGGGATGGACCTTATGCGCACGCTCCAGGGTAGCGGCGGATGCCTCGCTCAGGCCCAGATAGCGCACCTTGCCCTGTTTCACCAGGTCGGCCATGGCGCCGACGGTTTCTTCGATGGCCACGTCGGGGTCGATGCGGTGCTGGTAGTACAGGTCCAGCGTATCCACCCCCAGGCGTTGCAAGGTGCCGTCGATGGCATTGCGGATATAGTCGGGCCGGCCATTCACCCCGCGCACTACGGGGTTGGCAGGGTCGCGCACGATCCCGAATTTGCTGGCCAGGAACACCTGGTCGCGCTTGCCGGCAATGGCCTTGCCGATCAGTTGCTCATTGGTGTGCGGGCCGTACATGTCAGCGGTATCGAGAAAGTTGACGCCCAGCTCCAGGGCGCGGTGCAAGGTTGCGGTGGCTTCGGTGGTATCGGCGACGGGCGTGTAGAAATCGGTCATGCCCATGCAGCCAAGGCCAATGGCAGACACATGCGGGCCGTTTTTACCGAGTTGTCGAGTGTGCATAGGGAAGCTCCTTGTGATGAGGGGCCCATTGTTACCCTTGAAAAAATGCGGATAAACCCGCTAAAAGTGCTATCACTGTTCGTAATATCTTAACAATCTCCCATAGGAGCATTCTCTTGGACCGTTTTAACGCCATGCGCGTGTTCACTCGGATTGTTGAATTGGGCGGGTTTGCCAAGGCCGCCGACAGCCTGCAATTGCCACGCGCCTCCGTGACAATTCTGATCAAGCAACTGGAGGCCCATCTCGGCGTGCAACTGCTGCAGCGCACCACGCGCCACGTCAGCCCGACCCTGGATGGCGCGGCGTACTACCAACGTTGCGTGCAATTGCTGACTGATCTTGAGGAAACCGAGGCGGTGTTCTCCACGCGGCGCCAGAACCCCCGTGGCACATTGAGCATCGATATGCCCTCAGGCATTGGGAGCTTGATTGTGATTCCGGCTTTGCCAACGTTCACCGCGTTGTACCCACAGATCGAGTTGGAGATCGGCCTCAATGATCGGCCAGTGGATTTGATTCGCGAAGGCGTCGATTGTGTGTTGCGCGGTGGTCCGGCCTTGGATGAATCGCTGGTGGCACGACCCTTGGCAATGATGGAACAACTGACGCTGGCCAGCCCCGCGTACCTTGAACGCATGGGCACGCCCAGCAGCCTGGAACAGCTGGCTGGTCACCAAATGGTCGAGTACATTTCCAGTGCCAGCGGCAAACGGTTTGGCCTGGAATTTGTGCTGGGCAGCGAGTTGCGCCCGGTCAACCTGTCGAAGGTGGTTGCCGTGAACAGTTCCGCCGGTTACTTCGCTGCGTGCGAAGCCGGATATGGGCTGATCCAGGCGCCTCGATATCACGCCCTGCGTCAACTGGCCGAGGGCACGCTAGTGCAGGTACTGGCCGATGTGGCAGTGCCGGAAATGGCGCTGACCGCGTTATACCCACCCCATCGGCAGTTGTCGCAGCGGGTGCGGGTGTTCGTCGATTGGCTGGTGCAATTATGCGCGCGGCCCGGCACGGGTTTACAACGCTAGGCTTGCGCCCTGCGATAGGCCCCTGGCTGTTGGCCGGTGACCTTGTGGAAGGCTCGGGTAAACGCCGCCACCGATTGATACCCGGCTGCGAGGGACACCTCGGCCACGGTCTGGTCCGCCTTGAGCAGTTCACAGGCGTGACGCATACGGATCATCAGCAGCACTTGCCCAGGTGACTGCCCGCACAATTCACTGAACCGTTTAAAAAATGCCGAGCGCGACAGCCCGGTACGGGCCGCCATGCTTTCCAGGCTCCAGGGCTCGGCCGGGTGTGCGATCAATTGCTCCAGCAAAGGCGCGAACGCCGGTGCCCGACCCAATGCGGCCAGGCCGCCAAGCTCGGTATTGTCGATCACTTGCTGGCGCAACACGTATAGGAACAACAGGTGGCAAAGGCGTTCAAGCAGCGCGGAAGAGGGCGCTGGCGTACGTGCGCATTCTTGCAGGATCAACTCGAAAAGATTGCGTGCAGCCGCAAGCGACGGGTCGCCAGCGCGCAGGATGATCCAGCTGGGCAGGGTGTCGACAATCAGCGTCGACAAGCCGGATTGGAAGTGAAAGAAACCGCAGACTAATCCCACACCGTCCGTGGCCGTGCTGTCGAGGGACAGCATCTGCCGGCGTGGGCACTCTTGGGCGCCTGCCGCCGTGGCGTGCCCGGACAGCCGAAAGGCAAAATCACGCAGCAGAAACACCGCGTCACCATTATTCAGGTGTTGGGGCGTTGGATCGCCGTCGATATGCAGCCAGCATTCGCCCTGCACGATCAAGTGGAAGCTCGCCTGTGCCAGGCCATGGGTGCTCGCGTGCCAGTCACCGCAATAGCGGCCGACGTGAAACAAACTGGTGTTGAGTTCGAGGCTATCTAATAACCAATCGACAAGAACATCGGACGAATTCATCTAATGGAAAGACTCAAGAGCAAGTAATCGCTACTTTAGCCTATTGAGCGCTTTTTTTAGAACCAACAGACTGGGGCATTCAAACCCAACAGGAGACCACTCCATGTCCCGTGTACCGTTGCTCACGCCTGAAACCGCCCCGCAAGCGGCCAAACCCTTCCTGGAAAACGCGCTCAAAGGCTCGGGTTTTATTCCTAACCTGCTGGGGGTACTGGCCAACGCACCCGCCGCGCTGGAAACCTACATCACCGTCTCCGGCTTGAATGCCAAGGCAGAACTGAGCCTGGCCGACCGTGAAGTGGTGCAATTGATTGCCGCCACCAGCCACGGGTGTGATTTCTGCGTCGCCGGCCACACGGCGGTTGCCCGCAATAAAGCCAAGTTGCCAGAGGAGGTGATCGAGGCCTTGCGCCGCCGCGGTGAGTTGCCCGACGCGCGCTATGAGACACTCGCTGCCTTTACCCGTGAAGTGATTGCCACCCGTGGGGATGTGAGTGACGCGGGCTTTGAGGCATTCCGCGCTGCCGGCTACACCGACGGCCACGCGCTGGAAGTCATCCTGGGTGTCAGCCTGGCAACCCTGTGCAACTTCGCTAACGTGTTTGCCCGCACCCCGCTGAACCCGGAACTGGCGCAATACCGTTGGGAAAAACCGGTCAACTGATTCGGCGTTGGCCCACCTGCTGTAAAAGGAGAGACATGAATGCTTGACCCAATCTTGAGCCGTTGGCTCGATGTTCAAGCGCAGGCCCTGGACGTGGGCAGTTGCGATCCACAGGAAGTGCTGCCGCGGCTGGCAGAAGCCAATATTCTGAAAATCGGTGTGCCCACTCAATTGGGCGGCCTGGGCGGTGATGTGGCGGGGGCGGTCGAGGCCATCGCCAATGTGGCCAGCCATTCCCTGGCGGCGGCGTTTGTGTGCTGGGGCCAGCGCTCGTTTATCGAGTACTTGCTGCAGAGCCCCAATCAGCGCCTGCGCGAGCAACTGATGCCAGACCTGCTCAGCGGCAAGTTGGCCGGCGCCACCGGGCTGTCGAATGCGATGAAGTTTCTGTCGGGTATCGAGACGTTGCAGATCAGCGCCGAGCCCAACGACCACGGTTGGACACTTAACGGTCGCCTGCATTGGGTGACCAACTTGCGCAAGAATGGCTTTGTCGCTGCAGCGGCCATCGAGCATGCGGGCGGCGGCGCGCCGTTTATCCTGGCGATTCCGGATTCGGTGGCCGGGTTACAGCGTTCACGCGACCTGGAGCTGCTCGGGCTGCAATCGAGCAACACCGCAGCGCTTGGCCTGGAAGGCGTGGAGCTGAGTCGCGAGTGGTTGCTGCACGAGGATGCGCGCAAGTTTTTACCGGCGGTACGCCCGGCGTTCCTGGGCTTGCAGTGCGGCATGTCGATTGGCTTGGCCCGGCGTTCGCTAGCCGAAGTGGCTCACCATTTGGGTGCCAGTCGCACTGTGCTGCGCGAAGAGTTGGAAGCCCTGCGCGTGACCCTGGATCATCTGGTCAGCGAGCTTAAAAACGGGCTGTTGGCCGGGCGTTTTACCGCCGAGCCCATACCGCTGTTCAAGCTGCGCATCGCCTTGGCTGAAACCGCCGCCAGCGCCGTGCAGCTTGAACTGCAAGCCAGCGGTGGCAAGGCCTATTTGACCGCCCATGGCAGCGGCTTTGCCCGGCGCTGGCGCGAGTCGGCCTTTGTGCCGATCGTAACACCCAGCCTGGTGCAACTGCGTACCGAGCTGCATCGCCAGGCCAATCTATGAGCCAGCCGGTATTGACGGCCCAGGGTATTTGCCTGGGGTATGGCAGCGGGCCGGTGCTGCAAGGCTTCGACTTGCACTTGCAACCGGGTGAAGTGGTGTCGATCCTGGGCCCCAGCGGCGTGGGCAAATCCAGCCTGCTGCGGGTGCTGGCCGGCTTGCAGGCACCTCAGGCTGGCCGCGTGCAGGTGTTGGGCGAACCATTGAGCGGCCCGCATCCGCGCGTGGTGGTGGCCTTTCAAGACCCGAGCCTGCTGCCTTGGCTGACCCTGGAAAAGAACGTTGCCTTCGGCCTGGATTTCGCCCGCCAACCGCACTTGAGTGTTGAAGAGCGCCGCCGGCGTGTCGACCACGCCATTGCGGCGGTAGGGCTGGAACCTGCGCGCCAGCAGTTCCCGGCGCAATTGTCCGGTGGTATGGCCCAGCGCACGGCATTGGCTCGCTGCCTGGCGCGTCAGCCGCAAGTGTTGCTGCTCGACGAACCCTTCGGCGCGCTGGATGAAGTGACTCGCGCCGATATGCAGCACCTGTTGCTCAAGGTCAATCGTGAGCAAGGCTCGGCGGCCGTATTGATCACCCACGACATCGACGAAGCACTGCTGCTGTCGGATCGCATCCTGCTACTGGGTAACCGCCCGGCGCGGACGTTGGGTGAGTGGGTTATCGACTTGCCACACCCTCGGGAAGAACAGGTCGAGGCCATCGGCGCACTGCGTATCGATATTCTGAAAACCTTACGGCAGGCGAGCCGCCCTCAACCCAACCCCCTTGAACAACAGGAGATTAACTATGTGTCTGGATGACTTGACCCACTCGCGCCGTGATTTTCTCAAGCTGTCGGCGGTGCTCAGTGCCGCCGGCGCCTTGCCGTTGTTGAGCAGCCTGCAAGCCCGTGCCGCCAACGAGCCCGATGCGCCGGTACGCATCGGCTATTTGCCTATCACTGACGCCACGCCACTGCTGGTGGCCCACAACAACGGCCTGTTCGAAGCCGAAGGCATCAAGGCCGAGCGCCCGGTGTTGTTGCGCAGCTGGGCCCAGGTGATCGAGGCGTTTATCTCCGGCCAGGTCAACGTGATACACCTGCTGTCACCCATGACCGTATGGGCGCGCTACGGCAGTAAGGTGCCGGCTAAAGTCGTGGCGTGGAACCATGTGGGCGGTTCGGGCTTGACCGTATCCCCAGGCATTACCGACGTGAAGCAACTGGGCGGCAAGTCAGTGGCGATTCCGTTCTGGTACTCGATCCATAACGTGGTGGTGCAGCAACTGTTTCGTGACAACGGCCTCACGCCTGTCACCCGTGCCACCGGCAGTTCGATTGCCGCCAATGAGGTCAACCTGATCGTGTTGCCGCCCTCGGACATGCCTCCGGCCCTGGCCAGCAAACGCATCGACGGCTACATCGTCGCCGAACCGTTCAACGCCTTGGCAGAAAACCTCAAGGTCGGTCGCGTGCAGCGCTTTACCGGCGACGTGTGGCGCAACCATGCCTGCTGCGTGGTGTTCATGCACGAACACGACCTGACCAACCGTCCGCAGTGGTCGCAAAAGGTAGTGAACGCCATCGTCAAGGCCCAGGTGTGGACCCGCGACAACCGCGAAGAGGCGGTAAAGCTGCTGTCCAAGGATGGCCCGAACCGCTACACGCCCCATGCCGAGCCGGTGTTGAGCAAAGTCCTGGCGCCTGCGGCCAGCGACCGCGCCGGCTATGTTGCCGACGGCGCAATCCAGCACGCCAACTGGGACGAGCATCGCATCGACTTCCAACCGTACCCGTTCCCCAGCTACACCGAAGAACTGGTGCGGCGCTTGAAGGACACCTTGATCGAAGGCGATAAAAAGTTTCTCGCAGACCTGGACCCAGCCTTCGTCGCCAAGGACCTGGTGGACGACCGTTTCGTGCGCAAGGCGATCGAAGCCGTGGGCGGCATGCAGACCTTCGGTTTGCCGGACGGCTATGAGCGGCACGAGGAGATCGGCGTTTGAACAACAGCAGAATCCCCGGCTGGTGGCTGGGGCTGAGTGGCTTGGCGGGGTTGTTGGTGCTGTGGTGGCTGGGCGTGAAAGTCTTTGGCGAGGCCGATGGCCTGTCGGCGCGCTTTTCCCTGGCGGCCACCGCGAGCAGCCTGTGGGAATTGCTCGGACGCAGTGAGTTGTACCTGCACATCGCCGTCAGCTTGAAGCGTATTTTTGTCGGGTTGTTTCTCGCGTTGTTAGTGGGAGTACCCCTCGGGTTGCTGGTGGGCAGTTCGCGTAACCTGGAGGCGGCGACAACGCCGGCGTTCCAGTTTCTGCGGATGATTTCGCCACTGTCGTGGATGCCTATCGTGGTGATGCTCATGGGCGTGGGCGACCAGCCTATCTACTTCCTGCTGGCCTTCGCGGCTGTCTGGCCGATCATGCTCAACACCGCAGCCGGCGTGCGTCAGCTCGACCCGCGCTGGTTGCAACTGAGCAAGAGCTTGAGCGCCACGCGTTGGGAAACATTGCGTCGGGTGGTCATTCCTGGCGTGGTGGGGCATGTGCTGACCGGCGTGCGCCTGGCCATCGGTATTCTGTGGATCGTGCTGGTGCCCTGCGAAATGCTCGGGGTCAGCGCGGGCCTGGGGTATTACATCCTTGATACCCGCGATCGTCTGGCGTACTCGGAGTTGATGGCGATGGTAGTGGTCATCGGGTTGCTGGGGTTTGCACTGGATGCGTTTGCGCGTTGGGTGCACCAGCGGTGGGTGCATGGCGGCTGATGATTTTGATCGTTGCCTGCGTGCTGCGCAGGCAACTATTTAACGTGTTGTCAGGTTGCTGGCGAATAGATTTGCAGGTCTCCCGCCAGATCGTTGTCAGCGTTCAGGGTGCCCATCGGCCCCGGTTTAATATCCTTGGAGTTCGTGCCGTAGCCCACCTTCATGCCTGTTCGTTCGTAAACACCGATACCGATCCCTCCGGTCGCCTCAGCCAGGCCGGTGACGCCTTGAGTGGTGTTGATGTGCTGGCGTCCTACCAGGGCGACCACTTTGCCTTTGTGTTTGTGTTGTTCAATGACGCGTGCCGCGTAGTAGTTAAACTCCTTGAGTCTTTTCAGGTTTCGTTGGGTTGTGCTTAGCTTCGTGTAAGCATTCCGGTCATGTCGGTGACGCGTCAGATAAAAGTGATCGAGTGGTACGACTTCTATTCCGGCGTCTTGGAATTTTTTGATCAGCGTTTGCAGATTGTATTGAGGGTGAGCCGGTCTCAGGTTGGGGCCTGTATGGCCCATGCCATCGTCCTTGAGTAATCCACGGTTGTCATAGACGACACCCTCAATGCCGACCACCTTCACATTTTTGCGTTTGAACAGCTCTATGCTCGCGTCAATTTCGCGGAACATGGCCAGATGCTGGTGGCTCTCCCCAAATATCACCACATCCGAATTGTCCAAGGCTTTTTCAATCAGGTCGGGCACTTTCTCGTAGGGTTTCGTTTCCGGAATCGTGGGGCGGTTCGGTGGGTCTAAAGGGTCCAGTTTTTGATGGAAGTCATTCATTTCTGCTTCGAATCGTTGTTCTGTCGGTTTCCTCCGGCTCGGTGTGAAATGGCCTTCGTTGGGACGGCCTTTAATGTGTACGACGTATTCTTCTTTGATGGAGTCCAGATGATCGGTTTTGTTTACGATCACTGGTGTTGTTGGCGTTCTTGCATCGATGTTCGGCGTTTTTTCGATGGGTTTTTTGTAGGGGTGAAATCGGCTGTTTTGACGAGCGCTCACTTGCCCACGGGGGGAGAAGTCCGCGCGGGGTGAGGGTGGCATCAGTGTATGCACCGGATCGAAATCCTGAGGTGCACCGAAAGCTTTCTGTTTATGCGCATCGTATGCATACCAACGCCCATCCCGCTTGACCGCCATGCCCTCGACACTGTTCCCGCTGACTTTAAAAGTGCCCGTTGCGGCCGCCTCATAGCGGCTTGCGGCGCTGATCAGCGCTTCGCGGTTTGCGGTACCCTTGAGGGAGCCCACCAGGCCGGCTATCGCTTCTGTGCCTTCGTAAATGGTTTTGCCCGCGCCTTTTAGCAGATCGCCCACGCCGTTTAACGGGTTCAGCTCCTTGAGCAGAGACGGCACCATGATTTTCGTGACCTTGAGCGCCTTGCTGACCGCAGATCCAGCAGTACCCAGCACTTTGCCAATCTTGGCCGCCATGCCTACGCCAGCAGTGACAAAACCGAAAACGTCAAAGGCGACGTCCGTGATGCCTTCCCCATAGTTGCCCTCCATGAAGTTGACGATTGCAGAACGGAAGGGAATAAGGTTGAGGAAAAACTCTGTGACGTGGGTCAGTATTTCTTGGTTGCTCTCAAAGGTCGTGGTTCCCGCGGCGGCTTTCTTGATGGCTGGGTTATCCAGTTCCAATGCCTTGATCACCGAGTCGGCAATATGATGACTGCGCGGGTTGATGAGCATATAAGGCTGCTCAGCGGTGGAGGGCTGTTCGCGATCAAGTTCACTTTCCTTGAAATCACTGAGGTCGATTCGCGAAACCGGCACGGGTTTGTTCGGGAGAAAATCGAGCAGTGTTTGCCAGCCGTCAACGCGTTTGGCATTGGCTCTGTCTGGATAGAATGGCTCCTCCCTGATCAACTCATTGGCAAACGCTTCGGGGGCTTTCGGTGTTTTTCTCTTGCCCAGACTTCGGACAACGCCGTTTACGGTGTCGAACTCATAGGTGGTTGTTTGCCCGTTGTGTTGCGCGGTCACCAGTATGGTCGGGCTGGTATGAAACAAGGTTTCCCCTTTGAAGGGCATCCAGCTGACCCTGTAGCTTTTTTCTTGAAAGTAATTGAGTTTGCCTTGGGTGAGGTTTTTTCTATCTTCGGGCGGCAGATTGCTGAGTGCGTTGAGGATGGACGTTTTCTTGACGGTCTTATGGTTGTCCAAGGCGGTTGAAAAGGCATCCTCAAACGCGCGCTGAATATTGAATGACGCACCTTTGGTGAAGGCAATTATCGCATTGAGATCCACACCGGTATTTTCTTTGGTGAGTTCCCAGCGACCGTCCATGACCCGTTCTTCCATGACGATTTCCAGCAGTGATCGCGGATTGGAGGGTGTATCGCCATTGTATTTGGAAAAAATCTTGAGCTCGAAGTCCATGCCGGGGCCGAATGTCTTCAGCAGCAGGTCCAGCGCCATCTGTTTACGGCTTGGGAAACTCCCGCCGATTAGCGACGAGGCTTCCATCAGTTTATCGAGTTGAGCTTTGAACAACGTCTGGGCTTTATCCAGGTCGGCTGGCTGGTACAGCGCATCGTCCTTGGCCGGGAGAATGTCATTGGCCACTGCCCAGTCCAACATCGTTGCGGCTTGCGCAGAGGCGGGGGCGGCGCCTGCTGTGTCGGCGGTGATCATCACTTCGGCAAACGACATAGTGGCCACCCGGCCTGGGGTTTTGGCTTCAATGGCTGCCGTCGCCATGCACAGGTTTGCCCACGCGGTGCTGCCGTACACCACGGAGTCAGGGATGTTCTTGACCAGCAAATGCGGGGCTGCGCGGCTGAGTAACAGGTGTGCAGCCGCCCCTGCCAATTCCGGTGATTCGCGCCCTGTATCAATCAGGTGTTGGCGCAGGCTGTAGACGATAGTCGACAGCCGTTGGCCCCAATGTTTTTTGTCTGCCAGGTCGAAACCCGCCACATGGTTTCGTTGGGGCGCTGTCAAGGATTCGGGGTCTAGCAGCAATTGAATTGCCGCCAGTGCGTAGTCGTTTGCGCTGGAGTCCGTGGCAATGCCATTCATTTTGGTTTGCATGGCCTGGCCCAGCGCCTGGCCATCCTTGGAGCTGATCAGGGTTTCGAGCACCTTGACCGGGTCCTCCAGTGTCTGCTCGGAGAGATGCAGGTTTCTGCCCAGATGTTCCAGTACGCCGCGCTTGGGGATCTCCTGTGGTAACTCAGGATCGCTGTGCACATGCTCGACGGCGGCCATGCGCAGCGTCTGTTGTTGGCCGGCGTCCAGCGGGATCGGCCAGGACAAGCCTCCACTGAAATTGCCCAAGGGGTGTTGCTGTGCTCGCGCTTTTGCGGTTTGCGCCAATGCCAGCAGTTCATCCCTGGTCTTGGGCAATGGCAAGCCATGTTCAGTGATGAAGGCTTCAAGGCTTACGGACAGGCCAGGTACCCTTATATAGGCTTGGTAATGGGCGGAGTCTGGCGCGATATTCATCGGTGTTTTTTTCAGAATGGCCGACACGTCGCGCTCTGTGGGGGTTTCTGACAAGGCCTGGGCGGACTCGTTGAGTTTTTGCGCCAGGTAGCGCCAGTTTTTTTGATTCCCCAGGTTTTGATCCAGCGCCTGGCGTGCGTCAATGCTGCGTGATGGGCTGTCCAGCCATTGCTCACGAGCCTCCAGAGCGCTGCTGCCGTCGAAATGCGGCCCCAGGTCAGCGGCGTGATGCACGTCCGCCTCAGTCAATAGGTGTCGCCAGGGGTCGACCAGTTCCGGTTCGACGCTTTGCCGGTCATACAGCGCTTGCAGTGCGTTGACCACCTGTTGGCGCTGGCGCGCCAGCAACTGCGGCACGCCTGCGGCGATAACGTCGGCCTCTACCGGGGAGAGGTTCTGGCTCAATTGATTTTTCCAGTCACCCCTCAGGCCTTGTTGAACCTCTATTGGCAGGCTCAGTAACAATTGCTCTGCGGCATCGGGATCGTCGTTGATACGTTGACGCAGCGCCGCAAGTGCCTTGGCCGGGCTTTCGAATGTTTCATAGCCATCGCGGGGGGTGTAGAGCACTGTCAGCCCGTGCTGTTGGCCAGGTGACAAGGTGCGGTCGGTTTGCGCACTATCGAATGGGCGTGCCGCTGACGCCCCGTCGCTGCTGGTGATCAGGAAGGCGCCCGCCAGCAGGCTGCCGGCGGGGCTTGGTACCTCGAGCTTGAGCGGGTACACACCAGGCCGTTCTCCATCTCTCATCGCGCTTTCCCGAGCCTCCAGGGTCGGATACTCGAGCGTCTTGTCGATCAACGATTTGGCGGCAGGCGTCAAAGCGCCGTCCTCCACTCCCAAGGCTGCCAGGGTGGAAAGCATCTCGCGGTGGATACCCAACAACTCGTTTTGGGGTGACTCAGGGTTGGGTTCGCCCGTGCGTGGCTCGGTCCAGAATCGGGCGAGGCTCAGGGGCAGTTCTTTTTCGATGGCTTGTGCAATTGAAAGCAGGGTGTCGCGAGTCTGCAATTGCTGGGGGCTTTCGCTTGGCGAGTCGCTGCGGTAAAAGCCGACTTCCATGCCGACGATACTGGTCGAGGGCTCAGCGTCCGGAGATGTCTTGAGTTGGCGCAACGCATTGAATAGCGCCTCGGTGATGCCTTCTACCGAGACCAACTTGCGCTGGCCCTGCTCATCGGTGTGATAGCGGTGTACATACAGCGACGAGACGTCCACGGGCGGCGCAATGCCTAAACTGCGGGCGAGTTGCTGCTCGATAACGCTGCTGAGCGTCGGCTGGCGTAGCAGCAGTGCCTGGATGTCCTGATTGAGTTTCTGGTATTGATTGAGCAACAGGCGTTGATCAGTTATTTGCAGGCCCTTGATCAGGTCAGAGCGATTCGCGCTGACTGGTGCAATGGCCTCCACCTCAGGAAGGGAAGGGCCGTGGACCTCAGATGCATGAGCAGTTTCTTCGGTGGAGACGTCACGACGCGGGCGAGGGTGAGTGATACCTATAATCAAGTGGGCTAGTCCAATGGCTTTGGCCCACGCGTCCTGATGATAGTTCGAGGGATGATTCTTCCTTAGTTGGGCCTCGAATAATTGGTTTGAAGGTGTCGGAAGGTTCCGAATCCAGCCCGAGCGATGCTGTAAATGAATATGTACGACCGATGTCGCAGGACAAGCCAAAAATTTTCATCGCCTGTAACATACGATGCTGCCGACCTCGCGCCATCCCCGTACGCGGGTATGTGCCTGGCCTGTACGGCGATACACCGTGGTTACATTCTTAAGGTTCAGGAACTTGTCATGACCCAAAAGCAACGCTTGAAATATTCGCTTCTGATTGCCCTGGCGGTACTGGGCGCGATGTTTGGCCTGTCTTATCTGCAAAACATAGGCGTGATCAGCGAAAAAACCTTCCAGTACCTGGCGATCGCGATTGCCGTGGTCGTCGTGGTGATCAACGGCATCATGCGCCGCAAGGTCAAGCCTAACTTCTGACGGGCATCAGTCAGGCACGGCTTTCAAGGACCTTGGCAGCCTCTTCATGGAGGCTGTAGCTCTTGTCAGCGTTCAGGGTGATCACGCCCTCGCTGCACAGACGCTTGAGCACCTCGCGCACGCTGAGAAACGACAACGGAATGCCCAGTTCCAGCAAGTGGCTGTGCACGCCGCGGACCCCTAGGGTGCGCTGGTTGTCGGCGGCGGTGAGGAGGGCGTCGATGACCTTCAGCCGGATGAGGCTGGTGCGCAAACCGAAACACTTGAGCAAATGGCGGATGCGCTGGTTGCCCTGCTGTTCGGGCGCGTTGCCGAACGCCTGTGTGCCTTTGCCAAAGTGAGTATCTGTGGCCTTTGAATGTCCATCCGTGGGCACTTGAGGGTTATACATGCAAAAACTCCTTTTCAGAGCCTGATCAGGAAAAAGATGGTGCTCTTGAGTAATAAGACGAACGAGTGACGCAAATCATGAAACGGCGGATGTAGAAAATTTGTCGGTATCGGGTTTGTCACTTTTCAAGCGCTGACGATATACAGCCGTGTGCGGCTAAATTATTCCGGTCGATGTGCGTTCTTACGGTGGGGTAACCATCCCTTGTGAGGGTGTTCAATTTGACTGTGGAGTCGGCGTGATTATTTCCAACGGGTTGTCCAGAGTGGGCGTGGCAGGGCTGTTGCTGGGGCTGAGCCTGGCCGCATCGGCACGGGAACAAATGACGCAGGCGTCGGCGGATATCCGCCGTACCAGTTATGGCGTGCCGCATATTCGCGCCGTTGATGAGCGTGGCCTGGGGGTGGGTATGGGCTACGCCTATGCCCAGGACAACCTGTGCCTGTTGGCCAATGAGGTGATCACGGTCAATGGTCAGCGCGCCAGGTTTTTCGGGCCGGACCAAGCGACCCTGGAGGAGCGCAACAACCTCGCCAGCGATGTGTTCTTCAACTGGCTGAATACACCCGAGGCCGTGGCGGCCTTCTGGAAAGCCCAGACGCCAGCGATGCAGCAGCGCATCGAAGGGTACGTGGCTGGCTACAATCGTTATCTAAAGGAGCAGGGCGCCCCCGCGCAGTGCCAGGCCGCGTGGGTACGGCCCTTGGTGAAGGAAGACCTGGTCAAGTTGACCCGTAGGCTATTGGTGGAAGGGGGCGTCGGCCAATTCGCCGAAGCCTTGGCCGGGGCAGCACCACCCCAAGCCACCGCCGGCATGCAATCCAGCGCCAAAGCCTTTGCACTGGCCGCAGCCAACCAGCAACGCTTTACCCTGGACCGAGGCAGCAATGCCGTTGCCGTGGGCCGTGACCGCTCCTTCAATGGCCGTGGCATGCTGCTGGCCAACCCGCATTTCCCTTGGGTGGGCGGCATGCGTTTTTACCAGATGCACCTGACCATCCCTGGCCAGTTGGATGTAATGGGCGCCGCACTGCCAGGGTTGCCCGTGGTGAACATCGGCTTCAACCAGCATGTGGCGTGGACCCATACCGTGGACACGTCCAAACATTTCACCCTGTACCGCCTGACCCTCGACCCCAAGGACGCCACCCGTTACCTGCTGGACGGCAAGTCCATCCCCCTGGATAAAACGGCGGTAACGGTACAGGTCAAGCAAGCCGACGGCAGCCTCAAGGCCGTGACCCACACCGTCTACAGTTCACAGTTCGGCCCCGTGGTGCAATGGCCCGGCAAGCTCGACTGGGACAGCCGCTACGCCTTCAGCCTGCGCGACGCCAACCTGGGCAACGACCGGGTGCTGCAACAGTGGTACGCCATGAACCGCGCCGGCAGCCTCAAGGAATTGCAAACCTCGGTGCACACCCTGCAAGGCATCCCCTGGGTCAACACCCTGGCCGCCGATGACCAGGGCCAGAGCCTGTACATGAACCTGTCGGTGGTGCCCAACGTCAGTGCCGCCAAGCTGGCAACCTGCAGCGACCCACGGGCCGGGTTGCAAATGATCGTGCTCGACGGCGCCCATAGCGCCTGCGCCTGGGACATCGACCCGCGCGCGGCCCAGCCCGGTATCTTTCCGGCCGACCAGTTGCCCCAACTGCAACGCACCGACTACGTGCAGCACTCCAACGACTCGGCATGGATGGCCAACCCCAAGGCGCCCCTGAGCGGCTTCTCGCCGGTGATCAGCCAGGACAACATCGGCCTCGGCCCGCGTGCGCGCTTCGCGCTCCAGCGCCTGCAAACCCTTGAGAAACAGCCGATCAGCGTCACCGACCTGCAAAACATGGTCATGGACAACGAGGTGTACCTGGCGGGCCAAGTCATGCCCGATCTGCTGACGTTCTGCGCCAAACACCTCGGGGCCGACGCCGCTGCACTGCAACCACTTTGCACCAGCCTGAAAAACTGGGACCAGCGCGCCAACCTCGACAGCGGCGTGGGCCTGGTGCACTTCATCAACCTGATGCAACACCTGCAGCAAATCCCCGACGCCTGGCGCGTGGCCTTCGACCCGGCCCACCCCCTGACCACCCCAAGTGGCCTCGCCATCGACCGTGCCCCGGTCGCCAAAGCCCTGCGCGAAGCCATGCTGGCCTCCAGCGCAGAGGTCGGCAAACTGGGCCAGACCCGCTGGGGCGACATCCAAGTTTCCGGCCAAACCCCCATCCACGGCGGCCCGCAAGAGCTCGGCATCTACAACGCCATGCAAACCGTGCCCCGCGCCGACGGCAAACGCGAAGTCGTCAGCGGCACCAGCTACCTGCAAATCGTCACCTTCGACGACAAAGGCCCCAACGCAGTCGGCGTACTCGCTTTCTCCGAGTCCAGCAACCCGGCGTCCGCCTACTCAAAGGACCAGACCCAAGCCTTCTCCGAGAAAAAACTGCGCCCATTGCCCTTCACCGAGGCCCAGATCAAGGCCGACCCGCACTACCAAATCCACACGGTGAAGGAGTAGGGCAGACGCGCAACCCATTGATGCCAAGGCAGAATATTTTTTGAAATCAAGGGGTTGCAGGCCTAGGCAAATGAGTACATAATGGCGCCCATCGAACGCAACGAAGCATTAAAAACTTCAATGTATTCAATGAGTTAGAGTAGAGGCACGCTTCACATAGCCCACTCAAGTTTGTATGCGGTGAATGTCAGCAACAAGGGCATTGATCGTTTGAGGCCGAGTAGCAAAATGGTTATGCAGCGGATTGCAAATCCGCCTACGCCGGTTCGATTCCGACCTCGGCCTCCACTCTTAGAAACCCCGTAGGTTAACGTCTACGGGGTTTTTTATTGCCTGGGATTTAGCAATACCGCCACCGACCTCATTGCGTGAAACTGATCGAAGCAAATGATGTCCGATTGCTATCGGCCAAGGACGAGGTCCGCCAAGCGCGCATTGGGTCTACGCTCATTAAAGCCTCAAACGACCTCCTCACGCCGTTTTAGCCGCGCGCTTATCCTGCCAGCGCAGAATAACGCCCGCACTCATCAAAGCTGACAGAGTGAACCATGAAACAAAAAATTCTTCTTGTAGCCGTGTGTGCTGCACTCATCCAAGGCTGTGCCGCCCCTTCCAAAAGCCATGAAGAATCACCTTCGATGCCAACTACCTCAGCCGTTGTAGCCCAGCCAACCTTATCTGCTTACGACTGGAACCTGGTCTCGGCAACGGATGCGTCGGGCAAGCCTCTCGTGGCGATGAACAAAGGCATCGAGCGCAAGTTGCGTGTTGCCTTTGGTGACAACAACCTGAGCATCAGCGGCGGCTGCAATCGTCAGTTCGGCGGCTATCACTATCATGACGGGGTTCTGAAGGTTCAGCCACTGGCCTCTACGCTGATGGCCTGTGACAAGAGCCTGATGGACCTTGACGCCCAGGTAGGGCGGCTGTTCAAGGGCGATCTGCGCGCTGTGATCACCGGCGATAACAGGGCGCCGATGCTGCAACTGACGACAGCAGACGGCTCGGTGCTCAAGTTGCAAGGCGAGGCCACCCCGCAGACCCGCTATGGCAGCGAGGGTGAGGTCAAGTTTCTGGAAGTGGCGGCCAAGACGGTCAAGTGCAGCCACCCTTTGATCCCGAACTATCAATGCCTGCAAGTGCGCGAGCGCCGCTATGACGACGCGGGCCTGCAACTGGCTACCCAAGACACCTGGCATCCGCTGTACCAGCCTATCGAAGGCTTTGTGCATCATGACGGCGTGCGCACTGTGTTGCGGGTCAAGCAGTACGAATGGAAGAATCCGCCAGCGGATGCCCCTTCGACTGTCTACGTGCTGGATATGGTGGTCGAGCAGGACGCTTCTGGCAGCAAGTAAGCTCGCGCAAACCCCGTAGATTAGCGTCTACGGGGTTTTTTATTGGCTGTGATTTACCCGTTTTTCGACGAGTGACAGGTCTAGATCAAGGGTTCTAGGTCGAACGGGGGTTGTCACGTGCGGATTTGCCGACTACCCTGAAAATGTTTGAATTATTACAAACAATTTCGGTGTGACTGTTTTTTAGGTCACACGGCTTCAGGACGAGGAACGAAAAATGTTTTCACATGAAGGTACTGCACTAGAGCTGTTGGTCTTGGTTTTTGGCGTCACTGGGGTGTTGTTGGTCGCCTGGTTTATTCACCATCAATACGAGTTCAGGTCGCGCAAGCATGTAAAAAAACAACATGCCTCTGGCCAGCAGCGTGAAGCTCAAAGCCGCTAACCGTCCCTTCACCTGTGCCAGCCTTTACGGCTGGCCTCAGAATCCGGCTTTCAAAGGTCTGCAAGGTTTTCCCGAGCCCACTGCTCGGCAGTGGTGACCGGAATCGACTGTTGCTCGTTGAAGGTGGCCGCCTTAGGCCAGGCCACACCTTTGCCTTGTGCGAATACGGCACGGTACTTCTTGATGTGGTGTGTGGGGTCTTGCTCCAGTGCCTGCATGAGGTAGTCAACCGTCCACACGTTGCGCTTGAACGAACGATCCAGAACACGCTCCAGCATGCTCGCAACCTGCCCATACGTCACGGTGTCGCCGGCCAGGTAGACAATCTGATTGCGCAGGCGCGGTTCGAAGAACACGATTTGCGCTGTCAGCGTGCCGATGTCGTCTGGCGTGGTGAGCGTCACGCTATTCTCCAGACTGCCCAGGGCGTTGACTGTGTTGTTGTCGAAGTCGACGACCTCGAACACCGGCTCGAACAGGAAGCTGGTGAACATGCCTGTCGAGATGATGACCCATTCAGTGTTGTCCTGGGCGCGCAGCAACTCGCGCACATCGAGCTGAGCATCGAACAGATCCTGGGGGCTGCCCCGGCCAATCACTTCGAAATCCACGCCGAACTGCCACGGGAAGTAGCGCTTCACGCCGGACTTGAGCGCGGCGGTCGCCAGCTTCATCGGGGTTTCGCGGCCCGCGACCATGCCCGCGCAGCCGATCACGGTATCGAAGCGTGCGAAGACCTTGGCAAGTTGATCGATTGAGTCGTTCACCAGGTCTGCGGCGACCATCTGAATGCCCAGGCCGCGCAGCTCATCGATCTCTACCTTTTTTTCGGGCACTTGCGTGTTGATGGTCGACTCCCTTAGCAACACGCTGAGGGTGGAGCCGGGCGCGCGTTTGGCCTCACGCGCCAGATTGCGCAAAACCGGCAGGCCGAGCTCGCCGGCGCCTAGAACAAGGATCGATTGAGAGGGAAGTGGGGTCATTTCAGGCATGATTTCTCCGCAGACCTGTTGGCGATAAGATGAGTTCATGCTGGCACGATTCGGCAGCGCTCATAAGAAGGCACACGGGTGATACCAGGGGTAGAAATGACCGATCATGAAACGCTCAGCCAGGCAGAAGTTATCTGCCAGTCGCTCAGGGAAGAAGACGATGGCGTCAGGCGTGAAGTCCTGGCTCACGCCGGTAGCCGCTGGTCACTGGGCATTTTGCATGCCTTGGGTGTGTACGGTGCGATGCGTCATGCCGAGATAAAACGGCAGATGACAGGTGTGACTCAGCGCATGTTGACCAAAACTCTACGCGCCATGGAGCGCGATGGTTTGTTGGTTCGGCGCGAGTTCGGTGAGATTCCGCCCCGCGTCGAGTACGAGCTGACGCCCCTGGGCCGAGAGCTTTTGATTCGCATGTCGCCTATCTGGACCTGGGTGGTGGAAAACGTGGAGGACTTTCGCAAGGCTCGGCGTATTTTCGACAGTCAGGAGGGCAAAAAACCGGCGTGGCAGGTTCCCACACCGATTCCCGATGCGCCTCGGTAAGCGCAACTTCTCGATGAAGGCTGTGCAAGTGTATGCCTCGATCCACCCCTAGCTGTACGGGGCGCAGCGCGCCATAACCCACTACTGTCGCAGGCACATCACCACCGCTTGGATGCCGCGCCATGATCATGTCTACCAGCCTGTTATCAGCCTTCGTGCTGTTCGCTTTTGTTTCTTCGATCACCCCAGGGCCCAACAACACCATGTTGCTGGCCTCAGGCGTGAATTTCGGCTTTCGCCGTTCGATGCCCCATGCGCTGGGAATCAGCATCGGCTTTATGCTGTTGGTGATCTGTGTGGGGCTGGGCTTGGGCGAGGTGTTCAAGGTGTTCCCGTGGGCCTACACGCTGTTGCGGTATGTCGGCGCTGCGTATTTGTTGTATCTGGCGTGGAAGATTGCCAATGCGGGCGGCATGTCTGACAACCCGGATGAACACGGCAAGCCGATGACCTTCCTCGGTGCGGCGGCCTTCCAGTGGGTCAACCCCAAGGCGTGGATCATGGCGCTGGGGGCGATCACTACCTACACGCCGGCCGAGGGTTATGTGACTAATGTACTGGTGATCGCCCTGGTATTTGCAGTGGTCAACCTGCCGAGTGTGTGCGTGTGGGTGGGGTGTGGCAGCGGCTTGCGCAACTTGCTGCGTGAGCCGCGCTGGTTGCGGATGTTCAACTGGTCCATGGCCGGGCTGTTGGTGCTGTCGCTGTATCCGATGCTGTTTGTGGGCTGAGGTGGCATAGGTAACCACGATGCGAAGCGAGTCGCTCTTGATCTTGCTCTGCTTGTGATCTTGATCTCAGGCGCCCCGTTAAACCCCGCTGGCCGGAATTCGACAGGGATTTGGGGGGTAAACCGGCAGGGATGCCGGTTTAGCCGCCCCGCGCCATGGATGGCGCGTGGCGGCGGCCCCCCAAATCACTGGCGGATTACGGGCACACCGAGCCCAAGCGAGGTGCCGAGTGGTGGGGCAAGAGCCCTTTGGTTACTTTGGGCTGGGCCGGCATTCCGGCTTTTCCAAAGTGACCCGCTGTCAGAGCGGAACCCCAAGTAGCCGTTACCGCTGGAATGGATATGTACTCGGTATAACAGTGTCGCCTGCCAGGCCGCCTTCGCGAGCAAGCCAGCTCCCACAGTTGGATCGTGGGGCGTCAGGTAGATAAGCGTCGGGTATGAGGCCGTCATGGGAGCAAGCTCCCTCGCCACAGGGGAAGTAGCGCGGGCTTAGACCGGTGAGATGGTCGCCAACATACCGATACCAATGGTCAACACCAAAAAGCCAAACAGGAAAATCGCCATCTTGGTCATAAGGCCTCCGAGGGGAAGGGGACGACAGGAATGTCGGGATGGGGCTATTGTCCGCCTCAAGCGGTTTTCAATACAGGCGCAGATCGAAAAGAAAAAACCGTATCAGATCACCGCGCAGCGCCTGGGCCGTGGCTTTTCAAGCAAACAGTTTTTATCAAGATCAGCGCCATGGCCGCTACCCGCCCTGAGCGTCACCTGAGACAGCCACTGCATTTGCCCCTAAGATAGCGCCCACTGCACAACAATAAGCGTGGGCCGACCCTCGATGGAAAGACGCCAGTTCAGCGGTGGCATGCAAGGCAAGAACCTGCGCTACCTCAGTGATAACCCCCAGCAATCAACCTCGGTCACCCGTGTCGGTTTCCTGCTGCTCGAACACTTTTCGCTTCCGGCCTTTACCCAGACCCTCGATACGCTGGTGACCGCCAACCTGTTGCGCCCCGATCTGTTCGCTACGCGCACCTTCGGTTGGGGTGAGGGCGAAGTCATCAGCGACCTGGGCCTGGTCATTCGCCCGGATGCGAACCTGATGCTGGCGACGTTGCAGGACTTGGACCTGTTGGTGATCTGCGGTGGTTTTCGCACCGAACTCAAGGCCAGCGAGCCATTTATCCAATGGCTGCGCAGCGCGGGTGAAGCGGGCGTGCGCCTCGCCGGTTTGTGGAACGGCTCGTGGTTCCTCGGGCGTGCGGGGCTGTTGCAGGGTTACCGCTGTGCCATCCACCCCGAACATCGCCCGGCGCTGGCCGAAGTGTCCAAGGCGGCGCAGGTCACCAGCGAACCCTATGTGATCGACCGCGACCGCCTCACTGCGTCCAGCCCCTCGGGGGCTTTCCACATGGCACTGGACTGGATCAAGAGCTTGCATGGCAAAGCCTTGGTCGAAGGCATCGAAGATATCCTGGCGTTCGAAGAGTCGCGCTACCGCCGTATCAAACCCACCGAAAATATGTGTGTCAGCGCGCCGCTGCGCGAGGTGGTGAAGCTGATGGACGCCAACCTCGAAGAGCCCCTGGAACTCGATCAACTCGCCGTCTACGCCGGCCGTTCCCGCCGCCAGTTGGAGCGCCTGTTTAAAGAACAGCTGGGCACCACGCCGCAGCGCTACTACATGGAACTGCGCGTCACTGAAGCGCGACGCCTGTTGCAGCACACCGAGTTATCCCAGGTGGATGTGCTGGTGGCGTGCGGGTTTGTCTCGCCGAGCCATTTCAGCAAATGCTACAGCGCTTATTTCGGCTATCGCCCCTCCAAGGAGAAGCGGTTGGTCAAGTAGCCCACATTTGGTTTTCGGTGTTTTCAGAAACGATCCAGCCGATAAGGCTGTAGTTCTGGCACCCGCTCACCCGCCGCAAGCTGCCCAACCCGCTCGGCTGTCACCGCTGCTTGTGTCAGCCCCAGATGCTGGTGACCGAACGCAAGCAGTACCTTGCCGTTGCACACCCGATCAATAATCGGCAGCGAGTCGGGCAGGGAAGGGCGAAACCCCATCCAGGGTGTGGCTTCGCTGTCGTTCAAGTCATGTCGCAACAGCCCTTTGCTCAACCGGTGTAACTGCCAGGCCCGTTGCATATTGGCCGGGCGGTCGAGGCCGGCGAATTCGACCGTGCCGGCCAGGCGCAGGCCACCGGTCATGGGCGTCATGATGAATTTGCGCTCCAGCGAAGTGACCGCGAATGGCAGGCGCTGTTGTTCGTGGGGCAGCATCAGGTGGTAACCGCGTTCGGTGTCCAGTGGCACCTGTTTGCCGGTGAGTGCGGCGGTGAGTTTGGCCGAATGGGCGCCGCAGGCGATCAGCACGTGCGGTGCTGTCAGTACGCCTTGGTCGGTCATCAGGGAAACGCCGCTGCCCTCCAGGCGCGCATCCAGAACCCGCTGCTGAAGAAATTGCACCCCCTCGGCCTTGGCTGCGTTCACCAGTTCGCCAACCACCATGTACGGGTCCAGAAAGTGTCCGGTAGCCGGGAAGAACAAACCGCCTTGTATGGCGTCGCTCAGTTGCGGCGCAGCCTTGCGCACCGCATCGCCGCTCCAGGACTCCACGGCGACGCCTTGCTGCCTCATGCGTTGCTGCACTGCATCCAGTGCAGCGCGGGATTCGGCGCGCTCAAACACCAATAGCGAACCGTCTTCACGCAGCAATTGAGCTTGTCCAATCGATTGCAGCAAGCGTTGCCACGCGCCCAGGCTGCCTTCGTTCAGCGCGCGAAGGCCGGCCACGGTGCGCTGATAACGCGCTGGCCGCAGGTTCAACAGCAGGCGGATAAACCAGGGCAGGGCGCGGGGCAGGTAGGCCCAGTCCAGGCGCAGTGGGCCCATGGGGTCCAGGAGCATGGCGGGCAAGCGCTTGAGGATTGACAAGTCGGCGATGGGGAAGACTTGCTCCGTCGCCAGGTGGCCCGCGTTGCCGTAGGAGGCGCCCATGCCGGGTGCCTGCGCGTCGAGCACGACGACTCGCCGGCCTTGGCGTGCCAACTGCAAGGCGCAGGCGACGCCGATAATGCCGGCGCCGACTACTACGATGTCTGCTTGATTGGGATCGGCCATGGTTATGCTTCTCGTTGGCCGTCGAGCAGGCGCCGCAACCGCAGCGGGTTGTCGTGCTGTAGGGCGGCGGGCAGCAAGGCGTCCGGGAAATCCTGATAACACACCGGGCGCAGGAACCGCAGGATCGCCGCCGTGCCCACCGAGGTGCTGCGTGCGTCCGAAGTCGCCGGAAAGGGACCGCCATGCACCATGGCGTCGCACACTTCTACACCAGTCGGCCAGCCGTTCACCAGCAGACGCCCAGCCTTGCGCTCCAGCACCGGCAGCAGTGCCCGTGCGTGTGGCAGGTCTGAGTCATTCATCTGCAGGGTGGCGGTGAGTTGGCCTTCCAGGTGTTCGGACACCTGGCGCATGTGCTCGACATCGCGGCATGCCACCACCAGCGAGGCGGCGCCGAATACTTCGGATTGCAGCTGTTCGTTGTTCAGGAACGCCTCGGCCTGGGTCACGAACAGATGGGCCTGGCCCAGGTTCGGCCCGGTCGCTGGCATGCCCTTGGCGGCGATGTTGGCGTGCTGGGCCAGGGCCTTCACGCCGGTTTCATAGGCGCTGAAAATACCCGGTGTGAGCATGGTCTGGGACGGGCAACGCGAGAGCCGCTCACTGGCGGACTGGATAAAATGGTCCAGAGCGGCGCCTTGCAGGGCGATCACCAGGCCAGGGTTGGTGCAGAACTGGCCGGCGCCTTGGGTCAGCGACGCCACGAACCCTTCGGCCAAGGCTTCGCACCTAGTTTCAAGTGCAGCAGGAAACAGGTATACCGGGTTGATCGAGCTCATTTCCGCGTACACCGGGATCGGCTCCGCGCGTGCCTGCGCCGCTTGGCAGAGGGCAATGCCGCCACTGCGCGAACCGGTAAAGCCCACAGCCTTGATGCGCGGGTCGCTCACCAGTGCGATACCCACCTCGTTACCCGCACCATAGAGCAGTGAAAACACACCCTCCGGCAAACCGCAGTGTTTCACCGCCTGGGCGATGGCGCGGCCCACCAGTTCGCTGGTGCCGGGGTGGGCGTTATGCGCCTTGACGATCACCGGGCAACCGGCGGCAAGGGCCGACGCGGTATCGCCGCCCGCCACGGAGAAGGCCAGAGGGAAGTTGCTGGCACCGAACACCGCCACCGGGCCCAGAGCGATATGGCGCTGGCGCAGGTCGGCGCGGGGCAGAGGTAGGCGCTGGGGCTGTGCGGTATCGACGCGCACGTCGAGCCATTCGCCCAGGCGCACGGTGCGCGCAAAAGCGCGCAGTTGCCCGCAGGTACGGCCGCGTTCACCTTCAATGCGTGCGCGAGGCAAGCCGGTTTCGGCGCAGGCGCGTTCGACCAGCTCATCACCCAAGGCTTCGATGTGGGTGGCGATCGTTTCAAGCAACGTGGCGCGATCTGCCAAGGGGGTTTCGCGGTAAGCGTCAAACGCGGCCCACGCGAGTGCGCAGGCCTGTTCTACGTGCTGCTCATCCCCGCCAGCGTAGGCGGGTTCCAGTGGGGCGTTGGTGGCGGGATTGATCGCGCGGATCGCATCGCGATGGCCGGATATGGATTGCTGACCGATCAGCAGCTTGCCTGTCAGAGTCATGGTGAAATCCTGGAAAACAAAAGAGGTGTTGTAGGAGCGAGCTTGCTCGCGAAAAACGTGCCTACAACGCGTTCGTTCAGGGTGAGCGCGTTATCGTTAACGTTCTTCGCGAGCAAGCTCGCTCCTACAAAGAATCAAGCGGCGTTCTGTTCTGCCGACCAGTTGGCATACCACTGGCGGAACAGCGCGTATTGCTGCTCGGCATAGCGGCGCTGGGCCGCGCTGAGCGCGTCGGTTTCGTTGAAGTGCAGGGCGTAACCCTGGTCGCCGTTGAGCACCATCAAATGCTTGTAATACAGCACCAGGTCGCAGCCCTCGTCGAACGATGACAACACCGCTAGCGCAGCTTCCAATTCGCGGGCCTGGCGACGCGCCTTGGCATCGCCCTTGGCGGCCTTTTTGCTCAGGGCTACCAGTTGCAGCACTTCGCGTGGTAGTGCATTGCCGATGCCGGTAATGGCGCCGGTGGCGTTGCAGTTGACGAAGCCGTGGACCACTTGGGTATCGACGCCGACCATCAGGGTCACATCATCATCCTGGGAGGTGATGTTTTCCGCGGCGTAGCGCAGGTCGGCGGCGCCGCCGAACTCCTTGAAGCCGATCAGGTTCGGGTGTTCGCGACGCAGTTCGAAGAACAGGTCGGCGCGGGTGGCGAAACCGTAGTAGGGGCTGTTGTAGATCACCGCCGGCAGGTTGGGGGCGGCGTTGAGGATCGCTGCAAAGTGGGCCTTTTGCGCAGTGACCGAAGCACCTCGGGACAGCACGCGGGGAATCACCATCAAACCATGGGCGCCGACTTTGGCGGCATGGGCTGCGTGGGATACGGCTTCACGGCTGTTCACCGCACCGGTGCCGACGATGGTTGGCACACCCGCCGCCACCAGGCGCGCCACGCCTTCCTGGCGCTGGGCCTCGGTGAGTAGCGGCCAGTCGCCCATGGAACCGCAATACACCACGGCACTCATGCCGATGTCGATCAGCTCGCGGCCCTTGGCGACGAGGGCGTCGAAGTCTGGTTGGCGCTCGGCGGTGCAAGGGGTCATCAGGGCGGGCATGCAGCCGGTGAAGATGTTGTCGCTCATGGTGCTAACTCCGGTTTCAGTTGAATTGATCAAGGGCTCAGATGCCCCAGGCAAACGGGTCTTGTTCGTCGATCAGCAGGGTGCCGTCGGCGGTCATGTAGGCGCGGCCGGTGATGAAGGGGCGTACGCGTTCGCCGTCCCACTCATAGCGGCCGAGGAATTGGCTGCCGGTGATGCTGGCTTGTACCCAGGGTTCTCCTGCGGCCAGTTTTGCGTCGGCGGCCAGGCAGGCGAGCTTGGCGCTGGTGCCGGTGCCGCAGGGGGAGCGGTCATAGGCTTTGCCAGGGCACATCACAAAGTTGCGGCTGTCGGCGTGGGCGTCGTCGGCGAACAGTTCGATATGGTCGATCAGCGCACCGTCTGCGCCACGGATGCCTTGGGCTTCGAGGGCCTTGAGCATCGCCCAGGTGTAGTCGGTCAGGGCCTCCACGTTATCCATCTGCAACTCATGGCCGTGGTCCGACACCAGGAAGAACCAGTTGCCGCCCCAAGCGATGTCGCCCAGCACCACGCCGTGCCCAGGCACCTCAACCGGCACCTGTTTGCGATAGCGGTAAGCGGGCACATTGCGCAGGGTCACGCTGCCGTCGTCGTGCAAGGTGGCCGCGACCGGGCCGACCGGCGTATCGAGGCTGTGCACGCCCGGTTGGATCAGCCCCAGGTGGTGCAGCGAGGCAACCAGGCCGATGGTGCCGTGGCCGCACATGCCCAGGTAGCCGGCGTTGTTGAAGAAGATCACCCCGCAGGTCGCCCCCGGCGTGACGGGCGCGCAGTACAGCGCGCCCACCAGTACATCGTTGCCCCGTGGCTCCAGCAGGCAGGCGCGGCGCCATTGATCGTGGTGGATGCGCAGGTGTTCCAGTTGGCCGGCGATCGTGTCGCCAACCAGCGCGGGGAAACCGCTCATGACCAGGCGCGTAGGTTCACCGCCGGTGTGCGAGTCAATCACGTGCAGCCGTTTCATAAGGCGCTCCATCAGTGGGTGGTCGGGGACAGTGGGGCGCTGTAGTGCGCGTCGCTGACGGCTTCGCTTTCATCCTCTTCCTGCTCCAGGCGCACCAAATGGGCGGGCACGCCGGTGGCGGCGCCCCAGTAGTAGATGCCCAGGGCGCAGGCCGCCACCACCAGGGTGTCAAACGGGTGGCTGATCACACCGATGCCGCCAAAGCTGCCGAGTTTGGAGAGCAGGATGGTCACGGCGTAGAAGCCGATCAGCCAGGCCGAAGAGCGCACTTGTTGCTTGAGGTTCAGGTGCGCGGTCGGCACCCAGCGTGCACACAACAGGTACACCACAAACATCAGGATTTGCAGGCCCAGCAGCCAGGACACCGTGCTCCAGCCCGACCAGTACACGATCAGCGCAGCGATGATGAAGGACAGCGGGCCCAGCACCGCCATGCCCTTGACCCGAAACGGGCGCGCCATGTCGGGTGCATTGCGGCGCAGGGCGGCGACCGTCACCGGGGCCACGGCATAACTGAGGATTAGGGCTGCGGACACCACGTTGATCAGCGCTTCCCAGGACGGGAACGGCAAGGTCCAGAACACCGACAGCCCAAAGGTCAGCCACAGCGCCGGGCGCGGGATGCCGGACTTTTCATCGATGCGCGTGAAGACCTTGAAGAAGGTGCCGGTCTGCGCCCAGCCATACACCACGCGCGGGGTGGCGTTCATGTAGATATTGCCGCAGCCGCTGGGGGAGATCACCGCATCGGCCACCACCAGGTAGGCCAGCCAGCCCACGCCCAGCGCCAGGGCGATATCGCGATAGGGCAGGGCCAGTTCCTTGCTGATGCCGGCCCAGCCATTGGCGAGCATTTCGGTAGGCACGCCGCCGAGGAACGCGGTTTGCAGCAGCACATAAATGGCGGTCGACAGCAGGACCGAGAGGATCAGGGCGATGGGGATGGTGCGCTGTGGATTTTTCACTTCGCTGGCCACCGAAATGATCGGCGTGAGCCCCAGATAGGCAAAGATCACCCCGCCTGCGGACACGGCCATCTCGATGCCCGACAAGCCGAACGGTGCAAAGCCATGCACCTGGAAGTTCGCAGGCTTGAAGAAGGTGAACAGCACGCCGATCACCAGCAACGGCACGATGAACTTGAACACGCTCACCAGGTTATTGGCGATGGCAAAGGTCTTCACGCTGCGGTAATTGAGCACAAAGAACAGGCACAGCAAGGCAAATTGCACCAGCCAGCCCAGGGTGGTCGGGTCGCTGGAGCCGGCCTTGGTCAGCTGGGGAAACCAGGCTGCCGCATACTGGCGCGAGGCGACCACTTCAATCGCCACCAGGCTGGAAAACGCGATCAGCGTGATAAAGCCCATCAGGTAGCCCAGCAGCGGGCCATGGGAGTACACCGGGTAGCGCACCACGCCACCGGCGCGGGGCAGGGCGGCGCCGAGTTCGCAGTAGACAATGCCCAGCAGCAGCACGGCGAAACCACCGAGCAACCAGGAAAAAATCCCCGCCGGGCCTGCGATGGCAGACACGTGGCTGGCGGCGAACAACCAACCCGAACCGAAGATGGCCCCCAACCCGATAAAGGTGAGGTCCATCAGTGACAGCTGTTTCTTGAACTTGCCTTGGCCTGACATAGCGGCGCCTTCTTGTGAGTTATTGGATAGGCATGCAGTGGCGCTATCCTGAACCCACAGGCCTGGCTGAGGATTGATGTTTTATGCGGCGATGGATGACGAATTCAGCACAATTTGCCGCGCTCGACAGCGCTCGCCCCATGGCGCAATCTGCTGGCTGTCGACGAATAAAAGGGCAGATAAAGTCATGTTGCAGAGCGCGTTCGCGAGCCTTTTCCAGGGCAGCCGACCCCACAGCATCGAGCAGTTATTGAGCGGGGTAGAGCAGTTGCTGCCGATGCTTGATGTACTGCCCAATGCCGCGATTTTCATCAAGGACATCGACGCCCGCTACGTGCTCGCCAACCGTACCCTGGTGCAACGCTGCGGCCTCAAGCAGCTGCAACCGCTGCTGGGCAAGACCAGCGCCGAAGTGTTTCCCGCGCAATTGGGCCCCGGCTATACCGAACAAGACCGTCGTGTGCTGAGGCAGGGCCTGGTGTTGGAAGACCAACTCGAATTGCACCTCTACGGCACCCGCGAACCCGGCTGGTGCCTGACCCACAAGTGGCCGCTGTACAACCGGCTCGGCGCGATCATCGGCCTGGCCGGGATCTCGGTAGACCTGCAATCAGCCAGCGAAACCCACCCGGCCTATCAGCGCCTGGCGGCGGTGGACGAACACATCCGCAGCCACTTCAACCGCCGCGTCACCCTGGGTGAATTGACCCGCATCGCCGGGATTTCCGTGGCGCAACTGGAACGCTACTGCAAGCGCGTGTTCCACCTCACGCCCCGGCAAATGATCCAGAAAGTCCGGCTGGAACATGCCCGGCGGTTGTTGCATACCGAGTTGCCGATTACCGAGGTGGCGCTGCAATGCGGGTATACCGACCACAGTGCGTTTACCCGGCAGTTCAAGTCTTCTACCGGGTTCACCCCGAGGCAGTACCGGCAAGCCACGCAAGGCGGCAGCGCAGGTGAATGTCTTCTGTAGGAGCGAGCTTGCTCGCGAAAAACCTCAACGATAACGCGGGCGTCCTGAATCAACGCGGCGCCTGTGGGTTTTTCGCGAGCAAGCTCGCTCCTACAGGGTAAGCGTTCTATTGCGATGCAACGAATGGCGCCCACGCCCCTCATATGCTTACACCGACCCTTTTCACCACGACAGGTACCGAGCTTATGACCGCGGCGAATAACGATCATGTGAACTGGCTGGTGCAACATTCCATGCTCCACGCAGCGCGGCAGCGGGCCAAGCTCTATTCGGGGCAAGGGCGCTTGTGGCAGCAGCCCTATGCACAGACCCGGCCGCGTGACGCTTCAGCCTTGTCGTCCGTGTGGTTCACTGCCTACCCCGCGTCGATTATCACCCGCGAAGGCGGCACCGTGCTGGAAGCGTTGGGGGACGAAACCCTGTGGCATACCCTGTCCAAAATCGGTATCCAGGGCATTCACAACGGCCCGTTGAAGAAGTCCGGTGGCTTGTCTGGTACCGAGCACACGCCGACCATCGACGGCAATTTCGACCGCATCAGCTTCGACATCGACCCGCAACTGGGCACCGAGGCGCAGTTACAGGCATTGACGCGCATGGCCGCCGCGCACAATGCGGTGATCATCGACGACGTGATCCCGTCCCATACCGGCAAGGGCGCGGACTTTCGCCTGGCTGAGATGGCCTATGAGGACTATCCGGGGCTCTACCATATGGTGGAAATCCGTGAGGAAGACTGGTCGTTGCTGCCGGATGTCGCCGAAGGCCGCGATGCACAGAACCTCAGCCCGCAACAGGTGGATGCGCTGCGCGACAAGCACTACATCGTCGGCCAGTTGCAGCGGGTGATCTTCTTCGAGCCGGGGGTAAAGGAAACTGACTGGAGCGCCACGCCGCAAGTGGTCGGCGTAGACGGCAAACCACGGCGTTGGGTGTACCTGCATTACTTCAAGGAAGGCCAGCCGTCGCTCAATTGGCTGGATCCCTCGTTCGCGGCTCAGCAGATGATCATCGGCGACGCGCTGCACGCCATTGATGTGATGGGCGCGAAGATCCTGCGCCTGGACGCCAACGGGTTTCTCGGTGTAGAGCGCAAGTTGGACGGTACGGCCTGGTCGGAAAGCCACCCGCTGTCGATCACCGGCAACCAGTTGCTCGGCGGGGCGATTCGCAAGGCCGGTGGTTTCAGTTTCCAGGAACTCAACCTGACTGTGGACGACATCGCCTCCATGTCCCATGGCGGCGCCGACCTGTCCTATGATTTCATCACCCGGCCTGCCTACCAGCACGCGTTGTTGATGGGCGACACAGAATTTCTGCGCCTGATGCTGCGCCAGATGCACACGCTGGGTATCGACCCAGGATCGCTGATCCACGCGCTACAGAACCACGATGAACTGACCCTGGAACTGGTGCACTTCTGGACGCTGCACGCCCACGACAGCTTCATGTTCCAGGGGCAGACCTTCCCCGGCAACATCCTGCGCGAGCATATCCGCGAGCAGATGTACGAACGCCTGACCGGCGAACATGCGCCGTATAACCTCAAGTTCGTGACCAACGGCGTGTCCTGCACCACCGCCAGTATCATCACCGCAGCCCTGGGTATTCGTGACCTGGAGGCGATCACCCCGGCGGATATCCAGCAGATTCGCCAGATCCACTTGCTGCTGGTGATGTACAACGCCATGCAACCTGGGGTGTTTGCCTTGTCCGGCTGGGACCTGGTGGGCGCACTGCCGTTGGCGGCCGAAGACGTGGCGCACCTGATGGCCGATGGCGACACGCGCTGGATCCACCGTGGCGCCTATGATCTGGTGGACCTGAACCCCGACGCCGAGCTGTCGGCGGGGCAAATGCCGCGCTCCAAAAGCCTGTATGGCAGCCTGAACAGCCAACTGCAGGATCCAGAGTCCTTTGCCTCCCAACTGCAAAAAATCCTCGCCGTGCGCCGCGCCTACGACATCGCCGCGAGCCGCCAGATCCTGGTGCCAGATGTCGAGCACCCAGGCTTGTTGATCATGGTTCACGAACTGCCGGCGGGTAAGGGCACGCAAATCACTGCGTTGAACTTCGGTGCCACGCCGATCACCGAAACCTTGCACCTGCCCAACATCGCACCGGGGCCGGTGGTAGATATCATCAATGAGCGGGTGGAGGGAGATTTGACCGAGGAGGGCGCGTTCACGATCACGCTGGACGCTTATGAAGGGCTGGCGTTGCGGGTGGTGAGCAGCACGCCGATGTAAAGGGATATTGGCCCGGCGTAGGAGCGAGCTTGCTCGCGAAAAACGTCAACGATAACGCGTGCTTCCTGAATAAACGCGGCGTCTGTGAGTTTTTCGCGAGCAAGCTCGCTCCTACAGGGTAAACCAGAGGATCAGTGGTGCTTGTTCTTGTGCTTATGCTTGTTGCCTTTATGCTTGCCACCACTTGAGCGATGACCGCTCTCGTCATCGGCCAGGTTGTTACCCAACGCGCCGCCGGCTGCGCCGCCCACGCCCGCGCCAATGGTCGACCCGGTGCTACCGCCCAGGCGATTACCAATCAGCGAGCCGCCCGCCGAGCCCAAACCGCCGCCAATCGCCGCTTCGGTTTTATTACCTTTTTGCGCACCCACCGCACTCCCGGCTGCGCCACCTACGCCTGCACCGATGGCTGCACCGGTCGAGCCACCGAGCTGTTGGCCGACCACATTGCCCAACACGCCGCCTACACCGCCGCCCAGCGCGGCGGTACCATCTCCAGCGGCCAGGGCGCCTTGGGAGATCAGGATGCCCAATGCCAGGGCCGGGAATGTCATTTTCATTTTTTTGTACCTCAAGGGCTGTCTCAGGCGCTCACGGGGTAAAGCACGCCTGGCAATGTGATTAGAGCACAGGCCGCCGCACTAGGGTTTCGGTGTTCGCCCCTTGCGCAAGAAAATTTTTATCAACCCTCTTGAATTCCTTTTGCGCGTCCATAAATTTTTGATCACGCGATGCCGAATCCGGGTCGCGTACTAAATCACTTGGAGAAACTCAGGAGATTTTAAAATGGCTACTACCCTGTCGTTGGCCCCACTGTTCCGTCAATCGGTGGGCTTTGATCGCTTCAATGACCTGTTCGAGTCGGCGCTGCGCAGCGAGGCTCCGAATTCCTATCCACCTCACAATGTGGAAAAGCACGGTGACGACGCGTACCGCATTGTCATCGCCGTGGCTGGCCTGACCGAGGAGGATCTGGATATCCAGGTCGAGAGGGGTGTATTGACGGTTTCTGGCGGTAAACGCGAAACCGACGATAAGGTCGCTTACCTGCACCAGGGCATTGCCCAACGTGCGTTCCGGTTGTCGTTCCGCTTGGCGGACCATATCGAAGTACGTGGCGCATCCCTGACCAACGGTTTGCTCAACATCGACCTGCTGCGTGAAGTGCCTGAAGAGGCCAAGCCAAAACGCATCATGATTGGTGGCGAGGCCAAACCTGAACTGCGTCAGGTCAGCTTGCAGTAAAACAATCGGCGGTAAAAAAGGCGCTCTGCGGAGCGCCTTTTTTGTGTGCGCTGCAAACCCAGGCCCGCTAAGCCTGGGTATTGGGCGCAAACAACTGCCTGGCCTCGGCAAAGCATTTTTCTGCGATGGCCGAGCGCGGTTCGGTCTTGCGCATCACCATGCCCAGGGGGGCAAGGACGCTGGCATCCGGCAGGTGGATAAACGCCAGGTTCTCAATCGGGCTTTCCAGGCCACTGTCCAACGGCATGATCGCGCAGCAGAAGCCTTCGTGAATGGCCTGGAACAGTTGATAGGTGGAGTCGCTTTCCAGAATCGGCTGGGGATCGAGACCGCGGCTGCGGAAACTCAGGTCGATGGATTTTCGGTAGTGCATGCCATTGCTGATCATCCCCAGAGGCAGTTCGGCGGCTTCTTCCCAGCTCATCTGGGTGCCTTCGAAGTGGAAGTGGCGGGTGTCGTACAGCAGGCCGACACGGGTTTCGCCTAGTTCGAAAAACTCCAGGTAGTTGGGGCTGACGTGGTCCAGGTAGCACACGCCGAGGTCCAACTGGTTGGTGCCCAGGGCTTCGATGATTTTGTCCGAACTCATGGAGGTGAGGCTGAACTTGAGTTCCGGGAAGCTGTGGGACAAGCCCTGGATGAAGCTGATCGGGTTGAAGCCGCTCAGGGGCACCAGGCCCAGGCGCAGGTTACCGACTAACTGGCCGCGACACGCAGCGGCTTCGGCGAACAGGCCGTCGTGGGCGGCGAGTAAAGTCCTGGCCCAGGCAAGCACGCGTTCGCCGGCCTGGGTGAAGCCTTCGAAGCGTTGGCCGCGGGTCACCAGTTCCAGGCCCAGTTCTTCCTCCAGGTTGCGCAGGCGCATCGACAGGGTGGGCTGGGTGATGTTGCAGCGGGCGGCGGCCTGGCCGAAATGGCGGGTCTGCTCCAGCGCGATCAGGAATTTAAGTTGTTTGATGTCCATGAAGGCACCTGCCTGGAAATAAGTGAACGGTCATGATTGGCGCAAGTGCCTGAAATCCACGGGATGGAGCCGATGATCGCATTGTAACGACCGGCACGTCCAAGTGCCCTTGCCACCGTGCGGCTGCATTGTTCCATTTTTGAGATGGAGCGGCCCGTTTCAGCCACTACCTAACCCTGAACGCGATGATTAAGGTGGTTCCACTGTTTTTTTGGGTGGGCCTGCTGACACACGTCCAGGTCGTTGCCCAAGCGTGTCTGTACAGGAAGTGCAGGCACGGCCGGGCGCAGTTCCGGCGCACACGCCAGGGAGGTATCGCCAAGCAAGAGGAAATGCAAATGACTGCATCAGGTAACGCTGCAAACTTCAATGGTCAAAAGCCGACGATTGACCCCGCTGACACCGCCATGTTGCTGATCGACCACCAGAGTGGTCTGTTCCAGATCGTCAAGGACATTGATGTTCCTCAATTGCGCGCCAACGCCATCGCGCTGGCCAAGGCCGCAACCCTGCTGAAAATACCGGTTATCACCACCGCTTCGGTGCCGCAAGGACCCAACGGCCCGTTGATCCCGGAAATCCACGAAGCCGCGCCGCACGCCCAGTACGTGGCCCGCCGTGGCGAAATCAACGCGTGGGACAACCCGGAGTTTCATGCCGCCGTCAAAGCCACCGGCAAGAAGACCCTGGTGATCGCCGGCACCCTGACCAGCGTGTGCCTGGCGTTCCCATCGATTGCGGCGGTGCATGAAGGCTACAAGGTGTTCGCGGTGGTCGATGCCTCGGGCAACCACTCCAGGCTGGCCACCGACCTGACCGTTGCACGCCTGGCCCAGGCCGGCGTGGTGCCGATCGACATCATGGGCACGCTGTCGGAGTTGCAAGGCTCCTGGAACCGCCCGGATGCCCAGGAGTGGGCCAACGTCTACACCCAGGCCATGCCGCACTACCAGCTTCTCATCGAGAGCTACGTCAAGGCTCAGGAAGTGGCAAACAACCACGAAGTACTAGACTCACAGCGCAAGTAAACACGCTGGGTTCTTTACGGGGCGCCCACTCGGGGCGTCACCTTCTTTATCAGGAGTACCACGATGTCTACACCTTACGTTCGCTTGGACAAAGACAACGCCGCTGTGCTGTTGGTCGACCATCAGGCCGGCTTGCTGTCACTAGTCCGTGACATCGACCCGGACAAATTCAAGAACAACGTGCTGGCCCTGGCTGACTTGGCCAAGTACTTCAAGCTGCCGACCATCCTCACCACCAGTTTCGAAACCGGCCCCAATGGCCCGCTGGTGCCCGAGCTCAAGGCACTGTTCCCGGATGCGCCGTACATTGCGCGCCCAGGCCAGATCAACGCCTGGGACAACGAAGACTTCGTCAAGGCCATCAAGGCCACCGGCAAGAAACAATTGATCATTGCCGGCGTCGTGACCGAAGTGTGCGTGGCGTTCCCGGCGCTGTCGGCCCTGGCCGAAGGCTTTGAAGTGTTCGTGGTCACCGACGCCTCCGGCACTTTCAACGAACTGACCCAGCAGTCCGCCTGGGCCCGCATGTCGGCCAACGGCGCGCAACTGATGACCTGGTTTGGCCTGGCCTGTGAGCTGCACCGCGACTGGCGCAACGACATCGAGGGCTTGGGGACGTTGTTCTCCAACCACATTCCGGACTACCGCAACCTGTTCACCAGCTACAACGCCTTGACTGAAGGCAAGTAAGCCCGAGCATGGGGGCTGTGCTGCGACAGGCAGTCCTCATTTCAACCTAGCACCAGGTGCGTTCAGATGAGCATGAACCGGTTTCCAGCTAACGACCTGTTATGAATTGGGCGCAGCTTTTGACCAAAGGTTGTGTCTCGGTCCGCAGGCCTTGGCAGCCCGCTTGAGCCGTTTATGCAGCCCCTGATCAACTATTTCAAAGTGGTGTTCAATCCAGGTATGGGCGCGCTGCTATTTGCGTTGCGCACCGTTGCAGCTGGATTGTTGACCTTGTACCTGGCCTTCATCTTCGACCTAGACCAGCCAAAATGGTCAGTGATGGCGGTGATTATCGTCAGCCAACCCTTGGGTGGCATGGCGTTGCAGCGTAGTTTCTCACAGATTATCGGCACCCTGGTCGGCGCGGCAGTGGCGGTGCTGATCATGGGCGTTTTCCCCCAGGCACCGGTCCCATTCATTGTTACCTTGTCGCTGTGGCTGGCGTTCTGCACGGCGGGTGGCACGTTGCTGCGCTACACCAGTTCCCACGCCTTTGTGCTCAGCGGGTTCACGGCGGTCGTCGTTGGGCTGCTTGCTGTACCGGAGCAGGATAATACCTTGATGCTGGCGATCACCCGACTCACTGAGACGCTGTTGGCGGTTGCCTGTGTCGGCGTGGTCAGCCTGTTGACGGCGCGCCCGGAAGCGGTCGCCCGGGGGTACTTTGCCAAAGTAGATCAAGTCCTGAAATTGATGGCGGCCCATGCGGCGGCGGTGATTCGTACCGAGGAGAGCGAGGCCGATTTCCGTAAGCGCCAGATGCAGTTACTCGGAGAAATCAACGCACTGGAAGGCCTGCGCCGGCATTTGTATTTCGATGCGCCACGGTTGCGCAGTGCCAACGGCCTGGTGCAACTGCTGGGTAATCAATTGGTATTGCTGACTTCACGTCTGACAGTGCTGCGTCGTCAACGCACGCTGATCGATGAGCGTTGGCAAGGTGAGCTTCCCGAAGACATTCAACAGCTGCGCGCTGACGAACTCGCGTTCCTGGATGAGTTGGCAGTGGCGGGGCGTTCATTATCGACGCAGGCGCGCCAGCGCTTTAGCGTGTTGCAGCAGCGCTTTGACCAGCAGGCCAATAAGGTTGAGCAACGTGATGAGCCCATAACAGGTACGTTACGCGCGCTGGCGTGGGCCTTGCGTTGGGAGCAGGCCAGGCTGTTGCAACAACTGGAAGAGATCCTGCAACTGAGTGATGCCATTCAGGAGGGCCGTCCGGCCAACTGCCTGCACCGCCAGAGCCGGAGTAATCCGCTGTACCTGGACTGGCGCCTGGCGGGAATGAACGCTGCCCGTGCGTTTATTGCCTTGCTTGTGTGTGGATTGATCTGGATCGAAACGGCTTGGGATGGCGCCCGGGCAGGGATGATCCTGGTGGGAATTCTGTGCTCATTGATGGCGACCTTTCCACGGCCCTTGGCGGCAAGCCAGAACTACGCACGTGGGTTTGGCCTGTCGCTGGTGATTTCAGCGGTCTATCAGTTCATGCTGGTGCCCGCCATTGGCGACGTCGAAATGCTGCTGTTGATTCTGGCGCCGTTGCTCTATGTGATTGCTGTGGGCCTGGCCAGCCCACTGACTGCGGGGATAGGCATGGGCCTGGGGCTTTCGACCTTCCTGATGGTGGGCCCGCAGAATATCGGGGCCTGGCAAAACACCGCGAGTCAGTGGTTCGAATTTGCCGGTGCCTATATCGGAGCTTGCACCTTGTCGTTACTGGTGTACTCCTGGGTGTTTCCATTCAATCCGGCCCGGCGCATTCACCGTCTGTTCGATGAGAGCCGGGAGCAGGTCTACGTATTGCTCAAGACCTCAGCGACGGATCAGCAGCAGTTCGCCTTTGAAAGCCGGATGATGGATCGCCTGACCATGATGCTGGGTTTGTTGCCCTCGACCAAAGACCCGCGAGCCCATGCGCTGTTCGAGGTCACTCTGGCCTGCATGGCCCTGGGCGTGGCGTTGAACCAGCTCAAGCAACAAGGGCAGAACAATACATTGCTGACGGCGCAAACCCAGGCCCGTTTGCAGTCGGTTCTGGACCAGTCAGGCCGTTATGTGGCGGGAAGGCCCACCGTCGTCTGGCAGGCATTGACCGATGCATTGCGGCACCTGGGCGATGACCTGGACCAACTGCATGCCGCTGAGCTTTCGTCCGGGCATGAACAGCTCTGGTCGGTGTTTCGCATTCGCGTGGCACTGCTGATCGTTGCCTCGTTTATTGAGCGCTACCGCGAATTTCTTGAGCTCGATGAAAAAGGAGTGTCGTCTCTTGCACATTGATTTTGAGGTAGGTGGCGTCTACCTGCCGCCCATTGCGCAGGCTTTGTTGCTGGCGCTGCCGATTTTCATGGTGCTGGGCTGGTCCTTGCGTCGGCTGGGCGTGCTGCGGTTCGTGTGGCATGAGGCGCTGTTCGAAGGCGCGCTCTATGTCTGCGTGTGTGCTGTTGTGATTCTAGTAATGGGAGCCTCGTCACCTTGAAAAAATACATCGCCCAACTGATTACCCTGGCGGTTGTCTTGCTGGCGCTGGTCCTGGGCTGGTTCGCCTGGGAGCACTACACCCGTTCACCCTGGACTCGCGATGCCAGGGTGCGCGCTGATGTGGTGACCTTGTCGGCGGACGTCTCCGGGCTGATCGCCAGTTTGCGGGTGCAGGATAACCAGCATGTGAGCAAAGGGGACCTGCTACTGCAAATCGACCCGGCGCGCTATGCCCTGGCAGTCGAGCACGCACGACGCTCTGTTGAAGTGGCCCAGGCCGCAATGGGCCAGTCGGAGGCTGCAATCATTGCCAGCCAGGCGCAGCTCAAACAGCGCCAAAGTGAAGAGCGGCGCCGGCGTAGCCTCAAACAAGGGTTCGCCATCTCCGGTGAGGAGTGGGAGAAGTCCAATACCGACGTGGCTATCGCTCAGGCGCAGTTGCTCAGCAACCAGGCCAACCTGGGGCTGGCCCAAGCCAATGTGCAGCTGGCAAAGGCTGCCTTGACCCAGGCCGAACTCGACCTGCAGCGCACCCGGGTGGTGGCACCCGTCAGTGGTTATGTGACCAACCTGCTGACCCGCCAGGGCGATTACGCCAGTGCCGGCGGTGCCTTGCTGGCGTTGGTGGACAGCGATTCGTTTTATGTCAGTGGCTACTTTGAGGAAACCAAGTTACCGCGTATCGCACAAGGTAACCCAGTGCGGATCCAGTTGATGAGCGGCGAGACCTTTAGCGGAACCGTGCAGAGCATCGCCTTCGCCATCACCGACCGGGAGAACGCGCCTGGCAGTCGCTTGCTGGCCAACATCAACCCCAGCTACACCTGGGTCAAGCTGGCCCAGCGGGTCCCCGTAAGAATCAGGATCGATCCTGCCTATGCCGCCAAGGACCGCTTGCGCGCAGGCACTACGGCGACGGTGACGGTGCTTGAACAACAGGAGCAACGCTGATGAGTGTGTCATTGCGCCGGCTTATAAGGGTCTCAATCTCGCTGACTGTCTCGTTGTCGGCGACAGGGGCCTATGCCGATAACTCCATGGACCAGAGAGATAACCTCAGCACCGGTATCAATGAGCGCCAAAAGGCTGAGCTGTCGGTCACGCCGGGATTTGTCAGCGGCTCGTCTCTTAACGGCTTGCTGCGCAATTACTACCTGGGCCGCGATAATCACAACACACCGTCCAGGCGTGACCAGCGCGAATGGGTGCAGGGCGTGTACTTGTCCTTTCGTTCGGGATACACCGACACACCCATTGGTGTCGGGCTCGACGTGCATGGTTTTTATGGGCTCAAGCTGGATGGAGGAGGGGGCAGCGGCGGGGCCGGCTTGCTGCCGCTGGACTCAAAAGGCGCGTCGGAGTCTGACTTCTCGGCTGCGGGCGCGGCGCTCAAGTTGCGCGGGTTTGACAGCCTGATGCAGGCAGGTGATCAGTACCTAGAAAACCCGCTGATCGCCAGTGGCGTCAGCCGAGTCTTTCCCCAGACATTTCGTGGTGTCACGCTCAAGAACTACAGCCTGGAACACCTGACACTGGACACTGGCTGGATCGACTCAACACGCCAGCGCAACCAGAGCGGCCAAAGCCACTTGACCACCAGTTACGGCACCGGCAACAAGGCTGGGGTGGCCGCTGATCGTGAAAGCGCGTCCATGAGTTGGCTGGGCGGCGTCTACGCGGTGCCCGGCGCAATAACAGTGACCCTGTATGGCGGCCAATTGAGTGATATCTGGAACCAGTACTACGCCGGGGTCAGCCAGCCATTCAAGCTGACGCCTGGGCTTACGCTGACACCGTACCTGCGTTACTTCAAAACCCGCGATCAGGGCCAGCGCCAGTTGGGCCATATCGACAACAACACTTATAGCGGTGGCCTGACGCTGTCCGGCGCAGGCCAGAGCCTGACCCTGGGGCTGCAGAAGGTGGACGGCGACACGCCGTTCGACTACATGGTCCAGGACGACCGGACCTTCCTTTACCTGGGCAACTCCCAGCAATACGCAGACTTCAATGCACCTGGCGAAAAGTCCTGGAAGATTCAATACCAGACCAGCCTGGCGTTTATCAACGCGCCGGATTTCCAGCTCAGCACTTCATACACTCGCGGTGAAGCGGACCTGACCCGGGTCGATCCCAATAGCACGGGCTACGGCTACATCTATAACGCCGCCGGCAAAGATGCACACCATTGGGAGCGGGACGTTGCCCTGCGCTATGCCGTGCCAGACGGCAAGGCCAAAGGCTTGAATATCACCTTGCGCTGGGCCGCACACCGTTCGGCACAGGGGTATACCGCACCGGGCAACACCCGTGGCAATTCAAACGCCGATGAGTACCGGGTGATTGTCGATTACCCATTCAGTGTTTTCTAGTCGTTATTCAATGAAGGTGTTGTATGAGTCAAACCCAATGGATTCGGGTGCTGGGCATCAGCTCGGCACTGGCCTGCGCCACGAGCGAGGCTGACAGCATCAGCCTGCCACCTCTGGCCCTGGGCAATGCCAGTTTCATGGATGGGGTCGCCGGCCCCGGTGCGTTGTTCGAGTTACCGGTGCAGTATTACCGCAGCAACTCGGCCTACGATGCCCATGGACATGCGTTGCCGGGGCGGCAGCAGGTGCACAGCACCACGGTACTGCCGCACCTGGCTTACTTCAGCGACAAGACTCTGCTGGGAGCGAACTATGGCGCCGAAGTGCTATTGCCACTGGTGAACCTGGAGATAGAGATCGATCAGGGCCCCAAGGGACGACGGACTCGCCAGGGTGACATGATCGTCAGTCCGTTTCTGTTGCAGTGGGCCCCGGTGTCGTTCTTCGGCCGCCCGTACTGGCAGCGCTTTAATTTCGTGTTCTCCTTGCCGACGGGTTCCTATAACAAGGATTCGAGCCTCAATACCGGGAGCAATGTCTGGGTGTTCAACCCCCATTACGTGTTCACCTGGGAGTTGACTGACCGCCTGGAGGTCAGTGGTCGTTTCAATTATGCGTGGTCAAGCCGCAATAACGATCCGGCGTCAGTCCTGCAAGCCGGCAGTATCCAGCCGGGAGAGGCGTTTCATAGCAACCTGTCGGTTTCTTATGCCGTTGCCGAGAAGTGGCGTATCGGCGTTGCAGGCTATCAACTCAATCAGATCAGCGATGACCGCATTGATGGGCATCGCCAGCGTGACTCCAGGGAACAGGTGACAGGGATCGGGCCAGGGGTGATGTACCAGCAGGGAAGCCAGACATTCTTCGCCAATCTGTATTTTGAAAGTGGCGCTGAAAACCGCGCGCAGGGCACCCAATTGACGCTACGTTACCTTCATGGGTTCTAGTGCCTGTCAGTTGACAACCCGTTGATGAAAATCGCTGTGGTCTCACTGATCAGGTGCTCGCGCGCGGCTTTTCCAGGGCATGAGCTAAGCCCGAGCAGGCAGCGCAACTGCATGTCGCCGGTCAGCGCATCAAGGAAGATCTTCGCGCGGGTCTGCGAGTTGCCCGGCATGACCAGCCCGGCTTCCTCGGCCCAGGTAAAGTAATCGGCCAGGCAGCTATAGGCCGTTGCGGGGGCAGCCTCGAAGAACGACTTTGCAGCCTCCGGCGCGCGCAGGGCCTCGGACACGATTAGGCGATGCAGGGCCAGGGTGCGAGGCGACAGCACCACATCGAGAAAGACCCGTGCAATGGTCGTCAGTGCCTCCTGTAGAGGCTTCTGAGCGAGGGTCATGTGAGTCAGCGGGCTGACGTTTTCTGCGCACAGTTGCTCGATAATCGCGGCGAACAACCCTTCCTTGCCGCCGAAGTAGGCATAGAGCGTGCGTTTGGAGCCGCCAATGTTGGCGATGATCCCGTCAACACTGACCCCTGAATAGCCTTCTGCGAGAAACATATCAGTCGCAGCCTGGAGAATACTTTGACGCTTTGCTGCTTGCCTCGGGGTAGGGGTTTGCATGTGGCTCGGCTATTCCTGAAAAGAACAATTCAAAAGTTCTCCTAGCCTACGCCGCTCTGCACAAGCCTTCCAGCCGCGCAGAGGGACGAATCAAGCGATTGCCCCGGAATGTTTTTTGTAAAAACACTTTGATGACCCTTGACGAGTTATTTATTTGGGCGCATTTTCGACAAAAGGGTACGGTAACGTACCGTACCGAACTATAACAACAACAGAGGTAGTGATCATGCGTTTCGTACACTTTTTGGAAGGCTCCACCAAAGGTCTGGCCATTGAAAAAGCAGGCGCGCTGCGAGGTTTGACCGAACAGGAAAGTGGTTATCCGGGTGCCCTGGAGAGCTTGCTCAAGGCCGGTCCGAACGCGCTGCAAGCGGCCCATCAGCGCTTGAGCGACGCCCGTTTGCTCGATCCATCGAAGCTGCGTTACCTGCCCCCGCTGGAGCGCCCGGGCAAGATTGTGTGTGTCGGCCTGAATTACGCCGATCACACCAAGGAAAGCCCTTATGAACAGCCGACCTATCCGACCTTTTTTCCGCGTTTCAGCACCAGCCTGATCGGCCATGGCGAACCCATCCTGCGCCCGCGTGTCTCCGAACAACTGGACTACGAAGGAGAGCTGGCGGTAGTGATCGGCACCGGTGGCCGGCATATCGCGCGCGCGCAGGCCCTGGAGCATGTGGCGGGCTATGCGATCTTCAATGAAGCCTCGGTACGCGATTACCAGTTCAAATCGCCGCAATGGACCATTGGCAAAAACTTCGACGCCACCGGCGCGTTTGGCCCGACCTTCGTCAGTGCAGCCGAGCTGCCAGCGGGGGCAGTTGGCCTCAACCTGGTGACCCGCCTCAATGGCACGGTGGTGCAGCAGGGCAATACCGCCGACATGATCTTTGGGGTCGCCGAACTGATCGCCGTGCTCAGTGAAGCGGTGACCCTGGAACCCGGTGACGTGATCGTCACCGGCACCCCGGCAGGGATTGGCTGGGCGCGACGTCCGCCACTGTTCATGAAGCCTGGCGACCTCTGCACCGTGGAGATCGAAGGCCTTGGCACCTTGAGCAACCTGATCGCCGACGAGCCTTCAGCGGCCTGAGTCCACGCCTCAGTTTTTTCGAGCGCGCAGCACAACCGACCCACCGTCACTACGGTGGGCAGCGATCCCGGCTGCCCTGGTTTTGACCACCGGTTGTCCTGCCCATTGCATGCCCAGGAGCAACTACCGTGCTGCAGATCAAAGACATCAACCATGTGCTCTACCGTCATCCCGACCTTGGAGTGGTCGAACGTTTCCTGACCGATTTCGGCCTGGTGGTTATGCACCGTACCGAGCAACGCCTGTATTTTCGCGGTACCTGCTCACTGCCCTATGTGTACATCGCCGAGAAGGCTGTTGAAGCCAGCTTTGGCGCCATCGCGTTCGCCGTCGAAAGCCTCGATGACTTGCACCAGGCTACCCGGTTGCCGGGGGCCTCGGCGATCCGGCCGCTGGAAGGCCCCGGAGGAGGGCAGTACGTCGCCTTGCATGATCCCTCGGGGCGGCGCATCGAGCTGGCCCACGGTATCGAAGCCGTGGGCACGCTGCCCCAGCGTGCTGCGTTGACCCTCAACTCGGCCCATCACAAGCAACGCTTTGGCGATGTGCAGCGGCCCGGCAAGGGCGCGGCACAAGTCCTGCGCCTGGGTCATGCGGCGATTGGCGTGCAGGACATGCCGCAGCACCTGGCCTGGTACCAGCAAGTGCTCGGCATGCTGCCTTCGGACCTTGTGGTTCAGGAGCCTGACCGGGACCGCCCGAGCGCGGCCTTCCTGCGGTTGAACCGTGGCAGCGCCTGGACTGACCATCACACCATCGCCCTGTTCCAGGCACCGAAGGACTTCGTCCATCACGTGTCCTTCGAGGTGCAGGATTTTGACGCGCAGTGCCTGGGCCACGAGTGGATGACCCTGCAAGGTTGGTCGCCGTTCTGGGGGGTAGGCCGGCACATGCTGGGCAGCCAGATCTTCGATTATTGGCGGGACCCGTCCGGCAACCTTATCGAGCACTTCACCGATGGCGACCTGTTCAACCAGGACTCGCCCTCGGGTTACACCCAGGCGTGCGACGCCAGCCTCTACCAGTGGGGCCCGCCGATGTCGGTGGAGTTCTTTCTGGGCGGCGAGTGTGCCGCTGAACAGACCTTGCCCCGGTCGACTTCAGACCGTCAACGACGCAGTTGAGGACAGATGCCATGAGTCAGGTAATCAGCGAGCAGGTGCTCGATAAGTTGTTTCGCCAGGCCCGTAGCCAGAACGGCTGGCTGGATAAACCGGTGGATGATCAAACCCTCAAGGCACTCTACGACCTGATGCGCTGGGGCCCGACCAGCGCCAACGGCTGCCCTGCGCGCATTGTGTTTTTACGCAGTGCCCAATCCCGGCAGCGTTTGCTGCCAGCCCTGAGCGCCGGCAATGTCGAGAAGACCCTGGGCGCCCCGGTGACGGCAATCATTGGCTACGACACGCAGTTCCATACGCAGTTGCCCAGGTTGTTTGCGCACAACCCCACAGTACGCGACTGGTTTGCCGACCAGCCGGATTTGCTTGAGTCCACCGCGTTTCGCAACAGTTCGCTGCAGGGCGGCTACTTCATTCTCGCGGCCCGGGCTCTGGGCCTTGACTGCGGGCCGATGTCCGGGTTTGACCACGCACAGGTCGACCAGACGTTCTTTGCTCCAGGGGCCGAGGGCATGCAGGCCTTTGCCGGGATGAAGATCAAGACGAACTTCCTGTGCAACCTCGGCTATGGCGACCCCGCAAAACTCTTTGCCCGTAACCCGCGGCTGGGCTTCGACGAGGCCTGCGCCCTGCTGTAACTGACTAACCGCACCCGTAAATCCTCCAGGCCGATCAAGCGTGCTGCGATGCATCACGTCTGTCGATCGGCCTGGCAAAACAACAACAATAAGGAAAACCTGCAATGCGAGCTCTATCCAAATGGCATGTACTTATCGGCGGTTTCCTTGCGTATCTGTTTGACGCCATGGAGATCATCCTACTCACCATTGCGCTCCCGGTGATCCGCCAGGACCTGGGCCTGACGTTCAATGAAGCTGGCATGCTCGCCTCGGCAACCTTGCTGGGGATTGGTTTGAGCGGCATTACCACGGGGTGGTATTGCGACAACTACGGCCGACGCAAAGCCCTGCTGATCTCGTTGATCGTGTTCGGCGTGTTGACCACGCTGGTCGCTACCACGCACAACTGGGGCTTGCTCCTGCTCCTGCGGTTTCTGTCCGGGCTGGGCTTGGGCGGGGTGTGGGGGATTGTCTCAGCCTATGTAACGGAAACCTGGCCTGCCCATCAACGGGCACGAGCGATCGGGTTCGTGTTGAGTTCATTCCCGATTGGCGCCGCCATCGCGGCAATGGTGGCGGCCAGCTACCTGCCAGACTGGCAAACCCTGTTCATGGTGGCGGGGATCTCCACCTTGATCCCGCTGGCGTATCTGTTTTTCTTTGTGCCTGAGTCACCGGAATGGACCGCGCAGAAAATCCGCAACATGGCCGGCCCCAGCCAGCACAAGCATGTCTCGATACGCGAAATATTTTCCCCCGAACTGCTGCGCCTGACCCTGCTGGGTACCCTGGCGGCGAGTTTTGCGGTGATTGGCTTCTGGGGGGCGAGCACTTGGTTGCCCACCTACTTGATCAAGGAGCGCGGACTGGACATTGGGATGATGGCCAACTTCATGGCGATCCTCAACATCGGCGCCTTTATCGGTATCAATGCCTTCGGCTTCATCGCTGACCACATCGGTAAACGCAACGCCACGCTCCTGTCATTGCTCGGCAGCGCGCTGATGTTATCGATTTATGCACTCACCACCGATAACGCCATTCTGTTCTGGCTAGGGCCGATCTATGCCTTCTTCTATGCCTTTGCCAGTTTGTTTGCCTCCTACTTCAGTGCGTTGTACCCCACGCGGGTACGCACTCTCGGCGCGGGCTTCTGCTTCAACTTTGGCCGGGGCCTGGCGGCTTTTGCGCCTCTCCTGCTGAGTGGTATCGCCACCCACTACAGCCTGGCGTGGGGCCTGTTGGTGTGCGCCGGTTTTTTTGCCTTGGCCACTGTCACGCTGTTGTTTATGCCCCAGGTGGAGTCAGACGTGCCCGCTCGCGCGGGAGGGGCGCTGAAAACCACGGATTCCTGAAGTTTGAGATCAACACTGGAGTATCAAACGATGTCAGAGCAACGCGTAGAACAACAGATCCAAACCCTGGAATTGCGCCGCCGCCAGGCCATGGTCGAGGGCGATATGGACTTCCTGGAAAGTATCTATACCCGAGACTTGACCTACAGCCACTCCGACGGCAAGAGCGACAGCAAGAGCAGCTACCTGCAGGGCATGCGAGAGGGCGTCTGGCGCTATCGCGGCTTCACCAGCCATGACGAGCAGATGCGCAGGGTAGGGGAATGCGTGGTCGTTACCGGGCTGATCGATATGGACGTGGTGATCCGTGGCGAGCCCATGGTCCTCAACTCGCGCTACATCAGCGTGTGGAAGGCGGGCAATAACAGCTGGCAAATGATTGCCTGGCAATCCACTCGTCATACCCATGGCTAACGTCCGCTAAGCCATAGCACCCCTGGCAACTTGAACCCGGCCCTGGTGGTCGTCCGGGCAAGGCTTGCGCATGCCTGGAAACCGGGATGGCTGGAACTTTGACGTGATGGAATCCTGAACATGTACGTACAACAATTACAAAAAACGTATTGCAAGGCTCTTTTGATAACCGCGGGTGCAATGAGTCTGATCTCAAGCCCGGCACAGGCCAAGGACTGGAGCGATACCTTCATCGGTTTTCGCTACGGTACCGACTTCACCGAACCCAGCATCCGTGGCAAGGTCCAGAAGGAGATCTACCAACTGGGCCATGCCAGCGGCAATGAGACCGGTTCCAATTTCTTCAACCTGGACGTACTCAAGTCCGACAGTAACGATCCAAAGAAAGACAGCGATTCGGGTGCGACCGAGGCCTATCTAGTGTACCGCCATCAACTGTTCCTCAGCCAGGTGTTCGAGCGGTCGATGGCCTTTGGTCCGGTCAAGGAGGTGGCCCTGAGCGGCGGAGTTGAGCTCAACTACAAGAACACCGAGTTCGCTACCCGCAAGCGCATGTTGGTGGCCGGTCCGACGCTCAAGTTCGACGTGCCCGGTTACCTGGATATCAGCCTGCTGTATGCCATGGAATGGAACCACTGCGGGTTGAATGCGTGCCAGGCCGAAAACATCCAGTTCGACCCGTACTATGTGTTGCACATGGTCTGGGGCATCCCGTTCCAGGTGGCCGGCGTGCCCCTCAAATTCCAGGGTTTTGCCAGCTACAAGACCGAGAAGGGCAAGGATTACTTCAAGCAGGATACGGCCGAGGAAAGCCTGGTGCGCGCGTCATTGATGGTCGATGTCGGGCAACTGGCATGGGGTCGCAAAAATACCCTATTGGTCGGTCCGGGCTATGAGTACTGGAAACACAAGTATGGCGCGATCAATAAACCGGGTACCGATACGCATGCGCCGACGTTCCACCTTGAGTGGCACTTCTGAAGTTTAAACCCGATTGTGACAGGGCGAGGTGAGCTGTATGTCTTCAAGCTCACCTCACGCTGTCCAAAAAAGGCGCCAAAAAAGCGGCGCGTGCAGGTTCTTAGTCTTATTTTGTTACTAACCAATGCCCTAAAAATTCAGGCCTGCGGCGGCAAAGCAGGACAAAACACCCTCTCGCCATTCAATTTTCATAAAAATGTAACAACCCTGCTTCACAGTTCGGGAGCCCGTCACCACAACGAGTTCCTTTTAATGAAAAGCTTGATGAAGTCCGCAGCACTCGCCATTACGGTATCCCTGTGTGCCTCCTCCGTGACCTTCGCCGCCGAAAACGTGCGCCTCACCGGCTCTGGCGCCAGCTTCCCTGCACCTATCTACCTCACCTGGTTCAAGGATTTCAGCAAGAAGACCGCTGGCGTCACCGTGGATTATCAATCCAAGGGCAGCGGCGCAGGTGTGCAGGACTTCCTGAATAAAACCGTCGACTTCGCCGCCAGTGACTCGGCCATGAAAGACGAAGACATCGCCAAGGTCGCCGAAGGCGTGCAGTTGCTGCCAATGACCGCCGGTGAAATCGTGCTGGCGTATAACCTGCCGGGCAATCCCAAGGGCCTCAAGCTGCCACGTGATGTTTACTCCAATATCTTCCTGGGCAAGATCACCAAGTGGAACGACCCACAGATCGTCGCCGCCAACCCGGACCTGAAGCTCAGCGACACGCCGATCACGGTGGTTGTGCGTGCAGATTCCAGCGGCACCACAGCGGTCTTCACCAAACACCTGGCCACCATCAACCCTGAATTCAAAACGGCGCTGGGGGAGGGCAACACCGTCAACTGGCCGGCCAGCGACAAATTCATCAAGTCGCCCAAGAACGATGGTGTGACCGCCACCGTACGCCAGACCCCAGGCGCAATTGGCTACATCGAGTACGGCTTCGCCAAACTGGCCAAGGTTGACTTCGCCCAGTTGCAGAACAAGGCCGGCCAGTACGTGGTGCCAAACGCTGAAAGCGGCGCCGAGGCCCTGGCCGCCGTGAAGATGCCGGAAAGCCTGGTGGCCTGGTTGCCGGACCCGGACGGTGCCAAGTCTTACCCGATCACCTCGTACACCTGGATGATCTTCCGCAAGGACAACGGCAACCCTGCCAAGGCCAAGGCCATGCGCGAAATGGTTGAGTACAGCCTGACCGAGGGGCAGAAAATCGCCGACTCGATGGGTTACATCCCGCTGCCGCCATCGGTGGTAGAGCAGGTTCGCAAAGCCTCCGCCAACATTCAGTAACACCCGTGAGGCCGCTCTCGGTGTGGGCTGTTTGCCGCGCCGGGGGCGTTTCCCCCCTGTTCCGGAATTAGCCAATGAACAAACCTTTCGTCGTACCGGTTAACCGGGATTCTGCCTGCCAACCTCCCTCCGCCAAGGACTTCCTGGTTGATCGCACCTTCCGTGGGCTCGCGCGAATCGGGGTGGTACTGATTCTGGCGTTGGTCGCGGCCTTGGTATTCGAGGTGGGACGCAAGGCCTTGCCGGGCATGGAAAAGCACGGGTTCGATGTGCTTTTTGGCAGTGTCTGGGACGTTAACCAGGGCAAGTACGGGATCCTGCCGGCCATTTGGGGCACGCTCTACAGCGCTTTTATCGCGCTGCTGATTGCGGGCTTTTTCGGTGTCAGCATGGCGATTTTCCTGACTCAGGACTTTCTGCCGGCCAAGCTGGCGGCGGTGTTTCGCACCATCGTTGAACTGCTCGCGGCCATCCCCAGCGTGGTGTATGGCCTGTGGGGCATCTACGTGGTGATCCCGGCGATCCGGCCACTGACTACCTGGTTGAACAGTGAACTGGGTTGGATCCCGTTTTTCGGCACGTCCTTGAGCGGGCCGGGGTTGCTGCCAGCGGCGCTGGTATTGGCCATCATGATTCTGCCGACGATTGCCGCCGTGTCCCAGGACGCGCTCACCAGCGTGCCGATGAAAACCAAGCAGGCCGCCTACGGCATGGGCACCACCCATTGGGAGGCGATCCTCAAGGTGATGGTGCCGTCTGCCGCCACCGGTATTTTTGGCTCCCTGGTACTCGGCCTCGGCCGTGCGCTGGGCGAAACCATGGCGCTGGCGATGCTGGTGGGCAACGCCAACAACATTTCCCTGTCGCTGTTCGCGCCGGCCAACACGTTGGCAGCCTTGTTGGCGCTGAACTTCCCCGAAGCCGGGCCCAACGAGGTGGAGGTCTTGATGTACGCCGCCCTCGTCTTGATGTTCATCACGCTGCTGGTGAATGTCATCGGTTCCATGATCATGCTCTACGCCCAACGGGGTAACCGATGATGACTAATCTCACATCCCCTATAACCGCTGTACCGAGCCTGCAGCGCAAGTTCGAAGGCCGGGCGCTGCGCAGCCTGGTGTTGACCACATTGGTATGGCTGGGCGCGCTGCTGGCCAGTGTGCCGCTGATTTCGGTGCTCTACATGCTGATCACCCGTGGCGGCGCACGCCTGAGCCTGGAGGTGTTCACCGAGTTGCCGCCCACCGGCTTTGAAACGGGCGGTGGTTTCGGCAACGCCATGGCCGGCACCTTTGTGATGGTCGGTATCGCTGCGGCGATCGCAGTGCCGGTGGGCATCATGGCCGCGATCTTCCTGGCCGAACTGGGGCCGGACAGCAAACTGGCCAACGCTGCACGCTTTGCCGCCAAGATGCTCACCGGCTTGCCTTCGATCCTGGCCGGCGTGTTTGCCTATGCCTTGGTGGTGATGACCACCGGCACCTACTCGGCACCGGCAGGCGGCGTGGCCTTGGCGGTACTGATGCTGCCCATCGTAGTGCTGACGGCGGAAGAGTCGATGCGCATGGTGCCCAAGATCATGAAGGACGCGGCTTACGGCATGGGCTGCACCCGCTCGCAGGTGATCTGGAAGATCATCTTGCCGACCGGCCTACCTGCGATCCTCACCGGCGTGATGCTTGCTGTGGCACGTGCCGCAGGCGAAACCGCGCCGTTGTTGTTTACCGCGCTGTTCAGCAACTACTGGATCTACCACGACGGCGACCTGGCGGTGATGAACCCCACGGCCTCCCTCGCCGTGTTGATCTACAACTTTTCCGGCATGCCTTTCGACAACCAGCTGGAGCTCGCCTGGGCGGCCTCGTTGGTGTTGGTGATGATCGTGCTGGTCGTGAATATTGTGAGCCGTATCTTCGGCAAGCCTAAGTATTAAGAACGGGAGCATCTGAATCTTGAACGTCTCAACTGCGCAAATAGCCGCTCCGTTTGTCACCCAATCGCCTGTGGTCATGGACTGCAAGCTGGACCGGATTTTCTACGGTAACTTCATGGCGGTGCGTGACAGCCATGTGCCGATCGAGAAAAACAAGATCACCGGTTTTATCGGCCCGTCCGGCTGCGGCAAAAGTACGGTACTGCGCAGCCTCAACCGCATGAACGATTTGGTGAAGGGCTTTCGCTTCGAGGGCCACGTGCATTTTCTGGGGCAGGACGTGTACGGCAAGGGTGTAGACCCGGTGGTAGTGCGCCGTTACATCGGCATGGTATTCCAGCAGCCGAACCCGTTCTCCATGAGCATCTTCGACAACGTCGCCTTCGGCCTGCGCCTGAACCGCTACAAAGGCGACTTGGGCGATCGCGTCAAGCACGCCCTGCAAGGCGCTGCGCTGTGGGATGAAGTCAAGGACAAGCTCAAGGTCAGCGGCCTGTCGCTCTCCGGTGGCCAGCAGCAACGGTTGTGTATCGCCCGCGCTATCGCCACCGAGCCGGAAGTGCTGTTGCTCGATGAGCCTTGCTCGGCACTCGACCCGATTGCGACTCGCCGGGTAGAGGAGCTGATGGTGGAACTGAAGAAGGACTACACCATCGCCCTGGTCACCCACAACATGCAGCAGGCCATCCGCGTGGCGGACACCACAGCGTTTTTCTCGGTGGATATTTCCCAGGGCACGCGTACCGGCTACCTGGTGGAAATGGGCCCGACCGCGCAGATTTTTGGCAGCCCACGTGAGCAGATGACCGAGGATTACATCAGCGGCAAGTTCAGCTGAGTCACTCCATGTTCGATAGAAACCACACGTGCGCTACCGTCAGCCCAGGAACGCCAATGTCTGCAACGCATCGTCTTGATTTGTCAGCGATTGAACGCGCGCTCCGTAAAGTGCAGAGCCGCTTTGCCGAGCTCAGCACGCAATTTACCGAGCCGCGCGACCCCTTGACCGACGAAGTGCTGCACAACGTGCTTGAAGGCTATGCGCTGGTTGACGACTATGTCGCACGGGGCGTTGACCTGTTTGACCTTCATCATCTGGACTTGATGCTGGAGATCAACGCCACCGTGCTCTGCGGTAGCGACCCGGCGCGCCGCGTGGAATACGCGCAGCACCTGGCCGCCACCGAGGAGCACTTCTTCAACAACGTTGAAGGCGGTATCAAGGACTTGTTCAATTGGTACTGCGCGTATCGCAGTGAATCGGTGTGGAAACGCGCGGCCGGTGTGTATGTGCGCATCCTCAGCAAGCCGCAGTTGTTCATCGAAGGCAACAACCGCAGTGGCTCGCTGATCGTCAGCTATCTGCTGATGCGCGCCGGGTTGCCACCGTTTGTGCTGACGTTGGAAAATGCCGAGGGTTACTTCAATCCTTCCTCGGTGATCCGCAACTCGGCCAAACATGGGGTCAAGGCGTTGTATGAATTGCCCAAGATCAAGAAAAAATACGCCGCCTTCCTGGAGGAACAGGCCCCGGATCCCAAGGCGTTTTTCTTGAGCGATATACCACAGCCTATCTATCAGGGAGGCCATTAATGCGCTGGTATCCAACACTCGCCAGCCGAGCCGTGCAAGCCGTCCAGCAAGCGGTCCTCACGCGTGCCGCCAAGCGCCCGCGCGTACGCATCTCCTTTGATATCGACGACACACTGGCTTGCCAGCTTGACCACGCTGACGTCGAGAGCAGTTGGCTGCCGGCCTGTGCTCATCGTTGGTGGGGAGAGCCGCTGCGTATCGGCACTCGTTCGCTGACGCGCGAGCTGCGGCGCCAGGGTTGCAGTATCTGGGTCTATACCTCATCGGGTAGGGCGCCTTCCTACATCAGACGTTGGCTGATGCTGTACGGCATCCGTGTCGACGGCGTAGTGAATAGCGAGCGGCATAACCACGCCCTCACGGTGCATGGGCTGTCAAACACCCCCTCGAAATTTCCGCCGGCCTTCGATATTGATTTGCACGTGGATGATTCCGAGGGCGTGCGCCTTGAAGGTAACGACCACGGCTTTCGCGTGGTGGTGGTTGATCCGCAGGATGAGCACTGGGCGCAAAGAGTGCTTGAAGCGGTGGCGGGGGTGCAGGCGCAACTGGCCCGGCAGCAATTGCCCAGGTTCAAGCAGCCTGTATGCCAAGGCGCTGAGGTTTATTCTTCATGAACGCCAGAGAAACCTGAACTTCTTGAACTCTTATTGCAGTTCACAACTTGCTATAAGGGTTTAATTTTCTTTGACTCATTAGTCACGAACAACGCAAAACTTCCCTTCCTGTTCGACAAACAGCGCTTATGGCGCTTTTGTCGTCTATATCCCTAAGTACATACCCTTACCTTCCGATAGTCGGTCACTTTACGGCGGCGCTTCTAGGCTAGTGTTGACGAGCTTCCTTAATGGTCAACCTCGATATTAAGAAACGAAGCAGCCTGAACAGAATGCACAACAACAACTTCAATGCATATTGTTTAGCCCGACGCATCAGGTATTACCGTTGACTTTCGGTGTTGATCGCTGGGCTCAAGGAGTACTGACATGGCTATATTCGATTACAAGGGGCAAGACGCCCGCGTCCTGATTTCAGATGCCTGGACCCTCGCCACTTACACCAGCGGTGTTGCCACCGTAGGCGCGCTCTACAACATTCCGGGGCTTGTGCTGGGCGAGGGCAACACCTTCGCACTGCCCAAGGGCTGGCGTGAGATCGGCGCGAGCGAACTGCAGGTTGATAGCAGCCACACCGACATCACAGGAAGTTTTACCGGCGACGGCGTGTTCGGCTCCCAGGCCAGAGTGTTTGGTCAATACGATGACAGCGGCCAATTAGTCAAAATGGGCTTTTCCATTGCCGGCACTAACTCGCCAATTGATCTGCTGGGTTGGCCGGCGATGATCGATAACTCTTATATCAACGGCTATGACTACCTGCTCAATTCAATCAAGGATTACGCCACCGACCACAACCTGAGCGGCAAAGATGTTCTGGTAACCGGCTACAGCCAGGGTGGCTCCGTCACCAACAGCATGTATATCGGCAAGGACACTTTGGCCGACGGTTTTTTCAAGGATGCGGACTACTTTGGCATGGAGTCGCCCAAGTCCAGCAACAGCGAGGGAATCTTCAACTTCGGCTTTGAAAACGATGTGGTCCACCGTCTCACGGGGCAAGAGACCGACGTGGGCAGCGCCATCATCGATGCGCTTCAAGGCAGTGACGCCAGTTACACCTCGACCACCGATAACATCGTGCTGTTCGACACAATCTATGCGCTACCTACCTGGCCCAATGGTCCGTTCTCGATTGCCAACCTGTCAGGATGGGCCGCGCACCTGGAAGGCATTTTCATCAATCCTATCCAGCGCATCGCCCAATCGACTTTCTACGATTACATCGAACGCGACAGCACCATCATCATCAGCAACCTCGACGCCATCAGCCGCAGTTTTACCTGGGTCAGCGACAAGCAGACCGCCACTTCCAACCACTACGGCACACCGGCGTTCCTGCTGGGCACCGACAGTTCGGACAAGCTGCAGGACGGGCGCAGCGATGACTTCCTCGACGGGTTCAAGGGCGACGACAGTTTCCGCGTGAGTACCGGTACCGATATCGTCGCTGGCGGCGAAGGTAACGACAAAGTCTTCCTCAAAGGCACCTCGTCTTCCTACGAAGCCGTAAAACTCAGCGACGGCACGTTGTTTCTGAACGACAGCAGCGGCCAATACGGCCTGAAGGAATTGCACGGCGTAGAGCATGTGGAGTTCGAAACCGGCCTGGCCAACAGCCTCGGGCATGTGCCCGTGTTCGGCGGGCTCTTCGGTGGCATTGGCGAGGTCCTCACGCCGGCCTATACGGTGACCAGTGGCAAACTCGACTTCGAAGGCCTGTTCGGCGCCGATAAGGCGTATGCCAAATCCATCGAAGGCAGCCAATTGGCCGACACCCTCAAAGGCACCGCCGCGCGCGACCTGATATTCGGCCAGAACGGCAATGACCGGCTCGACGGTGGCGCTGGCAACGACCTGCTGCACGGCGGCGACGGCAACGACACACTGCTGGGCGGCACGGGCAACGACGCGCTGTATGGCGCCAGCGGCAATGACGTCTTGATCGGCGGGCTGGGCAATGACCAACTCAGCGGTGGCGTGGGCAGCGACCTGTTTGTTTTCGATCAACGCGGGTTTGGCCACGACGTGATCAGCGACTTCAACATTCACCAGAACGGGCAGGACCTGCTGGTATTCGCCAAGTCGCTGTTCGCCAGCGCCGATGCTGTGCTTGGTGCCACGACCCAGCATGGCAGTGACAGCGTGATTCTGGCGGGGGACAGCAGTGTCACCCTGGTGGGGTTCAATGCGGCGCAGTTGAGTGCAGAGATGATCAGCGTGGTCTGACACGGCACCTGCGAAACGGAAGGTAAAAACCTCACAGGGTCTCTGATGCTGTGGGGTTTTTTATTGCTTGCTGATTAACGCAACGGCTCGATACCACACGCAGCGTCATTGTTTAGCGGTAGGGCTCAACCCCCAAAAAACTCTACATTTCAAGCCCGCGCAGCTCTGCATAAAGGATTGAACGAATTTGCACGCTTAATTGACGCCATCAAAATGACATCTTATCATCGCCACATTGGATGGCATAAAGCCATATAGAGGGATCTATAAAGTGTGGCGTTTACCGCGTCGGACCAGGTTAAGCCTGTTGTCCGCTTTTTTTTGCCTGGGCACCTCCGGATGGGCGCAAGCGGCTACGCCGCAGAACGCTCCCGGCATCACCGACCTGATCCGTGACCGCCAGGACCGCCTGCTCGAAGAGCAGCAACGGCGCCTTGAAGAACTCAAAGACCTGCCCGGCAAGTCCGCCGCGCCGGCAACATCGGCAACGCCCGTCGATACGCGCTGCTTTGCGATCAAAACCATCGAGCTGGGCGGTGCGGATGCGCTGAGCGAAGGTGAGCGCGCTGATCTGATCAAGCCCTATGTCGGCCAATGTCTTGGTGTGCCGCAGCTCAACGCAGTACTCAAGGTGATCACCGACCGTTATCTGGCCAAAGGCCTGGTCACCAGTCGCGCCTACTTGCTGCAGCAGGACCTTTCCAGCGGCAATCTCAAGATTCAAGTGGTCGAAGGGAAGCTGGAGAGCCTGAAAGCTGCCGAAGGCGGCGGCATCACCGACCGCCAATTGACCATGAGTTTCCCCGGCAAGCAGGGCGAACTGCTCAATCTGCGCGAAATCGAGCAGATGGTCGATCAGTTGAACCGCTTGCCGTCGAACCAGGCGCAAATGGAGCTGGCGCCGGGCAAGGCCGTGGGGGGCAGTGATGTACTGGTCAAAAACACCGCGCAAAAGCCCTGGCGTGTCGGCCTGTCGCGGCATAACGGCGGCCAGCGTAGCACCGGTGAGCAGCAGTGGGGCGCCAGTCTGGACTGGGACAATCCGTTGGGCCTGGCCGACCAACTTTCGCTGCGTGGCGGCCACGATGCCGTCAGTGATCACCAGAAAACCTCGCGCAACTCGATGCTCAGTTATAGCCTGCCTTTCGGTTGGTGGAACCTCTCGTACAGCTATATCGACAGTGAATACCGCTCGCGAGCCGAGGCTAACAATTTCAAGTTCAAGCAGACCGGCGACAGCCAGACTCATCAGTTGCGCCTGGAGCGGGTGATCCATCGTGACGCTTTGAGCAAAACGTCCTTGAACACTGGCATCGCCTATCTTCGCACCAACAACTTTATCGAAGACAGCAAGCTTGCCTTGAGCAGCAACCGCCTCAGTGAAGCGCAAGTGGGCATCAACCATGGTCGGCGTATTGGCGGTTCATTCCTCAACATTGACCTTGGCATGCAAAACGGCATCGGCGCATTCGACGCCCAGGCCAATCACGATCCAAAGCCTGGGCAGCCGGATGCGCGCTATCGCAAGTACACCGCTACGGTGAGCTATTTGTATCCATTCAAACTGTGGGGTGAGTCCTTCAGCTTCAGCAGCTTGATGACCGGCCAGCACAGCGAAGACGTGTTGTTCAGCCCTCAGCGCATGAGCCTGGGCGGGCAGTCGTCGATTCGTGGCTACAAAGACCAGATGCTCGCCGGCGACAGCGGCGGCTATTGGCGCAACGACCTGCGCTGGAGCCGGCCGGTGACCTGGGCCTGGATGCAGCCGGTGTTCATTGAATACGGCACCAGCCTGGGCTACGACCAGGGCGTGATCAGCCATGGCCGCTACAACGCCGAGCAGCATGGGCGCATGAGCAGCAACTCGGTGGAGTTGTTCGCACGCGGCAAGAATGTCGCGGCCAGCGTGGCCTTTGCACACTCGTTGGAACGACCGGAAGCGATCACGGACCGTGAAGCGCCGATCTATTTCCGCCTGGACTTTTTCCTTTAAATTTTTGACCGCCTTCGGGCTTCGAGACATGACATGGACGTTCGCCAGTACGCATTCCTCGCGCGCCAGCCTTCTGCTGCCGTAAAAAGCCGCTCCCATTTCCTGGGGCTGCCTAAACGTGGATTGGCATTGATTCTGGCCAACGCCATGTTCTGGCACCCGTTGCTGGCCCAGGCAGACGGCATTGTGGTGAATGCCCCCGGTACGACGCTCGGGCAAGCAGGCAATGGCGTGCCCATCGTCAACATCGCCACGCCGAATGCCAACGGCCTCTCGCACAACCAATTTCATGACTACAACGTCGGCGCCAACGGGGTCATCCTCAACAACGCCACCGACCGTACTCAGTCCACGCAACTGGGCGGCATCATCGTCGGCAACCCGAACTTGCGCGGCACAGCGGCCAATATCATTCTCAACGAAGTCAACGGCGGCAGCCCCAGCCAACTGCGCGGCTACACCGAAGTGGCCGGGCAATCGGCCCATGTGATCGTCGCCAACCCGTATGGCATCAGCTGTAACGGTTGCGGCTTTATCAACACCCCGCAAGCGACGCTCACCACCGGTAAAGCCGTGATTGAAAACGGCCAGATCAATCGTTACCAAGTGGACCAGGGCAGTGTGGCTATCGAAGGCGCCGGCCTGAACGCCAGCAACGTCGATCAGTTCGAAATCATCACCCGCGCCACCACCATCAATGCGCAGATCCAGGCGAAAAAACTCACCGTCGTCGCCGGGCGTAATGATGTAGATGCACGCACCTTGAATGCTACTGCGCGGGCAGCGGATGGCAGCCAGGCGCCGGATCTGGCGATTGACTCGTCGGCGCTGGGCGGCATGTATGTGGGCGCAGTCAAACTGGTGGGGACCGAGGCGGGTGTCGGCGTGAAGTTGTCGGGGGACATGGTCGCCGGCGGTGATATTCAGATCGATGCCGGTGGCCACGTGGTCATGGGCCAGACAACAGCGGCCGGCACCATTAACGTGAAGGCCCGCAGCGTGGAAGCCCAGGGCGTGGTCGCGGCGGGCAGCGTGCTTGAGATGAAGACGCAAGGCGACTTGCTCAATCAAAAAAGCCTGGCTGCGCGTGATCGCGTGGCGCTGCAAAGCGGTGGGGTGTTGACCAACAACGGCGTCATCGAAGCGGGCGTCAATGCTGATCAGACGCGCAACGCTCAGGGCGATATCCACGTCACTGCCGCCCAGTTGAATAACAACGGCAAGACCGTCATCGCCAGTCGTGACCTGACCGTCAATGTGGATGGCACTGTCGACAACCGCAGCGGCACCCTTAGCGCGCATAACCAGCTGAAGGTGGCGACCGAAACACTGGATAACCAACAGCAAGGCCGCGTATTGAGCGCCGCAGGCATTGAGGTGAATGCCGCCCGGTTGCTTAATGCTGACGCAGGCCTGGTGGTGGGCGACCGCGGGCTCAGCGGCCGCATCGGGCGGTTGGTCAATCGCAAGGGCGAGCTCTCAAGCCTTGCTGACGTCACCTTGCAGGTCGACAGCCTGGACAACGTCGCTGGCCTGATATCTGCGGGCCAGGCGCTGCGCTTGACTGCCAGCGCGGCGGTGAACAATCAAAGTGGTCGTCTGGTGGCCGGGCAGATGGTGCAGGTCAACGCGGGGCAACTGGACAATAGCCAGTCAGGCATCCTGACCAGCCAGGGCGACCTTGGGCTGAATATTGCCGGCACGTTGGATAATCAACAGCAGGGCCGCATCGAATCGGGTGCCGCTGCACAGGTCAACGCCGGCAACTTCAACAACCAGCAACATGGCGTGCTCTCCAGCGGTGGCACCCTCGAGCTGACGGCCGGCCCGGTGATCAACAGCCAAGGAGGATCCATTTCCAGTGCCAAGGCCCTCACTGCCCGTGTCACCCGCCTCGACCAGCATGAACAGGGGCGCCTTTACAGCAATAGCGATGCAGTCCTGGACCTGGGCAACGGCCACCTCGACAACCGCGACGGGGGCTTGATCAACGCCGCTGGCCAACTGACGTTGAATAATCTCAATAGCGTCGACAACCGCAGCGGCGAAATTTCCAGCGCTCACGGGTTCACGCTCACCGCCAACAGCCTGGACAACCGCGCTGGCAAACTGCTCAGCGACCAGGCCTTGGGCCTGAAGATCGTACAGACGCTCAACAACGGTGCAGGGCTGATTACAGCCAGCGGCCTGGATATTGACGTTGCCAGTTTGATCAACGACCAACGCGGTCGAGTTCACAGCCGTGATCGGCTTAACGCCCGGGTGGGTGGTTTGCTTGCCAATCAAAGCGGAAGTTTCAGTGCCGACGCAGGCGCACAGTTGACCGTGGGAGGCCTGGACAACAGCAATGGCGGCCAACTCTTCAGCCAAGGCGATTTGAGCCTGAACCTCAATCGGGGTCACCTTAACAACCAGGGTGGCTTGATCAACTCCCCAGGCCAGTTGTTGCTGACCCAACTTAACAGCGTCGATAACCAGGGCGGCGAAATCTCCAGCGCCCAAGCCTTCGATCTGAATGCGGATCAACTCAATAACAGCGCCGGCAAGTTGCTCAGCGAGCAAGCCTTGAGTGTGCGCATTGCCCGCGCCCTGGACAACACCCAAGGTGCGTTGACCGCAAAGGCCTTGGATGTACGGGCTGGGACACTGATTAACCAGTCCGGTCGACTCGCTGCGGTGGATAGCGTCAACTTGCAAGTCGATGGCGAACTCGATAACCGCAGTGCAAAGGTTCTGGGCAAACACCTTGTGCTTGGCGTTGGGACGCTCAATAACGACCAGGGCCTGGTGCAGGGTGATTCGACGTTGCTGCTCCAAGCGGGCGGCGCGGTCAGCAACCAGGCCGGCACGTTGGCCGCTGGGCACAGCGTGACGCTCAACAGCGCCAGTCTGGATAACCGCACAGGTAACTTGACCAGCGACGGTGCACTGACGGCAGGTATTGCGGGCAGCCTGCTCAACCAAGCGGGGCTTATGAGTGCCGGCACTGATATGCAGGTCAATGCCACCGACCTGAACAACTCGCTCAAGGGTCGCATTGCCGCTCAGCAGGTACTGCTCACGGGGCAAGGGTTGGATAACAGTGCAGGCGGTAGTCTGTATGCCAAAGGTCAATTGGGTGTGGCCCTCGGCGGCCAGTTGAACAACGCCCAAGGCACACTGCGCAGCGATGATCGTTTGACCATCAATGCCTCCGGTTTAACCAATGATGACGCAACACTATCCAGTGCCAGCGACCTGAAGATCACGACCGGCAAGCTGAGCAACCAGGGCGGGCGCCTTAGCAGCGCGACCCGGTTGGGTATGACGGTTACCGCACTGGACAACAGCCGTAACGGGCATGTCGCAAGCCAAGCCGATGTAAGCCTGGATATGCAAGGTGGTCACCTCAACAATAACGGTGGTTTGATCAACGCGCCGGGGCAATTGCTGCTCAAGCAACTGGGCAGCGTTGATAACCAGGGCGGTGAAATTTCCAGCGCCCACGCGTTTGAGCTGGCGGCAACCGCCTTGAACACAGCGGACGGCAAGGTACTCAGCCAGCAAGCCCTGACCTTGCGTATTGCCCAAGCGCTGGACAACACACGCGGCTTGATTTCTGCCGCGGCCTTGCAGGTGAGCAGCGCAAGCCTGGGCAACCAGGGTGGCAAGTTGAGTGCCGTTTCCGACCTGAACCTCGGCGTAGAAGGTGTGCTGGACAACCGCAACGGTGAATTACTGGGTCAGCACTCGACAGTCGAAGTGGCTGCGCTGAACAACAGTCAGGGGCGCATCCAGGGCGATAACCGCTTGACCTTGACCAGCCACGGCGCGGTCAACAATGACAAAGGCACGCTAGCTGCCGGTCAGATGCTGATGGTCAATGCCGCCAGCCTGGACAACCAGTCCAAGGGCCGCCTGACCAGCAAGGGGGACGCGCAGCTGGTGGTGGGGAGTGTGGATAACCGCGGTGGCAGCATCACCTCGGTCGGGCAGTTGCGGGTCAAGGGTGAGGAGCTGGATAACCGTCAGGCCGGGCTGCTCAACTCGGGCCAGGCCATGAACCTGTCCATTGGCAAAGTGGACAACCGAGGGGGTGAAGTTTCCAGCGTTACCGAACTGACGATGACGGGCCGCGAACTGGACAACAGCAATGCCGGTCGCGTACTGGCCAATAGCACGCTGCAGTTGACGCTCGACAGGCTGAACAACCAGCTCAAGGGCCTGATTTCTGCGCAACAGGATGTCAACCTCAAGGCAGCCAGCCTGGACAACAGCGCCCAAGGCAGTGTCTATGCCAAGCGCAACCTCGATATAACCCTGGCCGAACAGGCTGACAACAGCCAAGGCGTCATGCGCAGCGACGCCGCCTTGCAACTGCGCGGCGCCAGCCTGGGTAACAACGGCGGGCGTATCAGCAGCGGCGGGGCGTTACTGTTGAGCGCCGCCAATGGCCTTGCCAATCAGAACGGCGAGGTGCTCAGCGCTGATACGGCGACGGTGAAGGCGGACAGTGTCGACAACAGCCAGGGGCGCATTGTTGCTGACGGTGCGCTGCAACTGACCACAGGCGTATTGCTTAACCAACATCAAGGCCGTGTCACCAGCGCTGATCGCCTCAACCTGACAGCGACCGACGTAGACAACCGCTTCGAGGGCCGCATTGCCAGTGACCAGGCGCTTAACGCCAGCCTCACCAGCCTTGACCAGCGTGGAGCCGGTGAGTTTTACAGCAACAGCGAACTGACCCTGGACATGAACCAGGGGCACTTGAATAACGCCGATGGCTTTATCAACGCGCCAGGGCAGTTGTTGCTCAAAAACCTCAAAAGCGTCGACAACCGTAACGGTGAAATCTCCAGCGCCAAGGCCTTTGCCTTGCGTGCCGACACCCTGGACAACAGCGGCGGCAACGTACTCAGCGACCAAGGCTTGACCGTCAAAATCGAACAGGCGCTGCTTAATGTCAAAGGGCTGATTTCAGCCGCCGGTGTCGAGCTCGATGCCGCGCGCCTGGACAACAGCGAAGGCAAGATCAGCAGCGCTCTGGATGCGCGCCTGGCGGTCAATGCGGACCTGCTTAACGACCAGGGCGAAATCGTCAGCGCAGGCCATACGCAGCTGAATGCGGCCGGTTTGAGTAACACTGCCGGGCAAGTGCTCGGTGATATCAGCCTGGACGTGAAGGTCAAGGGCGCACTGAATAATCAGGCCGGCACACTCGGGGCCGGCACCTCGTTGAACGTGCACGCCGCTAGTCTGGATAACCGCCAGGCCGGCAAATTGGGCAGCGACGGCCAACTCAAGGCCACGATTGATGGGTTACTCGACAATCAGGCCAAAGGGCAGGTGCTGGCCAAGGGCGCGATGGAACTGCGTGCCGGTCGTTTGGATAACCGCGAAGGGCAACTGACCGGGCAGGACCTGTTGACGCTGCACAGTGCGACTGTCGACAACCGCTCAGGCGTGATCCTTTCCCAGAAGGACCTTCAACTCAATGTGGGTGAGTTGGACAACCAACACGGTTCGCTCAGCAGCAAGGCGGCCTTGGGCTTCGCGGGGCAACAGTTGCGCAACCAGAAGGGCTTGGTCAGTGCCGTGGGGCCCCTGCGGCTGACGGCCGACACTGTAGAAAACGCGGCTGGCCGCATCGCCAGCCAGGCGGATCTGCAGGCAACTATCGGTGTACTGGCCCAACAAGGCGGTGAGTTGGTCGCCCAGGATGAGCTGAGCCTTAGCGGGACCTCCCTGGACAATCGCGAGGGCGGCCTGGTAGGCGCCACAAAAGCGCTGAAACTCACGGTCGACGCCGTTGATAACCGTGCGGGCGAGATTTCCAGCCGCAGCAGTATCGACTTCAAGGCGCAGCGCCTGGATAACAGCGCGGGCAAACTGATCGCCGGTACCGCATTGGAACTGGCCGTGGCCCATGTGATCAACCAGGCCCAAGGGTTGGTATTCGCCCGGGACAACCGCTTCAACGGCGCGCGCCTGGATAACGGCCAAGGCACTTTTGCGGGCCAGCAATCGCTGAGCATGTCGCTGGTGGCCGTTCCCGGCACTGAACTGGATGGCCGGCTGGATAACCAGCTGGGCACAATCAGCAGCGAGGGCACCCTGCAACTGGCCGGCACGACGCTCAACAACAACGCGGGTGTAATCTCTTCGGCGCACGCACTCATACTGGCTGCCAGCGGTGCTATCACCAACCAGGGCGGCATCATCGAGACCGATGCCAGCCTTGACCTGACCAGCGCAAGCCTGGACAACGGCCCCAAAGGCCTGCTCAACAGCCGTGGTGAGCTGACCCTGGCCACCGGGACGCTGAACAACAATGGCCGTATCACCAGCGCCGATCGCCTGGATCTGGCAGCCACCCAGGTGGACAACAGTGGACGTATCGCCAGCAGCAAAAACCTGACCGCCATCCTCACCGGCCTGAATCAGCAGGGCGGTGAGCTGTTCAGCAACACGCAGCTCGATCTGGACCTCAACCACGGCCAATTGAGCAACGTGGGCGGCCTGATCAATAGCCCGTTGCTGATGCTGAAAAACCTGGCCGAGGTGAACAACCAGCGTGGCGAAATTTCCAGCCAGCAAGCTTTCACGCTGGCGGCTCGCAACCTGGATAACGGCGGCGGCAAGCTGATCAGTAACCAAGGCCTGACCCTGCAGATTCAAGACGCCTTGGGCAACGCCAAAGGTGCGATCAGCGCCGCCTCGCTCAACGCCAACAGTGCCCGCCTGGACAACACGGATGGGCTGCTCAACAGTCGTGGCGTCATGCAAGTCTCTGCCACCCAGGCGCTGGATAACCAGCGCGGCACGCTGATTGCCGACGGTGCCATGGGGCTGTCGTCCGCTCGGCTCGACAACCGTGGCGGTGATGTATCGGGCAAGGCCTTGGTGACTGCTGATGTCGATCAGGTCGATAACCGCGGCGGTCAACTCATCAGCACTACAGCAGTGGATATACGCGCTGCGTCCCTGGACAACCGCAAAGGCCTGGTGGGCGCCGATAAAACGCTGGAACTGCGGGTCGATCACATCGACAACCGTGGTGGCGAACTGTCGACCAACGCCGACCTGACCGTCACCGGGCAAACCCTGGATAACAGTGATGCGGGTCGTGTATTGGCCGGGCAATCATTGAACCTTGCGCTCACCCAACTGCTGAATCGCAACCAAGGCCAGCTCAACACACAGCGGCTGATGCTGAGCGCTCAGAACCTGGACAACAGCAATGGCAAGCTGCTCGCCCAACAGCTACTGCAACTTGAGCTCAAAGGCGAGCTGAATAACAGCCAGGGCGTGATCAACAGCGAAGGACGCTTGGGCGCCAACGCCGTCAGCCTGGTCAACCGTCAGGGCCGAGTGTCCAGTGCCCAGGGGTTGGCGCTGGGTCTGACAGGGGCGCTGGACAACGAGGGCGGTGAACTCGTGACTGACAGTAGCCTGCAACTGCGTAGCGCCAGCCTCGGCAATCAGAACGGCGTGCTCAGTGGCAAAGGCGCGGTCGGGGTCACAACCGGCGCGTTGGATAACACCGGCGGTCGTCTGATCAGCGGCGACACGCTGGCGCTGAAGGCTGGGTTGCTGAACAACAGCGCTGGCAGCATCGGCAGCGCCCAGGCCCTGACGGCCAGCGTGAATGGGCTCGACCAACAAGGCGGCAAGCTGTTCAGCAATGCCGGACTTACTTTGGACCTGAACCACGGCCAACTCAACAACCAGCAAGGCCTGATCAATGCGTCCGGCCCGCTGGTGCTGAGCCAGCTCAACGGTGTGAACAACCAGGCCGGTGAAATTTCCAGTGGCCAGGCATTCACTATCGCGGCGCGCAACCTGGATAACAGCAGTGGCCGCCTTCTCAGCAACCAGGGCCTGACGCTGCGTATCGACCAGGTACTCACTAACATCAAGGGTTTGGTTGCAGGTGCAAGCCTGAGTGCGCAAGCGGCCGCGGTCGACAACAGTGGCGGCACGCTTACCAGCCGTGGCGGCCTTGAATTGACCAGCACCGGGCTGCTGAGCAACGGGCAACAAGGTTTGATCAACGCCGCGCAAGCATTGACAGTCAATGCGGGCAACTTCAATAACCAGGGCGGCAGCCTGCTGGGTACCAGCGCCCTGACGCTCAAGGCGTTGGCCGTGGACAACAGTGCCAAAGGCCTGATCAACAGCCAGGGCGGCCTGGAGCTTAATGCGCAGCGTTTAGACGCCAGTGACGGCGGCGAGGTATCGGCCAAGGGGGACATGGACCTCACACTCACTTCCATGGCCTTGCGTGGCGGCAGGTTGATAGGTGAGCAGCGCCTGAGCGTGGACCTGGCAAACGGTGATCTGGATAACCGCAAAGGCCTGATCTTCGCCAAAGGCCCGCTGACCTTGCAACGCATGCGCGACCTGCAAAACCAGGGCGGCGAACTGTCCAGTCAAAATGCCCTGAGCTTGACGGGACGCAACCTGGACAACAGCGCCGGCACGCTTATCAGCCAGCAATTACTCACACTGAACGCAGGCGACGTGGTCAACCGCGGCGGCCTGATCTCGGGTTGGCAGGGCCTCAACCTGATCGGCACTCAGTTGGATAACCGCGACAAAGGCACGCTGTCCAGTCGCAACGGCGACCTCTATGTGCGCCTCGGTGGGCGCTTGCTCAACAGTGGCGAAGGCGCGTTGGCCAGCCAAGGGCGATTGACGGTCAGCGCCGCCAGCCTGGATAACAGCGCCAGCGGTGTGATCTCCAGCGGCGCGCAGCAGACCGTGAGCGTGCTTGGCGCGCTGAACAACACCCAGGGCGGCTTGATCGACAGTGGTGCGACGTTGGATGTGAGTGCAGCCGACCTCGACAACAGCGCCGGCAACATTACCGCCCAGCGTAACCTCAACGTCTCGGGTGGCAACCTGCTCAATACCGGTGGCTCGTTGATGGGTAACGACGAGCTGGTGCTCAACCTGCAAGGCAACCTTGGCAACGTCAACGGCAAGATCGCAGGCACTGGGTCGTTGCTACTCCAGCGCGCCATCGAGGTGGATAACCGCGGCGGTCAACTGGCCAGCCAGGGACGCCTTTCATTGGCCATGGGCGGCCTGAACAACAGCCAAGGCGGCACCGTCGCGGCCAAAGGTCCGCTGGCCATCGATGCCAGCGCCATCGTTCAAAACAACGCTGACGGCTTGATCTACAGCCAGGAAGGCGACCTGCGCATCAACGCCTTTGGCCTGGCCAACGCGCAAGGCAAGCTGCAGGGGCACAATGGCCTGCGGGTCGAGGTCAATGGCGATCTCGATAACCAGGGCGGCAATATCATCAGCCAGACCGGTGACGTGCACCTCAAGGCCGGCAACCTCGACAACCGCAGCGGCGTGCTCGCCAGCCTCAAGGGTGCCATTGAGGCCGGGGTGGTCGGTGTGCTTCGCAACGGTCCTGACCTGAGCGGCAACCCCAAGGGCGGCTTGATTCAGGGCCAGCGCCTGCTACTCAATACCAGTCAGCTCGATAACCAGGGCGGCTATCTTGGCGCGCAAACCAGCGATGCATTGCTCACGGTTGCAACCCTCAATAACCAGCAGGGTGCTTTGTATGCCAAAGGCCTGATGCGCATCAATGGCAGCGCTCTGGATAACAGCGCCGGGCAGATCGCCGGCGACCAGATCGCATTCGGCCTCAACGGCCAACTGACCAACCACAACGGCCTGATCGAAAGCACCAACAACCTGACTGTGGCCGCCAATGCCCTCGATAACCAGGGCGGCAAATTGCGCGCCTTGGGACGCTTGGGCAAGACCGAGTTCCAGATCGGCGGTGTGTTCGATAACCGCAACGGCGCGGTGGAAACCGCCAACCAGGACCTGACCCTGGCAGCCGCCAGCTTCCAAAACAACGGCGGGCAGTTGCTGCATGTGGGTGAGGGCACATTCGACATCTCATTGCCTAACGTTACCGGCGCCGGCGGCACCGTTGTCACCCGTGGCGGCCTGACCCTGAACGCGGATACCTGGACCAATACCAGCGTTATTCAGGCAGGACGTTTGAACGTCAACGTCAACAACTTCACCCAAACCGAAACAGGGCAGTTGCTGGCTTCGACGCACCTGGAAGGTAAGGGTGGCAGTTGGGTGAATAATGGGTTGATTGCCAGTGATGGCAGTTTAAATATCGACCTCGCGGGCGCTTATAGCGGTAATGGACGAGTCACCAGTCAGCGGGGGCTCAACCTGCATGCGAGTCAGTTGGATCTGAGCAATAGCGCCAAAATTACTGGCGGTGGCGATACCCACGTCAACGTTGATAGTCAATTGAACAACTATGGACGGCTGACCTCTGCGACCAACCTCGAACTCTCGGCAGGTACGCTGAACAACTACGGGACATTGGGTGGCGCACAAAATGTGACAGTCACCGGTGCCGCCTTGTTGAACGATCATGGTTTGTTGTTCAGCGGCAACGACATGACCTTGCATAGCAACACCATCACGAACCAGTACGGTGATATCTACAGCCTAGGGCGCCTGGATGTAAGCGGTCTTGATGGTACGAGTAAGGCGGTCAGCCTGGAGAACATATCGGGGAGCATTGAGTCCAGCCGAGACATGTCCCTCAAGGTTGCCAGCCTGACTAACCGTCGGGATGAATTTTCGACCAAAGAAGCACCCGGTAGTGGCGGGTCGCTTACAAATATCTGCTGGGACTGTAGCGGGGGCAGTTTTGTCGTCGATTTTATTGGCACCGAGAACTATCAAAGTGAGCTTCTGAAAACATCGGCCGCTTCGACTATCCAGGCGGGCGGCCGTATGGATGTCGCCGCAAATAATGTGCTCAATGAATACAGTGTCATCGCTTCTGGCGCGGACATGAATATCACCGCTGATACGCTGACTAACAAAGGTGCTGCGTCTGGCTCCGGAACGCGTACCCGTACTTGGCGGATGGAATCATCCAATGGTACTTACTGGCGTTTCAAACGTAACATCATGGACCCCTACAACGCTCAACCCGGCCCCAAAAGCCTGCCGGTCAGTGCGTTGTCAGCCTTCAGGCTGATTGGCGATACCTTGGTATCGACCGCTGGCGCGTCATTGGCACCCGCGATCATCCAGGCAGCCGGTACCGTGAACATCACGGCCACCAAATCCTTGATCAACAGCATCGAGACATCCTTCACCGCCTTGGCCGGGCGCGCTGCGCGCAATGAGGACACGGGTGTTGCCAGCGCCCCGACAACGGTGGTCGTGCAACTCGCGCCACTGCTGCCACCAGACTTGGCCCAACAACAGGTCAACCCCTTAACGCTACGCGGCTTCACCTTACCCACCGGCACCCACGGTCTATTCCGCCTCAGTAGCCGGGCGGGTGAGGATACCCAGGCCACCCAAGCCAGCAGTGGCCCACAGAGCTGGACCATGGGCGGTGCGACCCTCGGCCTGGCTCAACGCCAGGATGTACAGCCGGCGCTTGAAACGCGCACCTTCGATTTCAAAAGTGTCACTCAACAGGGCGCAGCTACGCGTCAGGTGGACCCCACTGCACGTCAGGTCAGTGGTGTCACCGCCACCACCAGAACACTTAACGTTGCCGGGGCCGGCGATGTGGCCAACGGGAGTGACTGGACGCCCAGCCAGATCACCCCAGGTGGAATCGCGCGGGGCGACGGTATCAACGCCCAAGATCCGTCTAGCGGTTCAACGCCGCCAGTGGCGAAGGTCACAAGGCCTACGGATCAGCCAGACCTGGCGCTGGCCCAAAGGGAGACCCACATTCAGGTCGCCACTCCGGGCGAGCCCGCTCGGCCGACGTTGAACATCCCAGGCGTGACGCCGGTTATGCCAGTCGTGCAGCCGGTAGTGAACATTCCCGTCGCACAAGGTGCGGGCAGCAGCCCAACCCAGATCGCAGCCGTGATTGCCCAGCCGCTCAATGCGACGGCGCAAACCACTCCGGTCGCCAGCCAGACCATCAACCGCGTGCAGGGCTATATGCCCACCACGCCTAAGTCGCAGCCGCATAAATACCTGATCGAAACCAACCCGGTGCTCACCGACCTCAAGCAGTTCATGAGCTCCGACTATTTGCTCGCGGGCCTGGGTTACAACCCGGACGAAAGTGCCAAGCGCCTGGGTGACGGGCTGTATGAACAACGGTTGATCCAGCAGGCTGTGCAGGCACGCACAGGGCAGCGGTTTATCGATGGTCAGAACACCGACGAAAAGCTGTTCAAGTACCTGATGGACAATGCGATCCAGAGCAAGCAGCAACTGAGCCTGGCAGTGGGCGTTACCTTGACCTCGCAACAGGTCGCGGCGCTGACCCACGACATCGTCTGGCTCGAACAGCACGAAGTGAACGGTGAAAAAGTGCTGGTGCCGGTGCTGTACATGGCCCAGGCCGACAATCGTCTTGCACCCAACGGCGCATTGATCGCAGGCAATGACCTTAACCTGATCGCCGGCGAAAACCTGGAGAACGCCGGCACCCTGCGTGCCACCAACAACCTGTCCGCCAAAGCGGGCAATGACCTGATCAACAGCGGCTTGATCGAAGCCGGCAACCGCCTCGACCTGCTGGCGGGTAACAACATCGTCAACAAGTCCGGCGGCATCATCGCCGGACGCGACGTCACGCTGACGGCGATCAAGGGGGATGTGATCAACGAGCGTGCCGTGACCCGTACTGGTAACGGCACTGCCGAGCGACGCGACTATCTCGACAGCGCGTCACGCATCGAGGCTGCCAATGACCTGACGATGAATGCAGGCCGTGACATCGCCAATACCGGTGGCGTGCTGCAAAGCGGGCGTGACACCACATTGGTCGCTGGCCGCGATGTGCACATCGATGCCGTTGAGCAACGCAATGGTTTGGACCTGGGCAACCGCCTGCGCACCGAAACCGTGACGCAAAACGGTGCCAGCGTGGAGGCAGGCCGTGACCTCAAGGTGTCGGCAGGGCGCGACTTCAGCGCCATTGCCAGCCGCATCGACGCCAAGCGCGACTTGAGCATCACGACGACTGAGAACCTGAGTATTTCGTCGGCCGCCGACGAACAGCATTCCTCCAGCAAGTCCAAGAAGGTCACCCAGTCCAAGGACCACATCAGCCAGGTTTCCAGCGTGCTGACGGCCGGCGGCGACGTGTCGCTCAATGCCGGTAAAGACCTCGAACTCACCGCCAGCCGGATTGCCGGGGGCGGCAACGTGGCCCTTGATGCACAACGCGATGTGAGCATTCTGTCGGCACTGGATGAAGACGCTTCGTTCTACTCGAAAAAGAGCAAAGGCTCGTTCGGTCGTAGCAAAAGCCAGCAGCGGGAAAGTTACGACAGCACCAACGTGGCCTCGGTCGTCGAAGCCGGCAAAGACCTGACCATCAATGCCACCAAGAAGACTGAAGGCGGCATGAGCATTGATGGCGGGCGTGATGTCACCGTGATCGGCAGCCAGCTGAAGGCCGGTGGCGACATGTTGCTGGGGGCCACGGGTGACGTCGCGGTGTTGTCGGGTGTCGAGGAACATGGCTCCTACAGCAAGAAGACCAAGTCCGGGTTCCTGGGGCTGTCCAAAAGTGGCAAGAGCCAGTTGAAGACCACTGCGAGCCAAGTGGGCAGTGAGTTGGAGGCGGGCAATGATGTTGTGGTGGCGGCGGGTAATGATGTACGGGTGCGGGCCAGTGAGATCAGTGCCGATAACGACACTGAACTGCGTTCCGGGCTGGTCAATAGCACGGGTGACATCAACCTGATTTCTGCGAATGACACGGCTTATAGTCGCAGTGAAGAACACAAGAAGAAGTTTGGTTATACGGAAAGGCCGACATCAGTCGCCATTTCGTCTGCGAAGAAGGCCGGTCGTGAAGCCCAGAGCAGCACCAGCGTGGGCAGCCATGTTAGCGCCGAGCGCGATGCAACTTTGCAGGCTGAACGCGACATCAACCTGGTTGGCAGCGGCATCACCGCAGGGCGCAATGTCAATCTGGATGCAGGGCGCGACGTCAATGTGGTCGCCGCGCAAGACACCAGCAGCGAACGTACGTGGGAGAAGAAAAAACAGACGGGTTCAACCATTTCCAGTAACGGCAATGGCATCAGCCTCTTCGCCGGCACCGAAGGCAGTTCGGAGAAAAACCGTGTCGAACACGAAACCGCTTCCGGCAGCCAGATAAATGCCGGGCAAGATGTGGCGATCAACGCCAAGCGTGATATCAACCAGCGCGGCTCTGATGTGGGCGCTGCCAATGATATCGAGCTGACGGCGGGCAGAAATATCAATATCGATGCTGCGCGTGAAAGTGTGCTCACCGAGCAGATACGCGAGAAAGAGAGCAACGGCCTGGGTGTTTCGATCAACCATAACTACGCTAATACCAAGGACGCTGTCAGCGGTGCAGGGAAAGGCGAGGACAATGTCAGCAAGGGCTCAAGCACGCTCAAAGCCGTTGATTCGGTCAGTCAGTTTGTCAGTGGGCCGACGCTGGACGGGAAGTTCGGCAACAGTAAGCAGACCAACAGCCAGCAGGTTATCGAGCAGACCAATCGCTCTTCGACGCTAAGCGCCGGTAACGATCTGCACCTTAACGCTGGCAACGATGTGTTGGTGAAGGGAAGCCACCTGGACGCCGGACGTGACATCAATATCAAAGGACGTGACGTCACGCTGGACGTGGCCAAGGGCGGGATTAGTGAAGAAACCACCCACACCCAAAGTTGGGGCGGCATTCATGGCGGCACCAGTGGCGGGATCAAGTTGGGCGCTGGCGGTAGCTTCGGCACGGCTACGGGCGAGAGTTCCCAAGGCTCGTCTACGGCTTCACAGCTGGAAGCCGGTCGCGATATCAACCTCAAGGCCAGCAATGACCTGAACTTGATTGGAGCGCAGGCTAAAGCCCAACGGGATATCGAGCTGAATGCCGGCAACGATTTGAACATTCGTTCGGCGCATAACGACAGCAACAGCGAAAACAACCGCCACAGTGGCGGCGGGGAAGCAGGCCTGACGTTTGGCTCCGAAGGTATTGGCGTCTACGTCAGTGTCAGCATGGGCAAGGGCAACCTGGAGCGAGAAGGCCAACGCCAACAAGAGGCTTACCTCTATGCCGGCGACCGTCTGGGGTTCGCCAGCGGCAAAGACACCATCATCGGCGGAGCGAACCTCAGAGGCGACGAAGTGGTGGGGCGCGTGGGCGGCGACCTCAAGGTCTCGTCGATAGCCGATACGGGCAAGGTCAAGGGCAAAGAGTTCGACATCAGCGTTACGGCCACCATCGGCCCGGGCGCCGGTGTCAGCGGTTCGGTCGGCTTTGGCAAGACCACAGGCAAAACGGACTGGGTCGAAGAGCAAACCCGTATCACCGGCAAAAATGCCGTCGATATCAGAACAGAGAACCATACCCAGATCGACGGAGCCGTCATCGCCGCTGACAACGGCAACCTGAAACTGGACACCGGCACCCTCGGCTTCAGCGATATCGCCGGGCAAGACAAAGAGCATGGGTACTACCTGAACGTAGGTGGCACCTATAAAGCCGGGAGCAGTGAAAGCAAAGGCAACACCGTACAAGACAGCAGCCAGGCGGGAAAAGGCAAGGAAGGTCAAACCGGCTGGAGCGTTGAGGGTTGGAACTACGAGAAAGAACGTGAACAGATTGTCCGCGCCACGGTGGGGGCAGGTGAAATCGTTGTACGCAAGGATGCTGAGACGGGGGCTGACTCTACGGCCGGGTTGAACCGGGATGTGGGTAAGGCCTATGAGATCACCAAGGATGATGAAAAACGAACGGATTTGTATGCGAGTAGTTCGTCCATTGATGCTGTGATGGATCCTGAGAAAGCCGCCAAAGATCTGGTTGCAGACGTTGTCAATTTCAAAGACAACCAAAAGAAAAAGATCGAAGCAGTTGCCGGCGCGCTCGAACAGATCAAGGGCGAAATTCGTGCAATTCAGGCTCAGCGCGTCAGCATTGACGATGTTTCAGCGAATATTCGTAAAAAATTCGGCGATGAGCAGGCGCTGACAATTTCGAAGAATCTGGTGCGAAAGGGCATCGCCCCTGAGACTCTGGATGCGCTCCCGGCGGATGTTATAAGCGCATTGAATGATTTTTCGGAAAAGGCAGCAATTTACGATAAGAAAATCAAGGGCTGCATGGATGATGGCAGTTGCCGTGCCACACCTCCCACCCAGCCGAAGACTGGCTGAGGGTACGAGCTGCCGGCCGTGCTCATTGATGACTTACCGCGTAACGGGGGTGAAGCAGCGCTCGATGGCATCGTTGATATAGTCAAGCTTTCCCAGAAGCTGCCCGCAGAGCAGTTTCAGGCTGCGATGCTTAGCGTGCAGGCCATGATGGGGCCTATGAAGCTGGTAGTGAGTGTTGTCGCACATGCAGCAGCTGAAGCGGTAGCGGGGGATCAGTACAGAGAGTTCAAAGAATCTAAAGCTATCGAGCTTGCTGCAAACCTGACTGACCGTACCGTTGAAACCATGAGGGGATTTCATGCAGAGGCTAAAGCTGACCCTGATAACCTTTTGCATGGAGATAAGTATGTTGTAGCGACTGAGTTTTTGATGGATGCTGTGCTCGGGGAGGTCAAGTCCTTAGGCGTAAAAACTGGAAGTAAAATTTTTGCTAACGGTCCAAAAGAGGTAGCAGGTACTGCTAAGACAGGACAGCCGGAACTCGTTGAAAAGAAAGGAACTTTTCCAGACGAAGTGTTTACGGGGAAAAAACCGCATCAGACCACGCCTGGAACAGGGAGTACAGCACAAGAAAGGTATAACCCTGCGACTGGGAAGTTGGAAAAATCTGTGATCGAGTACGACCAATACGGGCGGCAGGTTAAAAGAACGGATTACACGAATCACGGGTATGGGAACAAAGGAAAGCCTGCGGAATATCATTCCGATCCGCATACGCATACCTACGAATATGGTCCTGGCTATGGTCCCAAGGGCAAGGAAACGAGGGTAAATAATGATTGATGTTCCAAAATTGAATGAGCTGCTCGTCGCTAATAGCTGTTTGCACGCTATTAGCATTCAATTGAATATGGATGAAATGACTTATGATTTATTTTTATCAATTTCGGCATGTGAAAAAATAGGGGCTGAGATAGTGCGCATCAGATTTATTGATATCAGCCAGTTTGCATCCCGTGATTTTGGCGGGGGACTTACTCAGCTGATGCATATGAATGTGGATAAGCTGGATTCTGGTTTTGACAGGATGCGCTATGAATTTAGCGAGCTTGAGGATAAAAAATTGTCATTTTATTTCGCATCATTTTCGATTGTTTAAATGGGTGTTCAAGTAAAAAAATGGACCAGAAAAAAGGTGACAGATTTATTTGATTTGACGAATCCTTTTAGATATGGCGAGTGAGTCTCCGGAAAATAAATCTGTCCCCTTTTGTCCGAGACTCTGGATGCGCTCCCGGCGGACGTTATAAGCGCATTGAATGATTTTTCGGAAAAGGCGGCAATTTACGATA
>NZ_JASBQZ010000011.1:0-148569 GCF_029960685.1 Pseudomonas sp. AL10
GATATGTACACAATCCAACTGTGTCGCCTGCCAGGCCGCCTTCGCGAGCAAGCCCCACATTGGGATGGTGGGGGTGTCAGGGAGATAGCCGTCGGCTGGCAGGGCGTCATCGCAGGCAAGCCAGCTCCCACAATTGGATCGCGGGGCGTCAGATAGATATCCGTAGTCACGGGAGCAAGCTCCTTCGCCACAGGTCCAGCATGCAACCGTGCATAAAAAAGCCCCGCCTGCATCACTGCAGGCGGGGCTTTTTATAGTGCCGGGTAAGGCTGGCTTACATCATGCCGCCCATGCCACCCATGCCGCCCATGTCTGGCATACCGCCGCCAGCTGCGCCTTCTGCCTTCGGTTTGTCAGCGATGGCAGCTTCGGTGGTCAGGATCAAGCCACCGATGGAGGCTGCTGCTTGCAGCGCCGAACGAGTCACCTTGGTTGGATCCAGGATGCCCATTTCGATCATGTCGCCGTAGACGCCAGTCGCAGCGTTGTAACCGTAGTTACCTTTGCCGTTCTTGACTTCGTTGACCACAACGCTTGGCTCGTCGCCGGAGTTGGCAGCGATCTGGCGCAGCGGTGCTTCAACGGCACGACGCAGCACAGCGATACCAACGTTCTGGTCGGCATTGTCGCCGCTCAGGTTGGTCAGGGCTTCCAGAGCACGGATCAGCGCAACGCCACCGCCAGGTACCACGCCTTCTTCAACGGCTGCACGGGTTGCGTGCAAGGCGTCTTCAACGCGGGCCTTCTTCTCTTTCATTTCAACTTCGGAACCAGCGCCAACCTTGATCACCGCAACGCCGCCGGACAGCTTGGCCAGGCGCTCTTGCAGTTTTTCACGGTCGTAGTCCGAGGAGGTTTCAGCAACCTGGGCACGGATCTGCGCGATGCGGGACTCGATGTCACCTTCAACGCCAGCACCGTCAACGATGATGGTGTTTTCCTTGGAGATGGTCACGCGCTTGGCGCTACCCAGGTTTTCCAGGGTGGCGCTTTCCAGGCTCAGGCCGATCTCTTCGGAGATAACGGTACCGCCAGTCAATACGGCGATGTCCTGCAGCATGGCCTTGCGACGGTCGCCGAAGCCTGGAGCCTTGACGGCTGCAACCTTGACGATACCACGCATGTTGTTCACAACCAGAGTCGCCAGGGCTTCGCCTTCAACGTCTTCGGAAACGATCAGCAATGGACGGCCGGCTTTGGCAACGGCTTCCAGTACTGGCAGCATTTCGCGAATGTTGGAGATCTTCTTGTCGACCAGCAGGATCAGCGGGCTGTCCAGCTCGGCAACCATGGTCTCAGGCTTGTTGACGAAGTACGGAGACAGGTAGCCACGGTCGAACTGCATGCCTTCTACAACCGACAGTTCGTTTTCCAGGCCCGAGCCTTCTTCAACGGTGATCACGCCTTCTTTACCGACTTTTTCCATGGCTTCGGCAATGATGTCACCGATGGAGCTGTCGGAGTTGGCGGAGATGGTGCCTACCTGAGCGATGGCCTTGGTGTCGGCGCATGGCTTGGACAGATTTTTCAGCTCGGCAACGATGGCGATGGTCGCCTTGTCGATGCCACGCTTGAGGTCCATCGGGTTCATGCCGGCAGCGACGGCCTTGTAGCCCTCGTTGACGATCGCCTGAGCCAGGACGGTAGCGGTGGTGGTGCCGTCGCCTGCGTCATCGTTGGCACGGGAGGCAACGTCTTTGACCAGCTGCGCGCCCATGTTCTCGAAACGGTCTTCCAGTTCGATTTCTTTTGCTACGGAAACGCCGTCCTTGGTGATGGTCGGAGCGCCGAAGCTCTTCTCGATGATCACGTTACGGCCTTTCGGGCCCAGGGTCGCTTTTACTGCGTCAGCCAGAACGTTGACGCCAGTGAGCATTTTTTTGCGGGCGGAGTCGCCGAATTTAACTTCTTTAGCAGCCATGATCGATATTCCTTAAATACTTTGTAGTAACGGGAAAATGAGCGAGGAAATCAGTCTTCCAGAACGGCGAGAATTTCGTTCTCAGCCATTACCAGCAGGTCTTCGCCGTCTACTTTCACAGTGTTGCTGCCGGAGTAAGGGCCGAAAACAACCTTGTCACCCACTTTCACGGCCAGTGCGCGTACATCACCGTTCTCCAGGGTTTTGCCTGGGCCAGCAGCGACGATTACACCGTGGTTGGCTTTTTCAGCAGCCGAACCTGGCAGAACGATCCCGCCAGCGGTTTTCTTTTCTTCTTCGCTGCGACGGATTACGACGCGGTCGTGCAGAGGACGAAGCTTCATTGTCGATCTCTCCTAATTGTGTTTTTCATCGGCCGGTATCAATTCCGGCGGGTTAAATTCCGGCGGTGCCGGTCGCGGCTCGCGGGGCGAGACGCGGAAGTCTGTCTGATGTCACCACCAGAAACCTTGCGGTGACCGTTACATAAGGGCGCCCAGGCTTATTACAAGGGGCCGGGGATGAAATTTTTTGCGTCGGCTCAAGGGCAAATGCAACACGGCACCCGAAGGTGCCGTGCCAGTGAAGCGGTTACTTAGGGTCGCGGTGTTCGAATTCGCCTTCGATCACATCACCTTCACGCCCCAGGGGTTGGCGTGGAGCCGGACCACCACGGGGTTGCAGGTCGTCGGCGAACGCACGCTGGCGCATCGCGGCCTCTTCAGCACGCTGGCGCATTTTGCCGGCCAGCAGCTTGCGGGTGAACGGCAGCAACAGCACCAGGCCGAGCACATCGCTGATAAAGCCCGGCAGGATCAGCAGGCCACCGGCCAGGGCCATCATCAGGCCCTCAAGCATGGTCTGGGCGGGCAGTTCGCCGCGGTTCAGGCTTTCACGGGCACGCAGCGCGGTCGCCAGGCCGGCGACACGCAGCACCAGCACGCCGAGCATGGAGCCTACGATGATCAGCAGCAGCGCCGGGAAGAAACCGATCGCACCGCTGACTTTAACGAATACGAACAGCTCCAACACCGGAAACAGCAGAAAGAGCAATAAAAAAGGGCGCATCAAATGGTTCCTCAACGCAAGAATGCCTTGCCAGTTCACCTTAGATGACGTCGCCATTGCGTGAATTCAAGCAGTAGCCACGGTTTTTTTCGGCCAGACCTCGGCGTGCGCCAATGAAACCAGGGCTTCGCGTACTTGTGTCGGCGTATTGCAGGGTTCGGCAAACCCTAGCCAATGTAACGATTGGCCAATGCGCAGGTGCATGCCTTCGCTGTCGATACCGGCCAACTGCGCAGGCTCGGTGGTTGGCAAACCGCCCAACTCAACGTAATGGGCGATGGCCTTGGTGTGATCGCTGTTCATGTGCTCGATCATGCTGCGCTCGGCCTTGCCCGCAAACGGGTTGGCCAAGGTCAACTGGTCGACCCAATGGATCGCGCCAAACCCACCGATATAACGGTGGCGCACCGGCTTGAGCACCCAGAAATCAAAATCGTGGGCCTTGTGGTAGTTGGCCGAATCAGGGAAGTAGCGGTAGTAGCGCTCTGCAGCCGCTTCGATGGCGGCGGGGTCTTCCAGCTTCTCGGCTTCGGCCAGGTAGGTCAGGCGCCCGACGGCTTGCACATCATCGGCCTCGCGCTCACCCACCAGCAGCGAACACTTGGGGTCTTTTTGCAGGTTATGGGTGTGCTGGGCAATGCGGCTGATCAGGATCAGCGGGCGGCCCTGCTCGTCCAGGCAGTAGGGCACCACCGAGCCGAAGGGAAAGCCGGGCATGGCTTTGGACTGTGTGGCGAGCGCCCCACGGTATTCCTTGAGCAACAGCTCTCGGGCGTTCTTGGCAACCTGCGTGCTCAATATAGGATTCCTCGGATGTTCCGCGACCCATGGCATATGGGAATGGATCTCAACACAAGGTAATCAATATCTGCGCAGGTTGCCAGAGGGGCCGACGCCGGTTTACCAGGCCACGCCAAAGCCTGCGGTGTAGCGGGTCTTGCTCAAGCTGCTGTCGGAGTCGCCGCTGATGACGTCACGCTCAGCCTTGAGGTTGAGGGACGCCCACTCGGTGACTTTGTAGCGCAGGCCCATCTCGGCATCCAGGGAGTAATCGGCCGGACCGTCCAGAGGCTTGCCCAATTCGCCGTTGGTGAAGAACTCTACGGTCTTGCCCACCAAGTAGCGGTTGTAGTTCCACTTCATGGCCAGAGAGTAGAAGTTGTCCTTGCCGCCGTCGGCATATTCGTAATCGGTACGGTTGACCAGCGACCCGAGGGAGAACGCGCCCAACTCATCGTCCCAGAACTGGTAGCCCGGGCCGGTACCCACGGTGCGCTGGCGCGCCAGGTCTTCGACCTTGTCGCGCTTGTAGGTCAGGCGCCCCTGCCAGAACCAGTGCTCGGTGATAAAGCGGTCCAGGTCGTATTCCAGGGCCCAGTTGTCGGTGGTGGTGACGTCGTCCTGGAACTCGCGGTTGTACTCGCCCTTGCCCGTATGGCGCCACTGGCCGTGACGGGCCGAGGTCTTGAAGTCGATGTCGTAGTCGTTGGTGTCTTTGTCCGCGCGCTTGTAGTCCAGCGCCAGGTCGACGTTACCCTTCCACACCAGGTCTTCGATCACCGGCTTGGGCTTCATGATCTGTTGGATACTTGCCAGTTCCACCGTCTTGGGCGCCTCGCCATTGGCCAGCACCACCTTGCCATCATCGGCTGCCTGCAACGACTTGGCCTTTTCACCGGTGTAGGCGTCCTGCTTGACCAACAGTTCCTGGTCGCTTTCCAGGGTCTTGACCTGTTTCCAGTCCACCGGGATGGAGCCTGCGTAGGTGGTTTGGATCAGCAACTTGCCACCGTCGAAGACTTTGATCTTGCCGGTGAGCCGATCACCGTTTTTCAACCAGACGGTATCGGCGAGCAAGGGCGTGGAAGCACTGAGAACAGCAAGGCACAACAGGGTTCTGGACAACATAAGCAAGTACGGGGCTCAGGATAGGCGAAAAAAAGGGGCGTTATAGTGTTACATGGCTAGAACTGACTCAAGGATTTATATTGAGTTCAATACTCATCGCCATGTTTACAGACGTTTCTGACAAAACAACGACGATCTCAACGGATATGCCCACAGTGATCTCACCTGCCGACACGCCACAAAGCCCCGCCGAGATACGCCGCACTGCCCTTTACCTGACACTGTCGCAGGTGCCCGAAGGCTGCGTGGTCAGTTACGGCGAGCTGGCACACCTGGCAGGTTTGGGGCGTGCTGCCCGTTGGGTCGGGCGCACCCTGAGCCAGTTGCCGCAGGACACGCGATTGCCCTGGCATCGGGTGCTGGGTGCCGGCGGTCGGATAAGTCTGCCGGTGGGCAGTGCCTCGGGTGACGAACAACGTGCGCGTTTACGTAGCGAAGGCGTCACTATCCTGAACAATCGTGTTGATATTCAGCGTCATGGCTGGCGCCCGGTAGAGCACAGCGGTTAGAGTGCGCGCTTTGTTTCCGCAAATCTGAGGCAGACTCCAGCCCATGCCCCGTAAAACCTGGCGCGCCGCGCTCGCCGCCTATGCCAGCCCTTCGACGTTAGTGCTGTTGTTGCTCGGTTTCGCCGCCGGCATGCCTTACATGTTGGTGTTTTCGACGCTTTCAGTGTGGCTGCGTGAAGCCGGTGTGGCCCGCGAGACCATTGGCTATGCGAGCCTGATCGGTCTGGCCTACGCCTTCAAATGGGTCTGGTCGCCGCTGCTCGACCAATGGCGCCTGCCGTTGCTGGGTAAACTGGGGCGCCGTCGCTCGTGGCTGGTGCTGGCCCAATCGCTGGTGATCCTCGGATTGATCGGCATGGGTTTTTGTGACCCGCAAAAACACCTGTCCTGGTTGATCGCCATTGCGGTGGTCGTCGCCTTCGCGTCGGCCACCCAAGACATCGCTGTGGATGCCTACCGCCTGGAAATCGCCGACGACAGCCGTCAGGCCGCCCTGGCGGCAAGCTACATGTCTGGTTATCGCATCGCCGCCCTGCTGGCCACGGCCGGTGCGCTGTTCTTTGCCGAAGGCTTCGGCTCCACCGGTTTCAACTATAAACACTCGGCCTGGACCGGCACCTATGTGCTGTTCGGCGTGTTGATGGTGCCGGCGTTGCTCACCACGTTGTTTATGCGTGAACCCGATGTGCCACTGCGCACCCAACTGCAGGCCGGGCGCTACAGCTTCGCGCACCAGTTGGTGTCGGTGTTTGTACTGATCGTGCTGTTGGTCTCGGTGCCGGCGATGTTTACCCAGCTGTATAACACCGACTTTGCCAGCGTACTGTTCCAGGGCGTGAGCCTGTGGGAACTGCTGATGGAAGACCGCGCCTTCCTGCGTGCCATCCTCTATATCACCCTCACTGCGCTGTGCCTTTCGGCCATGGGCCGCCGGGGCCTGGCGCCGGTGCTGACGCCGGTCAACGACTTTATCCTGCGCTACCGCTGGCAGGCGCTGCTACTGCTCGGGCTGATTGCGACCTATCGCATGTCCGACACCGTGATGGGCGTCATGGCCAATGTGTTTTATATCGACCAGGGTTTCACCAAGGACCAGATCGCCGGGGTGAGCAAGATCTTCGGCCTGATCATGACCCTGCTCGGTGCCGGCATGGGCGGGCTGTTGATCGTGCGGTTCGGGATATTGCCGATCCTGCTCATCGGCGGCGTGGCCTCGGCCGGCACCAACCTGCTGTTCGTGATGCTCGCCGACATGGGCCCCGACCTGCAGATGTTGATCGTCACCATCTCCCTGGACAACTTCAGTTCGGGCATGGCCACCTCAGCATTCGTGGCTTACCTGTCGAGCCTCACCAACCTCAAGTTCTCCGCAACCCAATATGCGTTGCTCAGCTCGATCATGCTGTTGCTGCCACGTTTGATCGGTGGGTATTCAGGGGTGATGGTGGAGAAGTTCGGCTATCACAACTTCTTTCTGATCACCTGCCTGCTGGGCGTGCCGACGCTGCTGCTGATTGCGCTGCACTGGTTCCAGGAGAACCGCCGCGCCCGGCTGAATCCCCCGCAGGAAGACTGATACGACTCGGTCAATGTGGGAGCTGGCTTGCCTGCGATAGGGATGGTGAACCCAACGCCGCTATCGCAGGCAAGCCAGCTCCCACACAAGCGACGGTTACGACAGATACACCCTGCCACCTCACGCCTGTACTCCGGCGACAAGCGCCCGTACAATCCCAAGTCATTTCAAGTCCAAGCAACCGACAACGGCCTACCATGCGTACCAGTCAATATTTGCTCGCCACACAGAAAGAAACGCCTTCCGACGCGGTTGTGATCAGCCATCAGCTGATGCTGCGCGCCGGCATGATCCGCAAACTGGCCTCGGGCCTGTACACCTGGTTGCCCATGGGCTTGAAGGTGATGCGCAAGGTCGAAGCCATCGTTCGTGAAGAAATGAACGCTGCCGGCTCTCTGGAAGTGTTGATGCCGAGCACCCAACCGGCTGAGTTGTGGCAGGAATCCGGGCGCTGGGAAGAGTACGGCCCTGAGTTGCTGCGTTTTAAAGACCGTCATGGCCGCGATTTCTGCGCCGGCCCGACCCACGAAGAAGTCATCACCGACCTGATGCGCAATGAGCTGAGCAGCTATAAGCAGTTGCCGCTGAACCTGTATCAGATCCAGACCAAGTTCCGTGATGAAATCCGCCCACGCTTCGGCTTGATGCGTGGCCGCGAATTCATCATGAAGGACGCCTATTCGTTCCACGCCGACCAGGCTTCCCTGCAAGCGACCTACGACCGCATGCACCAGGCCTACTGCAACGTGTTCACGCGCCTGGGCCTGAAGTTCCGCCCGGTTGAAGCGGACAACGGCTCCATCGGCGGTGCCGGCTCTCACGAATTCCACGTGCTGGCCGAGTCTGGCGAAGACGATATCGTGTTCAGCAACGGTTCCGACTACGCGGCGAACATCGAGAAGGCCGAAGCCATACCACGTGAAACCTCGCGCCCTGCTCCCACCGAGGAGCTGCGCCTGGTCGACACGCCAGACACCAAAACCATCGCGGCCCTGGTGGAGAAATTCAATCTGCCGATTGAAAAGACCATCAAGACCCTGATCGTGCGCGCCGAAGAAGAAGGCAAGCTGATCGCCCTGGTGATCCGTGGCGACCACGAGCTCAACGAAATCAAGGCCGCCAACCAGCCTGGCGTAGCCAGCCCGCTGGTCATGGCCACCGATGCCGAACTGCGCGACGCCATTGGCGCCGGTGCCGGTTCCCTCGGCCCGCTGAACCTGCCGCTGCCGATCATCATCGACCGTTCGGTAGAGCTGATGAGCGACTTCGGTATCGGCGCCAACATCGACGACAAGCACTACTTCGGCGTGAACTGGGAGCGTGACCTGCCGGTTCCGACCGTGGCCGACCTGCGCAACGTCGTGGCCGGCGACCCGAGCCCGGATGGCAAGGGCACCCTGGAGATCAAGCGCGGCATCGAAGTCGGGCACATCTTCCAGCTGGGCAACAAGTACAGCAAGGCGATGAAGTGCGAAGTACTGGGCGAGAACGGCAAGCCGATCACCCTGGACATGGGCTGCTACGGCATCGGCGTGTCCCGCGTGGTTGCCGCTGCCATCGAGCAGAACAACGACGAGAAAGGCATCATCTGGAGTGACGCCCTGGCGCCGTTCCAGGTGGCCCTGGTGCCGTTGCGCTATGAAACCGAGCAAGTGCGCGAAGCCACTGACAAGCTGTACGCGGAGCTCACCGCTGCCGGTTTTGAAGTGCTGCTCGATGACCGGGACAAGAAAACCAGCCCGGGCATCAAGTTCGCCGACATGGAACTGATTGGCATCCCGCACCGGATCGTGGTCAGTGACCGCGGCCTGGCGGATGGCAATCTGGAATACAAGAGCCGGACCGAAGCCGAAGCCCAACCGTTGCCGGTGGCTGACGTGCTGTCTTTCCTCCAGGCGCGTATTCGTCGCTGAAAACCAGATCAAGAGAAGTCATGTTCAAGCGAAACACCAGAGCCCTGGGGGGCGCCGCCTTGTGCGGCGCCCTGCTGGTCAGCGGCTGCGCCAATCAGATGTCGCAACGCAGTGAGCACGAGGAGCGGGTCGAGCGTAAGTTGCTCGACCACAGCCTGCAGATCGATGTAGGCGAGCCTAAAGTGCTGGAGCTGCCGCAACGCCGGGTTCGCATTCATGAGCAGAAGACCTTCGAGGTCACCGAATTCGAAGTCACCCGTCGTTACGACCGCTACACGCCCTACCAACCCTGGCGCAAACTCTATGAGATGCCGTTGGGTGCCGTGGCGCTGGTGGCGGGCGTGGGTGCCAACGTGGTGAATATCTTCGCCCTCGGCAACCTGCCCACGAGCGTGACCCGTGACTGGCTGAGCTACGGCGTGGACGGCATCAACCCGTTCATGAACGTGCAATCCCACGGCCGTGCGCAACAGAACCTGGCGGCTATCGATGAAGTCCAGCGTGACAAGCGCCTGGAGTATTCGAGCCTGCCCTGGAGCGAGCGCCCGGTACAAGTCACCGCCGGCAAGCAGACCCACGAACTGACCACGGACCGCAACGGCATACTGCGCCTGAACCTGTTGGACAGCCCGTTTGCCGAGCAAGACCTGAACCGCGTCACCACGCTGAAAATCAGTGTGGAGGATGGCCAGGACGACGTGCATACCGACTCGACCCTGGCGGTCAGCAACACGCTGCGCAGCAAGTTGCTCGAAGCCCATGCCCTGATCTACGACGACCTGGAAGATGACGAAGTGAACCAGTGGGTACACCGGGTCAAACGCTTGTCGGAGCTGGGCCTGGAAGAAGAAGCCAGCGAGCTGGAACAAAGCCTGATTGAACTGACGCGCAATGACCCGGAGTTGCAGCAGGAGTTTGTGCAGGCGCTGACCAAGGATGCGGGGCGGTTAGTCGCCGATCCTGGCGCACGCTGATCGTGCAATACCTGTGAAGATCAAACTGTGGGAGCTGGCTTGCCTGCGATAGCGGTGTATCAGTTAAAGCATTCTTGACTGACACTCCGCTATCGCAGGCAGGTCAGCTCCCACATTTGTTTCGGGTTTTTACCAGGAAAACTCGAGCTGTTCGTTGCCGCCGCTCAGGTCTAGCAACCGCACCCCTATCCCCAGCAACCGCACCGGCTTGCCCCCGCGATTGAACGCCTGGGTCATCAACTGTTCATAACTCTCCAGATCCCGCCCTGCCCCGGCCTGCTCCAGCGTCGTCTGGGTAAAGTCATGAAACTTCACTTTCACGAACGGCTTGCCCGCCCGGTAGCTGCTGTCGATACGCGCCATACGCCCGGCCAGGGTCTCCATCAGCTCCGGCAGTTTCGCCAGGCAGCTTGAAAGATCCGGCAAGTCCACATCGTAGGTGTTTTCCACGCTAATCGATTGCCGACGGCTGTCGTTTTGCACCACACGGTCATCAATTCCACGGGCCAGGCTCCAGAGGCGCTCGCCAAAACTGCCGAATTCGCGCACCAGCGCCAGTTTGTTCCAGTCGCGCAATTGCAGGCAGTCTTCGATGCCCAGGCGCGCCAGCTTGTCGGCGGTGACCTTGCCCACGCCATGCAGCTTGCTGACACGCAACTGCGAGACAAAGTCTTCGACTTGGTCCGGCGTGATCACGAACAGGCCGTTGGGTTTTTTCCAGTCGCTGGCGATCTTGGCCAAAAACTTGTTGGGCGCCACGCCGGCAGACACGGTGATATGCAACTGGTTGGAGACCCGGCGCCGAATGTCCTGGGCAATACGCGTGGCGCTGCCGCCAAAATGCGGGCTGTCGGACACGTCGAGGTAGGCCTCGTCCAGCGACAACGGCTCGATCAAGTCGGTGTAGTCGCGAAAAATCAGCTGGATTTCTTTGGATGCTTCTTTATAGGCATCCATGCGCGGCTTAACGATGGTCAAGTCCGGGCACAGCTTCAAGGCATGACGTGACGACATGGCCGAACGCACCCCATACGCCCGCGCTTCGTAGTTGCAGGTGGCGATCACGCCGCGCCGATCTGCCGAGCCACCGACGGCCAAGGGCTTTTGTGCCAGGCTCGGGTCGTCGCGCATCTCGATAGCGGCGTAGAAGCAATCACAGTCGACGTGGATGATTTTGCGCTGCGTCATATAAACGGGGTGTTAACCAACGGGTGGCCAGTATCGCACTCACCCCTGTATATAGCACCAGTAGTTTGAATCTTCTGCCTGAGCGGTAGGAAATTTCGTAGATGAATATATTTTCTCAATCGAATATCGCATCCCAATAGAGCTGAAAGCCTTGCCCTGCCTGGCTTCAAGCCCTCAAGAGGCACCTCATCAAGCGCTAACCGATTGAAGCACAAGCGCTTTTCTTGAGTTTACGGGTTGACACACTCGCGTTCCTCTGTAGAATGCCGACACACAGACGCGGGATGGAGCAGTCTGGTAGCTCGTCGGGCTCATAACCCGAAGGTCGTCGGTTCAAATCCGGCTCCCGCAACCAAACATCAAAAAAGGCTACTCGAAAGAGTGGCCTTTTTTGTGCGCGTCTGTTTTTGCCTGCACAATGCGCCCAACACCTTGATTTCAGAATAATTAGCGCTTATTTCAGCGATCGGCTCATTAACGGTTGACACCCTGCCGCTGGGCTGTAGAATGCCGCCCACAGACGCGGGATGGAGCAGTCTGGTAGCTCGTCGGGCTCATAACCCGAAGGTCGTCGGTTCAAATCCGGCTCCCGCAACCAAACATCAAAAAAGGCTACTCGAAAGAGTGGCCTTTTTTGTATCTGACGAAAAAGTTCTTCTGAAACAATGACATGGCATCTTTCATGAAACCGTAGACGGTTTGCAGAGTCCATCTCATTGCACGCTATGCTCACTGCTCAAGCGCTCCCCCTCTACGACCAATGGCCGCAGTCGCCGCGCCCGGTGATCCGCGTTAATATTTGTAATTATTTTGTCCATAGGGATTGGTAACTTGGCTGGATACCTCCATCCTGTCGCGCACAATCCACGAGGTGATTGATGCGCGCCAACTCGTCTGAACCACAAGACACCGTCACAGCAGAACAACCGATCACTCCCACCCGTTTGCGGTGGCTGGACCTGTTGAGCAAGTATCGCCAGCCCATCGGCCTGGCCGTGACGCTTCTGCTGTTTGCAATCGCCCTGATCGCCTGCCGGCACCTGCTGCTGGAGCTGGACCTCTATGCCCTGCACGATTCGATCCTGGAAGTGCCCAAGCCCGCCCTGTTGGGTGCCTTCGCGGCAGCGGTCGCCGGTTTTGTAATCCTGCTCGGCTATGAGTTCTCCGGCGCGCGTTATGCCGGCGTGCAATTGCCCGCCAAGACCCTGGCCCTGGGTGGTTTCACCGCCTTTGCTATCGGCAACGCCATTGGCTTGTCGATGCTCTCGGGGGGTTCGGTGCGTTACCGTTTATATGCACGCCATGGCATCGGCGCCTCGGAAGTGGCGCACATGACCGTATTCGCCAGCCTGGCCCTGGGCTGTGCCCTGCCACCGCTGGCCGCGCTGGCCACGTTGAGCAACTTGCCGGCCGCTTCCACTTACCTGCATTTATCGCAAAGCCTGCTCGGTGGCATTGCCGGCGCCGTGCTGCTGTTGTCGGTGCTGCTGTGCATCGGCATCTATCGCCGCCGCCTGCCGGAACAGCCCTACCCCGACAACCTGCTGGTCAAGGCCGGGCGCCGTACCCTGCGCCTGCCAGGCCGACGCCTGACGTTCCTGCAACTGATCATCACCGCACTGGACGTCGCCGCAGCCGCTACCGTGCTGTATCTGCTGTTGCCGGAAGCGCCGCCCTTCGGCCCGTTCCTGTTGGTGTATCTGCTGGCCCTGGCCGCCGGTGTGCTCAGCCATGTGCCGGGCGGCGTGGGCGTATTCGAAGCGATCCTGCTGGCGGCCTTTGCCGACAAACTCGGTGCCGCGCCCCTGGCCGCGGCCTTGCTGCTGTACCGCATGATCTACGTGGTGCTGCCTCTGCTGATCGCCTGTGTGTTCCTGCTGGTCAACGAGGCCCAGCGCCTGTTCCAGACCCAGCAGAGCCTGCGGGTAGCGTCGGGGCTGGCAGCGCCAGTACTGGCCGTCCTGGTTTTTTTGTCCGGCGTGGTCCTGCTGTTTTCCGGCGCCACGCCAGAAATCGACTCACGCCTGGAAAACATCGGCTTCCTGATCCCTCATCGTCTGATTGACGCGTCGCACTTCGGTGCCAGCCTGATCGGCGTGTTGTGCCTGTTGCTCGCCCAGGGCCTGCGCCGGCGGTTGTCGGCCGCCTGGATGCTGACCATGGTGTTGCTGCTGGTTGGCGCCCTGCTCTCGCTGCTTAAAGGCTTCGACTGGGAAGAAGCCAGCCTGATGACCATGACCGCAGTGCTGCTGGCCATCTTCCGCCGCTCGTTCTACCGCGCCAGTCGCCTGACCGAGTTGCCGTTTTCGCCGCTGTACCTGGTGGCCAGTGTGTGTGTGCTCGGTGCCTCGATCTGGCTGCTGCTGTTTGCCTATCAGGACGTGCCCTACAGCCATCAACTCTGGTGGCAGTTCACCCTCGACGCCAACGCCCCACGTGGCTTGCGTTCGCTTCTCGGCGCCGCCGTGTTGCTGGTGATCGTGTCGCTGACCTGGCTGCTGCGCACGGCACGCCCGGTTATCCACCTGCCGACCCCGGAAGAACTGGAACGCGCCAGCAAGATCCTGATGGCCTCGTCCCAACCCGACGGAGGCCTGGCACTCACCGGCGACAAGGCGCTGCTGTTTCACCCCAACGATGAAGCCTTCCTGATGTATGCCCGTCGCGGGCGTAGCCTGGTGGCCCTGTACGACCCGATCGGCCCGACCCAGCCGCGCGCCGAGATGATCTGGCAGTTCCGCGACCTGTGCGACATCCACCACGCCCGCCCGGTGTTCTACCAGGTACGCGCCGAGAACCTGCCGTACTACATGGATATCGGCCTCACCGCGATCAAGCTGGGTGAAGAAGCCCGCGTCGACCTGAAACGCTTTGACCTGGAAGCCAAGGGCAAAGAAATGAAGGATTTGCGCTACACCTGGAACCGTGGCACCCGGGACGGGCTGTCCCTGGAGATCTGCGAACCGGGCAAGGCGCCAATGGATGAATTAAAAGTCATCTCCGATGCCTGGCTTACAGGTAAGAATGTGCGGGAAAAGGGCTTCTCCCTGGGCCGTTTCAGCGATGATTACCTCAAGCACTTTCGTATCGCGATCATTCGCTTCGAAGGGCGCCCGGTGGCCTTCGCCAACCTGCTCGAAACCTACAACCATGACCTGGCCAGCCTCGACCTGATGCGTGCCCACCCGGACGCGCCCAAGTTGACCATGGAATTCATGATGGTGGGCCTGATTCAACATTATAAGAGCCACGACTACGCGCGCTTCAGCCTCGGCATGGTGCCGTTGTCGGGCTTGCAACCGCGCCGTGGCGCACCGCTGACCCAACGCCTGGGTTCGATGGTGTTCCGCCGTGGCGAGCAACTGTATAACTTCCAAGGTTTGCGCCGCTTCAAAGACAAGTTCCAGCCCGACTGGGAACCCCGTTACATGGCTGTGCCCGCAGGACTGGATCCGCTGGTGGCATTGGCCGATACCGCCGCCCTGATCGCGGGCGGCTTGACTGGATTGGTGAAACGCTGATGATTCGACGCTCCTGGCGGTATGTATTGGCTTTAGTGGTGCTGCTTGCGCTGATCGCGGCGGGTGGCTTCTGGTACTGGAACCGCCCTGCCCCGCAGCCGACCCTGGAGCACTTGCCCCAGGCCGACGGTTCGGTAATGACCCGCGTGACCCCGGCCAGCAACGCAAAAGCCCGCGTGGCCGTGGCGGTGATGGCCGACGAAACCCTGACCGACAGCCAACTGATGGCCCTGAGCCAGGGCGGTGCTGCGCAACTGGTTCAGGTGGTGCTGCCCAAAGATGACTGCGCATTGCAGGAAAAAGCCCTGCAAGACGCCCTGGCCCAGCTCAAAGGCCCGGCGACCCTGGTCAGCGGCATCGGCCCTGGCGCCGCACTCGCCTGGCGCTGGCTGGCCACCCAGAACGACGACAAGGCCAACGCCATCTCTGTGGGCTTCGCCCTGAAACAGGAAGGCTGCAACGACCCGCTGCCGAAAACCGCCGCCCATGGCAACTGGCTGGTGGCGTGGAACGATAACCCCGACGATGAGAGCGCCAGTTTCGTACGTGACACACCGCGCGCTACGACCAGCATCAGCGACTACGACATTCATTACCCACAGGTGCTGAACAACGAACTGCGCAAGCAACTGGTCGGTTCGGACAACGGCGGCCTGGCGATTCCGGTGGTGGAAGTGCCTGCCGGCCAAGCCAAGGACACCGTGACCCTGTTCCTCTCCGGTGACGGCGGCTGGCGCGACCTGGACCGCGACGTGGCGGGCGAGATGGCGAAGATCGGCTACCCGGTGGTGGGCATCGACACCCTGCGCTATTACTGGCAGCACAAGAGCCCCGAGCAAAGCGCCAAGGACCTCACCGAGCTGATGCAACACTACCGGCAGAAATGGGGCACCAAGCGCTTCGTGCTGACCGGTTACTCGTTCGGCGCCGACGTACTGCCGGCGATCTACAACCGTATGCCAGAGAACGAACAGCAACGGGTAGACGCGATCATCCTGCTGGCCTTCGCCCGCACCGGCAGCTTTGAAATCGAAGTGGAAGGCTGGCTGGGCAACGCCGGCAAAGAAGCCGCCACCGGCCCGGAAATGGCCAAGCTGCCGCCTGAAAAAGTCGTGTGCATCTACGGTGCCGAAGAAGTCGACGAGAGTGGCTGCACCGACAAGACCGCCGTGGGCGAAGCCATGAAGCTGCCGGGCGGGCATCACTTCGATGAGAACTACCCGGCGCTGGCCAAGCGCTTGGTGGAGATTATTGTCAAGCATCAGGCCAAAGCCGAATAATTCCAGCTTAATCCAAGACCCAATGTGGGAGCGGGCTTGCCCGCGATAGCGCGGGCTCAGTTACAGTAGCGTTGACTGACAGTCCGCCATCGCGGGCAAGCCCGCACACAGTGGTACGTGGTGTTGATGAAAACTAGCGCGGTTCGATGTGCGCAATCATCAGTTGCACCGTCTCATTGCCACGAAACTCATTCACATCCAGTTTGTAGGCCAACTCCACCCACCGCACGGTCGGGTTCGGCCACACTTCGCGGTCCACGCCAAAGGCAATGCCATCGAGCTTCACCGACCCGCATTCGCTCTTGAGCACCACTTTCAAATGCCGCTCGCCCACCACCCGCTGCTCCACCAACTGAAATACCCCGTGAAACAACGGCTCGGGAAAGTGCTGCCCCCACGGGCCGGCATGGCGCAGGGCGCGGGCCAGTTCCAGGTGAAACTCTTCCACCGCCAGGGTACCGTCTGAAAGCAGGCGGCCGGTGAGGTCTTCTTCGCGCAGTTGCCGACGCACTTCGGCATCAAAGGCTTCGGCGAACAACGGGAAGTTGGCTTCAGGCAAGGTCAGCCCCGCCGCCATGGCGTGGCCACCGTATTTGGTGATCAGGTTGGGATGCTGGCTGGCGACGACTGCCAGCGCATCGCGGATATGAAAGCCCTGCACCGAGCGTCCAGAGCCCTTGAGCAGGCCATCGCCGGCATCGGCGAAGGCGATGGTCGGGCGGAAATAACGCTCCTTCATGCGTGACGCGAGGATGCCGATCACCCCCTGGTGCCACTCCGGGTCGAACAGGCACAAGCCGTACGGCATCGACTCCACCGGCAAGTCCTTGAGCTGGGCCAGGGCCTCGCGCTGCATGCCTTGCTCGATGGATTTACGGTCCTGGTTCATGCCGTCCAGTTGCGCGGCCATTTCCCGTGCGGCGGCGAAGTCGGTGGTGAGCAGGCATTCGATGCCCAGGCTCATGTCATCCAGGCGTCCGGCGGCATTCAGGCGCGGGCCGAGGATAAAACCCAGGTCGGTGGAGGTGATACGCGCATGATCACGCTTGGCGACTTCCAGAATCGCCTTGATCCCCGGCCGTGCCCGACCGGCCCGAATACGCTCCAGGCCCTGGTGCACGAGGATGCGGTTGTTGGCGTCCAGCGGCACCACGTCAGCGACGCTGCCCAGGGCCACCAGGTCAAGCAGTTCACCGATGTTCGGCTGGGGCTTGTTGTCATACCAACCCAGGCTGCGCAACCGCGCACGCAGGGCCATCAACACGTAAAAGATCACGCCGACCCCGGCCAGGGCCTTGCTGGGAAACGTGCAGCCCGGCTGGTTCGGATTGACGATGGCGTCGGCGGCCGGCAGTTCATCACCGGGCAAGTGGTGGTCGGTGACCAGCACCTGCAACCCCGCCGCCTTCGCCGCCGCCACGCCTTCGACGCTGGAGATGCCGTTGTCCACGGTGATCAGCAACTGCGGCTCGCGCTGCAGGGCCACCGCGACGATTTCCGGGGTCAGGCCATAGCCGTATTCGAAGCGGTTGGGCACCAGGTAGTCGACATGGGCCGCGCCGAGCAAACGCAAGCCCAGAGTGCCCACGGTGCTCGCCGTGGCGCCATCGGCGTCGAAGTCACCGACGATCAGGATGCGCTGGCGCTGCTCCAGGGCCGTCACCAGCAAGTCCACCGCGGCGTCGATACCCTTGAGCTGCTGATAGGGAATCAACCGCGCCAGGCTCTTGTCCAGCTCGGCTTCCGATTGCACCCCGCGTGCGGCGTAAAGGCGGGTCAACAGCGGCGGCAGTTCACCGAGAAAAGGCAGGACGGCGGGCAGTGGGCGGGGATCGATACGCATACGGTGGTGATAACTTCTCTTTAATCATTGTAGGAGCGAGCTTGCTCGCGAAGGTGGTTAACGATGACGCGTGTGCCTGGGTGATCGTGGTGCCCTGGAGTTTTTCGCGAGCAAGCTCGCTCCTACAGGGAGCCGGGTTCAGCCAAGGTTTAACCGCGCTCGCCGACCAGCCATTGCAGTTGCACTTCATGCTGGCCACGGTCATCGGTCACAAAGATCGTGCCTTCGCTGATCATCACGTCCCACTTGATGACGCGGGGCATGTCCTTGGCCAGGGTCTCCAACACTTCCTGGGGCACGGCAGCGATATGTACGTTTTTCAGGTTGTTGGCCACCGGCACCACCTTGCCTTCCCACACGCGCAGGCTGCCATAGGCCAGCAGGCTGGTGCGTTCGGTGCGGCGCGAGCACCAGGTCAGGCGGTCGGCATCCGGCTGGCCGACTTCGATCCAGTGCAAAACCCGATCATCCAGGCTCTTTTCCCACAGGGCTGGTTCGTCCACATCCGACAGGCCACGCCCGAACGCCAATTGCTCGTTGTACCAGAGGGCGTAGGCCAGCAGGCGCACGGTCATGCGCTCTTCGGTTTCCGAAGGGTGGCGGGCGATGGTCTGTTTGACGCTCTCATACACCGAGCGGTCGAGGTCGGTGAGGTTGAGTTCGAATTTGTAGGTCGTGGACGGCTGGGCCATGAACGGGCTTCTAAAGACAAGGAAAGACGGCCAGTCTAACCGATGGCGAGGGCATTGAACGAATACTGCGCTGCATCCACGCAGCTCGCCTATGTTAAAAAGCAGTACATCATCGTCCCGCGCTTGTAAGGATCCCCATGTCGCTTAATGCCAAACCACTTGCCGGCCTGAAAGTCATCGAACTGGGCACTCTGATCGCCGGCCCGTTTGCCTCACGCATCTGCGCCGAATTCGGCGCCGAAGTGATCAAGGTCGAATCCCCGGACGGCGGCGACCCGCTGCGCAAATGGCGCAAGCTGTATGAAGGCACTTCGCTGTGGTGGTTCGTGCAGGCCCGCAACAAGCAGTCGCTGACCCTCAACCTCAAGCACCCTGAGGGCCTGGCGATTCTCAAGCAACTGTTGGCCGACGCCGACATTCTGATCGAAAACTTCCGCCCAGGCGTGCTGGAGAAACTCGGCCTGAGTTGGGAAACCCTGCACGCCCTCAACCCCAAGCTGGTGATGGTACGCCTCTCGGGCTTCGGCCAGACGGGGCCGATGAAGGACCAGCCGGGGTTTGGCGCGGTGGGCGAGTCCATGGGCGGCTTGCGCTATATCACCGGCTTCGAAGACCGCCCGCCAGTGCGCACCGGGATTTCCATCGGCGACTCGATTGCCGCGTTGTGGGCGGTGATCGGCGCGCTGATGGCACTGCGTCACCGCGAGGTCAACGGCGGTCTGGGCCAAGTGGTGGATGTGGCGCTGTACGAAGCCATCTTCGCCATGATGGAAAGCATGATCCCCGAGTTCGATGTGTTCGGGTTTATCCGTGAGCGCACCGGCAACATCATGCCCGGCATCACCCCGTCCTCGATCCACACCACCGCAGACGGCAAGCATGTGCAAATCGGCGCCAATGGCGATGCGATCTTCAAGCGCTTCATGCAGGTGATCGGCCGTGACGACTTGGCGAACGACCCTGCACTGGCCAGCAATGACGGGCGTGACACTCGCCGCGACGAGCTGTACGGCGTGATTGATCGCTGGGTCAATTCGCTGTCGCTCGACCAGGTGATTGAGCAACTGAATAAAGCCGAGGTGCCCGCCAGCCGTATCTACAGCGCCGAAGACATGCTGGGTGACCCGCAATTCCTGGCCCGGGAAATGTTCCTCAAGGCGCAGTTGCCGGGCGGCAAGGACTTCAAGATGCCCGGCATCGTGCCCAAGCTCTCGGACACTCCGGGCAGTTGCGAATGGGTTGGCCCGCAATTGGGTGAACACAACAGCGTGGTGCTCAATGCCCTGGGCTATGACGCGGCGGCTATCACTCGCCTGCGCAAGGATGGCGCAATCTGACAAATTGCAGGCAAAAAGAAACCCCGAGCAGTGGGGAGACAACTCGGGGTTAAACGTGGCCTACAAAGACCAGTACAGCAAGCTACAGACACCGGAGCACAATGCCTGCTCTTGCTGTTACAAACTCTGACTGACCACCGTGTAGGAAGGTTCCGAAGAAAAATAATGTTTCATGCCAGTGCGCCGCCACGGGTTTGTGAGGCGTTGCGCAAGGCAGCGATGACTGAAGGTTCCAGGCGCCCTTCGGCAATTTTCAGGTCGCGAAGCAGGCAATCCACCACATCCACCAGCGCGCGCTTGTCGCTCAATTGCGCACGATCGACTTCACGTTCAACCACGATGGCGCCACCGGGGTTCTTCACGGTTACCAGGCAGTCGTCGCGCATACCGGCAGAGGTCAGCGTAACCTGATAAGGGCTCAGTGCTTGGCTGAGCAATAGGTTGATACTTTCCATCTCGATCACCACTCAATCATTCGAAAAAGGTTCGAAAAACAAAAATGTCACGAAGAGGCTGACATTCAAGTGACCCGTGCTCAAAGCAGAAAGTTCTACCTTTTGTGTAATCCACTGCTTGAGGAAAACGAGCATGCACGGAAAAGATGACAGAGAAAAAACAACGGCGCACAGGCTAGAATCCCTGGATTATCCCGGGAGCCTGCCTTGAGAGCCGCGTCTGAACCGCCCTTGCGTATCGTGATTGCCGACGATCACCCGATTTTCCTGATTGGCCTGCGCGCCGTGCTCGAACGTGACCCGCACATCAGCATCGTCGGCGAGGCCAATTCCCCCCAGGCCCTCAGTGCGTTGTTGCAACACAGTACCTGCGATGTGGTGGTGACCGACTTCATGATGCCCGTCGAGCCCCAGGCCGACGGGTTGCGCTTGATCGAGCAACTGCGCCGGCACTATCCGCACCTGCCCATTGTAGTGGTGACCATGCTCAACAATGCCGGGTTGTTTCATTCCATCCTGGCATTGGGTGTGATGGGCCTGCTGAGCAAGGCCAGCCTGGCCGATGAGCTGCCCCAGGCGATCCGCCAGGTGCGCCAGCAACGCACCTACGTGGCCCAAACCATCCGCCAGGCGCTGAGCCTGGCCGGGGAAGTCGGCGCTGATCGACTGCATTCCCAGGAGCACCTGTCACCCCGGGAGCTGGAGGTGATTCGCCTGTTGGCCGGTGGCATGACGGTGGGCGAGATCGCCGCGCACCTGCACCGCAGCAAGCAGACCGTCAGCGCGCAAAAAGTCAGCGCCATGCGCAAGCTCGGGCTGGTCAATGATGCCGCCCTGTTTATTTACGTGCAGGAACACGGGCTGGCCTAGCCTGAAATGCGATCCATTGCTTGAGCGCCGCGGCCTCCATCGGCCGCGCGATAAAGCAGCCTTGCAGCCACGCCGCGCCCAGTTCGCCCACGGCGTGATAGTCGGCGGCGGTTTCCACGCCGGTGACCACTACCGCAACGTCCAGGCGCGCCGCCATGCTCATGGCGCCCGCCACCACCGCGGCCTTGCGGTCATCATTGGCCATCCCACAGGCAAACGCCGGGGGGATTTTCAGCTCGGTAAAAGGCAGTTCCAGCAAATGCTGCAGGCTGGTGCCGCCCATGCCGAAGTCGCCGATGGACAACTGGCAACCCAACATGCGCAAGCGCAGCAACCCGGTGACATGGGCGCTGTCGGTTTTCAGCGTCGAGGTTTCCACCAACTCCAGGGTCAGGCTATGGGCGGGCACACCATGAAGTTGCAGCAAACCTTGCAGCACCTGGGGGAAGTGCTCACGCTCCAGCATGCGCCCGGGAATATTCACGGCCACCGGCAGCACTTGGCCGCTGTCGCCCATCACCTGGTTGGCCAGGCCAAGCGCCTGCTCCAGCACATGCCAGGTAAACGCCTCTTCCATGCCGGCAAACTCCAACACCGGCAGGAACTCGTCAGGCAGCAATAGCTCACCGTCCTGCAACTGCCAACGCGCCAGCGCCTCCACCCCTTGCAACACACCGGCCTGACTGACGATGGGCTGGTACCAGACCCCGCCACAGGCTGCGATAGTCGCCTGGCTGACATCCGCCGAGGGCGGCAGTTGTTCCTGCTCGCTCAAGCTCAGCAGTTGACGGACGCGCTCCCAGGACAGCACCGCTGGCCCTGGACGCAAGTGCTCCTGACAGTCGCTCAGTACTTGCCCGATCAGCTTGGCCGAAGCCGGCTTGGGCAAGCACGCCAAGACCTTGAGCCCCAATTGGCGCGCCATGTTCGCCACGCCTTCCAGAACGTCGGGCTCGGCGTTGCTGAGCAGGATCAATACTTGGGCCAGGCGGCGTTCCGCCAACTCACGGATCAACGCCAGGCCATCGCCCTGCTCCAGGTACAGATCGCAGATGGCGATATCCACCGGGCCTTTGCTGTCCAGGGATTGGCGGGCGATTTCGACCGTTTCCGCGGCGCGTACATTGAACACGCCGTTGGCATTGAGCATCTGGTGCAGGGCCATCAGTTGAAACGGGTTGTCTTCGAGGATCAGGACGTTCAGGGATCGCATGGGTAAGGGTGTCGGTACAGAGAAAGTCCTGCACAGTAGCCATACGCTACGCCGTGTCCCATAGGACGTGTCCTAAAAGCTTCTTTAAATGTGGGAGGGGCAAGCCTTGTCGGTCAAGCGCAGACCTCCTGTGGGAGCTGGCTTGCCTGCGAAGGCGGTGTGTCAGTCGCTACATCTGTTACTGCACTACCGCTATCGCCGGCAAGCTAGCTCCCACATTTGATCTTCGTTGCCTTGAGCATTGCGTTCGCTTGGCTGATCGGCATACGGGCTGGGTTACGCATCCAGATAAGGTTGCAGGTCGCGACGAAACGCCTTGAGCACCTCGGACAAGCGCAACCAGGGTGCTTCAAGCTCGGCGCCGCGCTGTTCACGGGCGCACTGCTCAAGGGCGACGCAGGCCTTGGCGAGTGGCAGTGCGTCCACCAGCGAGCAAATGCCCTTGAGCCGGTGCAGCGATGCATTCAAGCGTGCCACGTCGCGCTCGGCCAGGGCACCCGCCAATACCTCGTGTTCGTGGTCCAGGCTCTTGGCCAGTTCCTGCAACATGCTCTGTAGCACCGGCCCGTCGGCCTGGGTCATGGTGCGCAGGGCCTGGATATCGAACGAACGCAGGGGCGCCACGCGGGCCAGCACTTGGGTCCAGTGTTCCAGAGTCACGGGCTTGACCAGCAGTTCATCCATACCGGCGTCCTCGCAGCGGCGTTGTTCATCTTTCATAGCGTTCGCGGTGCAACCGATCAGCGCAAGACGAGGCCGTTGCTCCTCGGCTTCGAGGCGTCGGATCGCCGCACTCAAGGCATAGCCGGACATGCCGGGCATCTGGCAATCGGTGACCAGCACGTCAAAACGCTGCTCACGCCAGCGTTGCAACGCGGCCTCGGCCGACTCCAGGGCGACCACCTGGTGACCGAGGAACTGCAACTGCTGCGCCAGCACCAGGCGGTTGGCCGCCAAATCGTCCACCACCAGCACCGACAGGCTACGCCCCGTCGGTGACAACGTCGCGGTAGGCATTGCCGGCACATCATCGGTGCTGACCCGGTCCAGGCGCAGGTCAATGCACACCACCGTCCCCTCGCCCACCACACTGTCGAGGTAAATGCTCCCGCCCATCAATTCCACCAGTTGCTTGCAGATACTCAGGCCCAGGCCAGTGCCGCCGTGTTGCGCGGCGGTCAAGGGGCTTACCTGGGTAAATGGCTTGAACACCCGCGGCTGTTGCTCGGCGCTGATGCCCGGGCCGCTGTCCTTGACGCACAGGTGCAGGTATTCACTATCGCGCTCATCCCGCTGGCAAGTCACGCTGAGGTGAACCCCGCCCCGCTCGGTGAATTTGAGCGCATTGCCCAACAGGTTGTGCATCACCTGGCGTAACCGCAGCGGGTCGAACCAGTAATAGCCCTGAGCAGCCGGATCAAACGCCAGGGTCAGATGCAGGCCCTTCTTTTGCGCCGTGGCTTCGAACAGGCTCTGGATACCCTCGAAAAAACTTTTGAGCTCGGTGGTCTGTGGCGCCAGTTGCAGGTGACCGGCCTCGATCTTGGCCAAGTCCAGGCTGTCGCCCATCAGCGCAATCAGCTCGCGCGCCGAACGATGGGCCACTTGCAGCGCCTCGGAAACCGGCTGGCCGCTTGCCAGGCAACGCTCTTGCTCCAGTTCGAGCAAGCCAATGATGGCGGTCATGGGGGTGCGAATCTCATGGCTCAAGGCCGAGAGAAATGCACTTTTGGCGTAGTTCGCCTCATCGGCTGCCTGGCGGGCGTCCATCAGCTGGCGCTCCAGGTCTTTGCGTTCGTTGATGTCGATCCAGCCGCCCAACAACCCCTGCAAGCGGCCCTGAGCGTCGAAAAAGGGCACGGTCCACTGGTAGACGTGATAAGTACCGCCATTGAGCTCCAATTGCCGGTCGACAAACAACGACTGCTGCGTGGCCAATTGCTCCATGTGCCCTTCGTGCAGGCGCGCCGCCGTGGCGTCGGGCACGACCTTGCTTTCCATCAGCGTCAGGCCCTGGATCAGCTCCAGCCGGGTCGCCAGTTGCTGTTCATAGCTTTTGTTGCAGGTTACCAGCCGCCCATCCAGGTCGCGGACAAAGAGCGGGTTGGGCATACCGTCGAGCAATGCGCGCTTGAACGCCAGCTGGTCATTGAGCCGTTGCTCGGCCTCCAGCCGTTGGCGGATCTGGCGCTTGAGCCGGCTGTTCCACACCAACGACACCAACACAAACAGCAGCGCCGTGGCCATCGTCCAATAGGCCCAGGGCGGTACACGCTGCCAGACTGGCGGGGGAATCGTCACGGCACCGATCCAACGCAGGCGCAAGGCACTCAACTCAGCCACCGGCAACGCCTCCAGGGCTTTGTTCAGAATGTTCAGCAATTCAGGCTGGTCCTTGCGCACCGACAGGCAGTTGGACGACCACTGGCCGTCGACACTGCGGCCCATACGCAGGCCTTCCTGCGCATAACTCTGCACTTCCACTTCAGTCTGTATCGTGGCGGCGGCCTCGCCCCGTCGTACCAACTCACGGGCCTGGGTGTAATTGTCCACCAGGCGCAACTTGATGCGCGGGTGGTCATGGCGAATCTGGCTCTCCATGACGTGGCGTGCCGGCAATGCCAGCACCTTGCCGTCCAACTGGTTCAAACCCGTCAGGGGCGCGGCATCGGCACGTTCGATAAACACCCAGCCGGAGCCGCCAAAACCATGGCTGAAGTTGAGCAGCGCACTGCGCTCCTGATTCACCGCCAGGGTGGTGTTCATCTGCGCCCGGCCGGTTTCCAGCCATTCCAGGGTTTGTGCGGTAGAACCCACCTCTTCATAAATGAACTGCAAACCGGTCATGCGCGAGATGCGATTCAACAGGTCGACATTCAAGCCAACCCAGTGGCCGTCCTGGTCCCTGAAGATATAAGGCGACATTTGCTGGGCTACCACCACGACATGGGGATGCTCGCGCACCCAGGCCCGTTCCGATGTCGACAACGCAATGCGCTCACCACTGATGCCGACACCGAGCCCGGTGGTCCAGCGTGCGAGGATTTCGCGCTGCACCGACTCGTCGAGGCTTGCCAGCGCGCGGTTCATCATCGCCCCCAACAACGGATCGGCCTGGCGGGTGGCGAAGGCAAAACCGATGGGCGCCAGCCGGCTTTGCTCCTTGATCTGCAACCCCAGATAAGGCCGCAGCGATTTATAGGCGCGCACAATCACTTCATTGCCGATAAACGCATCGACATCGCCTTGCTTCAGGGCTTCGAGGCCGCTGTAGAGGTTGGGCGCGAGCATGATGTGGCTGTCGGGGTAGGCGGCGTGAACCTTCTGCACGTTGGCGTAGCCGTCGAGTAATACCAGCTTCTTGCCGGCCAGATCGTCGCCTTGGGTATCGTCGCGGCGCAGCACCACCACTGAACGGTCGGGCATGTAGTCCGGGGTGAACTGCAGGCCGGGTACATCTCGCTCGTAGCCATTGGCACTGGTGAGAATATCGATGGTGCCATTGCGCAGCGCTTCAACCGCCTGGGCGCGCTCGGAGAAGCCCAGCACTTGCATGGGCACACCCAGCCGCGCGCCGACCAGGCTCAAGTAATCGGCGCTGATGCCTTGGTAGCGATTGCGGTCGCGGGTGATGTCGATCGGCTGGTAGTCATCGATCGAGATGCCCACCTTCAATGTCCGATGCGCCGCCAACCACTGCTGCTCGGTCGGCGCCAGGGGCATAGGTTCAAGCGCGATAAACGCCGGCACCAGTTTGAACGGCAGGCTGACAGCGGCCAGGCTCATGGGTACCTGGGTGAGCCACAACAGGCACACCAGCTTCAACGTCCATTGGATCAACACCTGCACCGGTTGGGTTTCCTTGATTGGGCGAATGGGCAAGTATGGCTCGCCAGAATGAAAAAGCCCGTCACGAGGACGGGCTTGGCCGACTGCAAAAAAAGCTGACTGTTGCCCCACCATGTCTTGGGTGGATGAAATCAGCTTGAATGTGGGGCAGCACAAAGATGCCCCTCGGCCGTCAGGCAGCCCTGTCGATCAGAGCGGCTTGCCCCGATTGCCGTGCTGGCTGACGAACGCCTGCACCGCCTTCAGGTCATTGGCCAACACGGTGCAGCGCTCTTCGCGCTCGAACAGGTCGGTCAAATGCTCCGGCAACTCCAGGGCCTTGCCAATGCCGGCCTTCTCCACCGCTTCCGGGAACTTGACCGGGTGCGCGGTACCGAGGATCACCATTGGAATATCCAGGCTGCGGCGGCACTCGCGGGCGGCTTTCACGCCGATGGCCGTGTGCGGGTCGAGCACTTCGCCGGTCTCGGCGTAGACTTGCGCGATGGTTTCGCAGGTTTGCGCGTCGTCCACGGCCAGGGAATCGAACAGCTTGCGGGTTTCGGTCCAGCGCTCTTGCTCGACGCTGAAACCGCCACCTTGCTTGAAACTGTTCATCAGCTCGGCCAGGGCTGCGCCGTTGCGACCGTGCATGTCGAACAGCAGGCGTTCGAAGTTCGACGACACCATGATGTCCATGGACGGCGACAGCGTGGCGTGCAGGGTTTCCTTCACGTACTGGTTGCCGCTCATGAAGCGATGCAGGATGTCGTTGCGGTTGGTGGCGACGATCAACTGGTTGATCGGCAGGCCCATGTTGCGCGCCAGGTAACCGGCAAAAATATCGCCGAAGTTGCCGGTCGGCACCGAGAACGACACCGAACGCGCCGGGCCGCCCAACTGCAGCGAGGCGTGGAAGTAGTAGACGATCTGGGCCATGATCCGCGCCCAGTTGATCGAGTTCACCGCCACCAGGCGCGTGCCCTTGAGGAAGCTCTGGTCAGCGAAGCTGTTCTTGACCATTTCCTGGCAGTCATCGAAGTTGCCTTCGATGGCGATGTTATGGATGTTCTCACCGAAGATGGTGGTCATCTGGCGACGCTGAACTTCGGACACACGCTTGTGCGGGTGCAGGATGAAGATGTCGACGTTCTCGCAGTGCTTGCACCCTTCGATGGCTGCCGAGCCGGTATCGCCGGAGGTGGCGCCGATGATCACCACGCGCTCGCCGCGCTTTTCCAGCACGTAGTCGAGCAGGCGACCGAGCAGTTGCAGGGCGAAGTCCTTGAACGCCAGGGTCGGGCCGTGGAACAGCTCCAGCACCCACTCATTGCCGTTCAGTTGGCGCAGGGGCGCGATGGCGTTGTGGGAAAACACGCCATAGGTTTCTTCCAGAATCTTCTTGAAGTCCGCATCCGGAATGCTACCGGTCACGAACGGGCGCATCACGCGGAAAGCCAGCTCGTGATACGGCAGGCCGGCCCAGGAAGCGATTTCTTCCTGGGTGAAGCGTGGCAGGTTTTCCGGCACATACAGGCCGCCGTCGGTGGCAAGGCCTGCCAGCAGAACGTCTTCGAAATTCAGGGCCGGTGCCTGGCCGCGGGTGCTGATATAACGCATGACTGGCTCCTCTAAAACATTCTCGAACAGGGGCCGCCGAATGGACGGGGCCCCTGGAACAAATTGGTTAGTTCAAGTGTTCGACGCGAATCCGCACCACCGGGCCCACTACGCCTTGCAAGGCTTCCAGGGCATGGATGGCATCGTTGATGTGCTGTTCGAGCACGCGGTGGGTCAGCAGGATCATCGGCACCTGGCCGTTTTGCTCCTCGACTTCCTTCTGCATGATCGACTCGATATTGATACCGCGCTCCGACAGGATGCTGGCCACCTGGGCCAACACGCCTGGATGGTCCTGGGCCTGGATGCGCAGGTAGTAGGCACTTTCGCAAGCTTCGATCGGCAGGATCGGGTGGGCCGACAGCGAGTCCGGCTGGAAGGCCAGGTGCGGCACGCGGTTTTCCGGGTCGCTGGTCATGGCGCGAACCACATCCACCAGGTCGGCGATCACCGACGACGCGGTTGGCTCCATGCCGGCACCAGCGCCGTAGAACAGGGTGGAACCGGCGGCGTCGCCGTTGACCATCACCGCGTTCATCACGCCGTTGACGTTGGCGATCAGGCGGTCGGCCGGGATCAGCGTCGGGTGAACCCGCAACTCGATACCGGCTGGGGTGCTGCGCGCCACGCCCAGGTGTTTGATACGGTAGCCCAGGGCTTCGGCGTAGTTGACGTCGGCGGTGGTCAGCTTGGTGATGCCTTCGGTGTAGGCCTTGTCGAACTGCAGCGGGATACCAAAGGCAATGGACGCCAGGATGGTCAGCTTGTGGGCCGCGTCGATACCTTCCACGTCGAAGGTCGGGTCGGCTTCGGCGTAACCCAGAGCCTGGGCTTCGGCCAGCACGTCTTCGAAGGTACGGCCCTTCTCGCGCATTTCGGTGAGGATGAAGTTACCGGTGCCGTTGATGATGCCGGCCACCCAGTTGATGCGGTTGGCGGACAGGCCTTCACGGATCGCCTTGATCACCGGGATACCACCGGCCACCGCGGCTTCGAACGCCACGATAACGCCCTTCTCGCGGGCCTTGGCGAAGATCTCGTTGCCGTGCACGGCGATCAGCGCCTTGTTGGCGGTGACCACGTGCTTACCGTTCTCGATGGCCTTGAGCACCAGTTCGCGGGCCACGGTGTAGCCGCCCACCAGCTCGATAACGATATCGATCTCAGGGTTGGTGGCCACGGCGAACACATCGTTGGTAATCGCAATACCGGTCGTTTCGAACTGAGGCTTTGGCGAACGCGTGGCAATCTGCGCCACTTCAATCCCGCGACCTGCGCGGCGGGAAATTTCTTCAGCGTTACGCTGAAGTACGTTGAAGGTACCGCCACCGACGGTCCCTAACCCACAGATGCCTACTTTGACCGGTTTCACTGAAGAACTCCCCATGAAACGGCCGACGCTAGGTCGGCCGTGAAAACAGCCGCACAACTGCGGCTCTCAATTAATGACCCACCGACGGTTCGGCGGGCCATGATCGTCAAAGGCTCAACGATAAATGCTTACTTGGCACCCAGTGCCAGTTTGGCAACTTGCGGCGCCGGCTGGTAGCCCGGAATCACCTGGCCGTCGGCCAAAACGATGGCCGGTGTACCGTTCACACCAATGGACTGGCCCAGGGCGAACTGCTTGGAAACCGGGTTGGCGCATTTGGCCGACTTGATTTCCTTGCCATCGACCATCTTGTCCATGGCCGCTTTCTTGTCGGCCGAGCACCACACCGCCTGCAACTGCTCGTCACCCGGCGAACCCAGGCCCTGGCGCGGGAAGGCAACGTAGCGCACTTCCACGCCCAGCTTGTTCAGCGCCGGGATTTCAGCGTGCAGCTTGTGGCAGTACGGGCACGTGGTGTCGGTGAACACGGTGATGTGGGTCTTGGTTTCGCCAATAGCGGGGTAAACCACGGTTTCAGCCACCGGAATGCCGTTGATCAGCTTGGACACGCCCAGGCGCTCGGCCTTCTCGGTCAGGTTGACCGGCTTGCCGTCCTTGAGCTGGAACAGGTAGCCCTGGACGATGTACTGGCCATCGGCACTGGCGTACAGCACGCGGCTGCCCTTGAGCTTGACTTCGTACAGGCCGGCCATGGGGCTGGCGCTGATGCTTTCGATAGGCGTGTCGAGCGCCAGGTTGGCCAGGCTCTTGCGGATGGTCTGCTCGGCCGCATCATCGGCGAGCGCAAAGGTGGAAACCAACGCAATGGCTGCGGCGGCAATAATCTGGGTCAAGCGCATGGGAACTCCTGAAGGCAGAGGCAGGGACGGGAGCAGAATACTGATCTGGACCACAATGGATGCCGTCCCCTTTGCGAACCGGCAAAGCCTACCACAGTTGGGCGGGAGGGCAGCCCGCGACAGGTAAAATGGGCCATTTCTGACGGTTTTATCCGCGTGGGTGGTGCTTGGCGTGCATGTCCTGCAAACGTGCGCGCGCCACATGGGTGTAGATCTGGGTTGTGGATAAGTCGCTGTGCCCAAGCAGCATTTGCACCACGCGCAAATCCGCGCCGTGGTTGAGCAAGTGGGTGGCGAACGCATGGCGCAGGGTGTGGGGTGACAGCGCCTTGCCGATCCCGGCCACTTTGGCCTGGTGCTTGATGCGGTGCCAGAAGGTCTGGCGGGTCATCTGCTCCCCGCGCAGGCTGGGGAACAGCACGTCGCTGGGGCGCCCACCGAGCAGTTCGTGGCGCGCATCGCGCATGTAGCGCTCGACCCACACAATCGCCTCCTCGCCCATGGGCACCAGCCGCTCCTTGCTGCCCTTGCCCATCACGCGCAACACGCCCTGGCGCAGGTTGACCTGCTCCAGGGTCAGGCTGATCAGTTCGGTGACGCGCAGGCCGCAGGCATACAGCACCTCAAGCATGGCGCGGTCGCGCTGGCCGATGGCCTCGCTCAGGTCCGGGGCCGCGAGCAAGGCATCGACGTCGGCTTCCGACAAGGACTTGGGCAACGGCCTGCCGAGTTGCGGCATGTCGATTTGCAGGGTCGGGTCGACGGCGATGAGTTTTTCCCGCAGCAGGTAGCGATAAAAGCCACGTACACCGGAGAGAAATCGCGCGGTGGAGCGTGGTTTGTAGTTCTGCTCCAGGCGCCAGGCCAGGTGATCGAGGATCAGCTCGCGCCCGGCATTGATCAGTTCAAGGTTTTTCTCCTGCAGCCAGCCGTTGAACAGCGCCAGGTCGCTGCGGTACGCCTGGCGTGTGTTGTCCGAGAGGCCTTTTTCTAACCAAAGGGCGTCGAGGAAGCGGTCGATCAGGGGATGGTCAATGGCTGGCATGGGCACTCAAGCGACTTAGCACAAGGCAATACGCGAATTATTTAGTGAACTGTGGCAAGAGCCATTAGTCTTTCATAGCCCGCTATTTCAAGGAACAGGAAGCTTTAATGAACGAACAACAGATTTTGTTGGCTTTTGGCGGTATTGGCGTGGCCGCACTCGGCTGCCAGTGGCTGGCCTGGCGCCTGAAACTGCCGGCGATTCTGTTTCTTCTCCTGAGCGGGATTCTGGCAGGGCCGATACTCGGATGGCTCGACCCGCAGGAAATGTTCGGCCCTCTGTTGATGCCATTGGTGTCGTTGGCAGTGGCGCTGATCCTGTTTGAGGGCAGCCTGACCCTGCACCTGTCGGAATGGAAGGAAATCGGCAGCGTGGTGCATCGCCTGGTCACGGTTGGCGCCCTGTCAACCTGGGCAGTGATCACCCTGGCCACCCACTGGCTGCTGGGTTTTGACTGGATGCTGGCGCTGCTGTTCGGCACCCTGACACTGGTCACCGGCCCGACGGTGATCGTGCCCATGTTGCGTGTGGTACGCCCCAAAGCCTCCATCGCCAATATCCTGCGTTGGGAAGGCATCGTCATCGATCCGATTGGCGCACTGCTGGCGGTAGTGGTGTATAGCTTCATCATCGCCAGTGCGTCGGGCGACGGCTTGAGCCACAGCCTGCTGACCTTCGGCGGCGTCATCCTCTGCGGCAGCCTGTTCGGCATCGCCGGTGGCTGGGTGCTGGGGCAGATCATGCGCCGCCAGTGGTTGCCGGAATACCTGCATAACCTGGCGACGCTGGCCGGTGTACTGGGCATCTTCATCGCCTCCAACCAGGTGATGCATGAGTCCGGCCTGCTGGCGGTCACGCTGATGGGCATGTGGATGGCGAACATGAAAGGCGTGGATGTACGGCACATCCTGCACTTCAAGGAAAACCTCAGTGTGTTGCTGATTTCCGGGCTGTTCATTCTGCTGGCGGCACGCCTGGACCTGAACGCCATGATCGCCCTGGGCCCGTTTGTGTTGATCCTGCTGTTGATCATCCAATTCATTGCTCGCCCGTTGAACGTGGCGCTTTCGACCTTTGGCTCCGGGCTGAACTGGCGCGAGCGTGCGCTGCTGGCCTGGATCGCCCCACGGGGCATTGTGGCGGCGGCGGTGTCAGCGATCTTTGCGATCCGCCTGGATGAGGCCGGCCACGAAGGTGCGTTGTTGCTGGTGCCGCTGACCTTCGCAGTGATCATCGGCACCGTGGTGCTGCAAAGCGCTACGGCACGCCCCTTGGCCCGCCTGCTCAAAGTCGCTGAGCCGGCACCCAGCGGCTTCCTGATCGTGGGTGCGAACGGCCCGGCGCGGGCGCTCGGCAAGGCGTTGCAGCAGTTGGGCAGCCGCGTACTGCTGACCGACTCAAGCTGGGAAAACATCCGCGCCAGTCGTATGGAAGGCTTGCCTACGTACTTCGGTAACCCGGCCTCCCAGCATGCCGAGTCCCATCTGGACCTGGTCGGCCTGGGGCATCTGCTCGCGCTCTCGCCTTCTGGCGAACTGAATGCCTTGGCCACCATGCGTTTTCGCCATGACTTCGGCCATCGCCTGTTCGCCCTGGCCAGCAGCCAGGAAAACCGTCGCACCGACAAGCACAAGGCCAGCCATGAACACCGCGGACACTTGCTGGGCAGCCAACCCTTGAGCTACACCAAATTGGCCAGCCTGCTGGGCCAAGGCGCCGAGTTGTACAGCACCAGCCTCACCGACGGCTTTGGGTGGGAGCAGTACCAGGCGTTGCACGGCGAGCGCGCCACCTTGCTGTTTGCCAGGGACACCAGCGGCTGGGTACACGTGGTCTCGCCCGAGAGCAACTTGAAGCCTGTAGCGGGCTGGACCTTGCTGGCGGTCATTCAACCGCAGGCCAGCACCGCCGAATAATCAGTCAACAAAGCCTGGCAGTACCGGGACAGGGCGTTTATCTGCGTCAATCGCGACGAAGCTGAACACGCCCTGGATCGCTTTTTCACGGCCATCAGCGCTCATGCTCTCCACGAACACTTCAACCTCGACCTTGAGGCTGGTGTTGCCAACCTTAATCACCCGACCGATCAGCTCAACGATAGAGCCAGCCGGGATCGCGTGGTTGAAGTCGATACGGTCAGTGGAGACCGTCACCAAAGGTAAGCGGCAGAAACGCGTGGCGGTGATGAACGACACTTCGTCCATCCATGCCAGGGCGGTGCCGCCGAACAGGGTGTTGTGGTGGTTAGTGGTGGGCGGGAACACGGCCTTGGTCACGTGAGTGACCGACAGATCGGTGCGGCGCTGGATTTCTTCGAGGCGGGTGGTCATGGTCAATACCAACAGATAGGCAAATTTCAGGCACAAAAAAGCAGCCCGTAGGCTGCTTTTTTCTGCATCGGGAAGCTGGACTTAAGCCAGTTTTTCCTTGATGCGAGCTGCTTTACCGGACAGGTCACGCAGGTAGTACAGCTTGGCTTTACGTACGTCACCGCGACGCTTAACGGCCATGCTGTCGATTTGCGGGCTGTAGGTCTGGAAAGTACGCTCTACGCCAACACCGTTGGAGATTTTACGAACAGTGAAAGCACTGTTCACACCACGGTTACGCTTGGCGATTACCACGCCTTCGAACGCTTGCAGACGCGAACGGTCGCCTTCCTTCACTTTCACCTGAACGACAATGGTGTCGCCCGGGGCAAAGGTAGGGATCTCTTTGGTCATCTGCTCTGCTTCGAGTGCAAGGATGATTTTGTTAGTCATGCTGTGCTCCTAAGGTAAGTCAATGGACCTACCATCGATACGTTGTTAACTATCGTCCCGCGCGAGGATGTATTCCTCGAGCAGCTTCTTCTCTTCTCCAGAAAGCGAGCGGCTTTCCAGAAGATCGGCGCGTCGTTCATAGGTCCGACCAAGGGACTGCTGTAAACGCCAACGCCGGATGTGTGCGTGATTGCCACTTAGCAATACGTCGGGAACACGCTGATCCACATACACCTCCGGACGGGTGTAGTGCGGGCAATCCAGCAAACCATCCGTGAAGGAATCTTCCTCCGCGGAGTCCGCATGCCCTAAAGCTCCGGGCAGCAGTCGTGTAACCGCATCTATCAGGACCATCGCCGGCAGCTCGCCGCCAGACAGGACATAGTCCCCAATCGACCACTCTTCATCGACATGAGCTTCAATAAAACGCTCGTCAATGCCTTCATAGCGACCGGCAATCAGGATCAAACTTTCCTCATTCGCCAGTTCGCGTACCGCCGCCTGTTTCAGCTGACGGCCTTGAGGGGACAGGTAAATTACCTTCGCCTTCTCCCCGGCGGCTGCCTTGGCCTGAACCAACGCATCTTCCAGGGGCTTGATCTTCATCACCATGCCCGGGCCACCGCCAAATGGGCGATCGTCCACAGTGTGATGTCGATCCGTCGTGTAGTCTCGCGGGTTCCAACAGGTGAGCTGCAACAGCCCCTGTTTCACCGCCCGACTGGTGATGCCGTACTCGCTGATGGCGGAAAACATCTCGGGAAACAAACTGATCACTTCAATGCGCAAATTAGCCACGCTTAGAAGTCCGCGTCCCATTCCACCTTCATCTCGCCCGCTGCCAGGTCGACGGCCAACACGCATTGCTCGGTATAGGGCAACAGGCGTTCACGGTCATCCAGGCTGCCAGCGCAAGGCTTGACCACCATTACATCATTGGCGCCGGTTTCCAGAAGATGATCGATTTTCCCCAGCAATTGCCCGAGTTGATCAATAACCTTCAGACCTTCCAGCTGGTACCAGTAGTACTCGCCGTCGGTCAATTCAGGGAACAGGTTGCGCGGCACGCAGATCTCATAACCGGCCAGAAGACGAGCTTCTTCACGGTCATCAAGACCCTTGAGCTTTGCGACCAGGAACTTGTCGCTCCCGCGTCCACTGACCAGCTCAACCTGCTTCACACTCCCTTCGCGCTTGAGCGTCCAGGTTTTGTACTGCAACAGGTTTTCAGTCGGATCAGTAAAGGAATACACCTTCACTTCGCCGCGAACGCCATGAACAGAGTAAATCTTGCCGATAACGATCAAATCATCAGCAACAGCTGGCGTCGCGTTCATATTGCTCAGGCTGCGGCCTTAGCCGAGTCCTTCAACAGTTTTGCAACGCGCTCGGATGGCTGTGCGCCAACGCTCAGCCAGTAGGCTACGCGCTCTTGGTTCACGGACAGACGAACTTCTTGACCACGAGCAACAGGGTTGAAGAAACCAACCTGTTCCTTGTGCGAACCGTCACGCGGGTTGCGGCTGTCGGTTACGGTCAAGTGGTAAAACGGGCGCTTTTTGGAGCCGCCAAGGGCAAGACGGATTGTTAGCATGTGAACATCGTTCCTGTAGTCGGTGCTGCAAATCTAAATGCACAGCGGGCATAGGTGCCCGAAAGGCCGCATATTCTAAGGAATATCCGGACTTTTGCAAATGTCTTTTTCTGGCGCCTATCAGCGTGCCATTCAGATCTGCTATAGAGCCGTCGGTTAAAACGGCGAGTCAGCGCCCGCCAACGGCGGGTTTGCTGGAGATCCCACATCCCTGTGGGGCGGAGCGCAAGCAAGGCTTGCGCTCGAATACTTTACATTTTCGGCATGCCGCCGCCGGGCAACATACCGCCCATGCCGCGCATCATCTTGGCCATACCGCCCTTGGCGGAGAATTTCTTCATCATCTTCTGCATCTGCTTGTGCTGCTTGATCAAGCGACCGATGTCCTGCACCTGGGTGCCGGAGCCCATGGCGATCCGGCGTTTGCGCGAACCACTGATCAGCTCAGGGTCGCGGCGCTCGGCCGGGGTCATGGAGTTGATGATGGCTTCCATCTGCTTGAACTGCTTCTCTGCCGCACCCTGGGCGTTGCCCATTTGCGCCAGGTTCACACCGCCGATGTTGGGCAGCTTGTCCATCAGGCCGCCGAGGCCGCCCATGTTCTTCATCTGTTGCAGCTGGTCGCGGAAGTCTTCGAGGTCGAAGCCCTTGCCCTTCTTCAGCTTCTTGGCCAGTTTGTCGGCCTTGTCCTTGTCGAGCGTGGCTTCGGCCTGCTCGATCAGGCTGAGTACGTCACCCATGCCGAGAATGCGCGAGGCGATACGCTCAGGGTGGAACGGCTCGAGCGCTTCGCTCTTCTCGCCCATACCGATGAACTTGATCGGCTTGCCAGTAATGGCACGTACCGACAGCGCGGCACCGCCACGGGCGTCGCCGTCGACCTTGGTGAGGATCACGCCGGTCAGCGGCAGTGCGTCACCAAAGGCCTTGGCGGTGTTGGCCGCATCCTGGCCGGTCATGGCGTCGACCACGAACAGGGTCTCGACCGGGTTGATCGCGGCATGCAGCGCCTTGATCTCGCCCATCATCTCTTCGTCGATGTGCAGGCGACCGGCGGTATCGACGATAACCACGTCGATGAACTTCAGCTTGGCTTCTTTAATAGCGGCGTTGGCGATGTCGACCGGCTTCTGGCTCAGGTCGGACGGGAAGAAGGTCACGCCCACTTCGCCCGCGAGCATTTCTAACTGCTTGATGGCCGCCGGACGGTACACGTCGGCCGACACCACCATCACGGATTTCTTCTTGCGCTCTTTAAGGAAGCGCGCCAGTTTGCCGGCGGTGGTGGTTTTACCCGCACCTTGCAGGCCCGCCATCAGCACGACGGCTGGCGGCACGGCGCTGAGGTTCAGATCTTCGTTGGCCGCGCCCATCAGGCTTTCGAGTTCGGCCTGGACGATCTTCACAAAGGCCTGGCCCGGGGTCAGGCTGCGGGACACTTCGGTGCCGACCGCACGTTCCTTGACCGAGTTGACGAAGTCCTTCACCACCGGCAAAGCCACGTCGGCTTCCAGCAACGCCATGCGCACTTCACGCAGGGTGTCTTTAATATTGTCCTCGGTCAGCTTGGCCTTGCCGGTAACGTGGCGCAGCGTCTGCGAGAGACGGTCAGTCAAGTTTTCAAACATGCGCGATCCTTTCAGGCCCTACTCATCGAAATGCAGGTAGACCGAGGTAATGGCGGCCCAGGCTGGGGGAAAGCGCTATTAAAAACAGCGTTCGCCGAGCCTGCGGCGTGGGCAGGTCGCGGATTATAGCGAAGACTGCGCCCATGCACACCCGCTGTCTGGCGCGGGAGTCTTTCGTGCAACGCAGGTGTGTGCCAAACTCAACGCCTTTCGGGCTTGCCTACCAGGATTTATGCTCCCTTTGTCACCCAGTTTGCTACCCAGCCTCGCCGCCGCCATTTTGTATGCCGCTGCGACCCTCTATCAGGGCACTCGTCTGGCCCAAGGCGCCAAAGCGGACAAACGTCTGCTCGTCGGCCTTGGCGTGCTGGCCCTGCTGGCCCATGCCGCCAGCCTGTTCACCCACCTGATGACCCCGGTTGGCCTGGGCCTGGACTTTTTCAGCGCCGCCAGCCTGATCGCCGCGGCCGTCATCGCGCTGACGCTGCTGGCCTGCTACCGGATTCCGGTGGAGAACCTGCTGGTGCTGCTATTCCCCCTGGGAATGCTCACGGTGCTGCTGGCGCAGTTCACCCCCACCGGCACCGTACAGGTGATCGACGAGGAGCCGGGCATCCTCGCCCACATCCTGCTGTCGATCCTTGCCTACGGCATGTTCACCATCGCGGTGTTCCAGGCCCTGCTCCTGCTGCTGCAGGATCACCAGCTCAAGCACAAGCACCCCTCCGGGCTGATCAAGAACTTCCCACCGCTGCAAACCATGGAAAGCCTGCTGTTCGGGTTCCTGTGGGCCGGCTGGACGCTGCTGTCGCTGTCGCTGATCTCCGGCTGGCTGTTCGTCGAGAACCTGTTTGCCCAACACCTGGTGCATAAAACCTTGCTGGCGTGCCTGGCGTGGGTGGTGTTCAGCGTGCTGCTGTGGGGGCGCAACCGCCTCGGCTGGCGGGGGCACAAGGCCATCCGCTGGACCCTGGCCGGTTTCTGCCTGTTGATGCTGGCCTATTTCGGCAGCAAGCTGGTTCGCGAATACATCCTGCATATCTGACGAGCAGTGATCATGGACAACTTGCCCTTAGGGCCGATGCTCGCTGTAATTGCCCTGCTTATTCTATGGGCAGCACTGTTTACCGCCATCGAAGCCGCACAACAGCATCTGTTGGCCCTGCGCCCCGGCACCCGCCAGGGCGACAAGGCGGCCGCACGCCTGAGCTTCCCGCGCCATAGCCTGATCCTGTGCAACAGCCTGTGCCGCGCCGCCGTGGTGATTCTCTGCACCCTGCTGGCGATCTATGCCTGGGCAGAGAACGGGCCCTGGCTGGGCTGGCTGATTTCCTGCGCAGGGCTGCTGGTGCTGGCCGACTACCTGCCCCGCACCCTGGCCACCCGTCACCCGCAAGCAGTGCTGGGCTTTGGCAATACATTGCTGGGCGTGCCGCTGAAAATCCTCTACCCCCTGGCCTGGCTGCTCAATGGCATCAGCCTGCTGTTATTGCGCCCGTTTGCACGCAAATCCGGCGTGGTGAAAAACAGCGACGAGCCCCTGCCAGACCATGATGACGACCCAGAGCCCGACACCGACGCCGACCGCACTCCCGGCCTGCCCGGCATCCATGCCCTGGACAACATCACGGTCAACGACATTCTGGTGCCGCGCAGCGAAGTGGACGGCATCAACCTCGATGAGCCGATAGAGGACATTATCGAACAGTTGCGCACCTCACCACGCACCCGTTTGCCGGTGTTCCACAGCGACATCAACCAGGTGCAGGCCGTGCTCAATACCCGGCAGGTCCAACACCTGCTGCCTGACGCCAGCCTGACCAAAGAGGCCCTGCTCGCCGCCTGCCACGAGCCTTACTTCGTGCCGGAAAGCACGCCGTTGCAGCTGCAACTGCTGAACTTCCACAAGCAGCAGCGGCGCCTGGGCATGGTGGTGGACGAGTACGGTGAAGTGTTGGGCATCGTCACCCTGGAAGATATTCTGGAAGAGATCGTCGGCGAATTCGAAAGCGATCAGGCTGTGGATAACCCGCATATCGAAGCCCAGCCCGATGGTCGCTACATCATCGATGGCGCCGCCTCGATCCGCGAACTGAACAAAAGCCTGGGCTGGCACCTGCCCAGCGACGGTCCCAAGACCCTCAACGGCCTGGTGACCGAGGCGCTGGAGACCATCCCCGATTGCGCGGTGTGCCTGAAAGTCGGCCGTTATCGCCTGGAAATCCTCGAGACCGAGGACAACCGGGTGAGCAAGGTGTTGATCTGGCATACCAGCCATGTGCCGGTGGCCGCCTGACCTCAGCAGGCTCAACCCGGTCAATGTGGGAGCTGGCTTGCCTGCGATGCAGGCGACTCGGTCCTTCAATTGAACCGAGGTGATGCTATCGCAGGCAAGCCAGCTCCCACATTGATCCAGTTCCAGGCCATAGATCCTCACCGGCCCCTTGTTGGATCCTTAGCCCCCTTCCTATAATCCCTGCGGCTTACCCAAGCCCCGCCCGACCGCGTGCTACCCGCACCCAGCGTGTCCTGGCACCGCCTTACCATGTCCGACCGGTGTTTGCTCCCATCCCGAGCCGCCCCGCGCACAGCCCTGATCCATGGGTGTTCGACCAATAATAATCCGCGTCCAAACGCGCAATAACCGTCAGGGATAACGTTATGAGCACCACCTACCAAGAGGCCGCGAGCGCCGCACCTGCCAACTCGACCGCCCGCGTCGCCACGGCGAGCATCGTCGGCACCGCCATTGAGTTCTACGATTTCTACATCTACGCCACGGCTGCCGCCCTGGTGATCGGTCCGGTGTTCTTCCCCCAGACCTCCGGCACCGCGCAGATGCTGGCCTCGTTCCTGACCTTCGGCATCGCCTTTATCGCCCGCCCGTTGGGGTCGGCGTTGTTCGGCCACTTCGGCGACCGTATCGGCCGCAAATCCACCCTGGTGGCTTCGCTGCTATTGATGGGGGTATGTACCACCTTGATCGGCTTGCTGCCGGGCTACGACAGCATCGGTGCCTGGGCGCCGATTCTCTTGTGTGTTTTGCGCTTCGGCCAAGGCCTGGGCCTGGGCGGGGAATGGGGCGGTGCGGCCTTACTGGCAACCGAGAACGCGCCCAAGGGCAAACGCGCCTGGTTCGGCATGTTCCCGCAGTTGGGCCCGTCGATTGGCTTCCTGGCGGCCAACGGCTTGTTTCTGATTCTGGCCATGAGCCTGAATGACGAGCAATTTCGCAGCTGGGGCTGGCGAATTCCGTTCATCCTCAGCGCCGCACTGGTGATGGTGGGCCTGTATGCGCGCCTCAAACTGCATGAGACGCCGGTATTCGCCAATGCCGTGGCCAAGGAAAAACCGGTGAAAGTGCCGCTGGTGGAGCTGTTCAGCCAGCATTGGCTGCCGGTACTGCTGGGCGCCGCGTCGATGGTGGTGTGCTACGCGCTGTTCTATATCACCACGGCGTTTTCGTTGAGCTACGGCGTTTCCACCCTGGGCTACAGCCGTGAAACCTTCCTCGGCCTGCTGTGCTTTGCGGTGCTATTCATGGGGCTGGCGACACCATTGGCCGCCTTGGCCAGTGATCGCTACGGGCGCAAGCCGGTGTTGATCGTCGGTGCGGTCCTGGCGATTCTGTCGGGCTTTACCATGGAGCCGCTGCTGACCCATGGCTCCACCTGGGCCGTGGCGCTGTTTTTGGCCCTGGAGCTGTTTTTGATGGGCGTGACGTTCGCACCGATGGGCGCCCTGCTGCCGGAATTGTTCCCGACCCGCGTGCGTTATACCGGTGCATCGGCGGCGTATAACCTGGGCGGGATCGTGGGGGCCTCGGCGGCGCCGTTCTTCGCGACCAAGCTGGTGGCGATGGGCGGGCTGAGTTATGTCGGGGGGTATGTGTCGGCGGCAGCGTTGCTGAGTTTGATTGCGGTGCTGTGCCTGAAAGAGACGCGGGATAATGATTTGAACAAGGTTGCCTGACCCCATGCTCGTTCCCACGCTCTGCGTGGGAATGCAGTTAGGGACGCTCTGCGTCCCCAAGCGCGACGCAGAGCGTCACAAGAGGCATTCCCACGCAAAGCGTGGGAACGAGCGTGGCGGCTTAGAGCTCTACAACAACTGCTTGGGAAGCACGGGTCGCCTTGGCACGAGCCGCTTCAATCGACTCGTCCCGCGCCAGTGCCACGCCCATGCGGCGCTGGCCGTTCACTTCAGGTTTGCCAAACAGACGCAACGCTGTATCCGGCTCGCTCAGCGCGGCGCCAAGGTTGGCGAATGCGGTCTGGGTGGACTGCCCTTCCACCAGAATCACCGCCGACGCCGAAGGGCCGAACTGGCGGATCAACGGGATCGGCAGGCCGAGAATGGCGCGTGCGTGCAGGGCAAACTGCGACAGATCCTGGGAAATCAGGGTCACCAGGCCAGTGTCATGGGGGCGCGGCGACACTTCGCTGAACCACACCTGATCGCCCTTGATGAACAATTCCACACCAAACAGACCACGACCGCCCAAGGCTTCGGTTACCGCCTTGGCAACGCGCTCGGATTCTGCCAAGGCAACCGGGCTCATAGCCTGTGGCTGCCAGGACTCTTGGTAATCGCCCTTCTCCTGGCGATGCCCCACCGGCGCGCAGAAAGTAGTACCACCGATGTGGCGCACGGTCAGCAGGGTGATTTCGTAGTCGAAGTCGATAAAACCTTCGATGATCACCCGGCCCTTGCCGGCACGCCCGCCCTCTTGGGCGTAGTCCCAGGCTTTCTGCACGTCGTCGGCGCTGCGCAACAGGCTCTGGCCCTTGCCCGACGAACTCATCACCGGCTTGACCACGCACGGAAAGCCCAGGTCCTGGACCGCCTTGCTGTAGTCTTCGAAGGTATCGGCGAAGTGGTACGGCGAGGTCGGCAGGTCCAGCTCTTCGGCGGCCAGGCGACGGATGCCTTCACGGTTCATGGTCAGCGACGTGGCGCGGGCGGTGGGGATCACGGTGAAACCTTCGGCCTCCAGCTCGACCAATGTCGCGGTGGCGATGGCTTCGATTTCCGGCACGATGAAATGCGGCTTCTCCGCCTCGATCACCGCACGCAATGCAGCACCGTCGAGCATGTTGATCACATGGCTACGGTGCGCCACCTGCATGGCCGGCGCATTGGCGTAGCGATCCACGGCAATCACTTCAACGCCCAGGCGCTGCAGTTCGATTACCACTTCCTTGCCCAGCTCACCGCAGCCACACAGCAAAACGCGGGTCGCGGTTGGCGACAATGGAGTTCCGATTCGGGTCATCTCAGGTCCTCAGGGGAGCGGATCATGGGGGAGAAAGGCCGGCATTTTACATGAACTGCAAAAATTGGCCTCAGTTGGCGACAGCCCGCCGGCGGATGCGCCAGGCCATGATCAGCCAGACCACGGTGACCCCGGCGAATTTGGACACCAACGCCGTGCCCGCCACCGCCGGCGTCAGTGCGCCGATCAGGCCGAAAAAGATAAAGGTGTCGAGGGGAATGCTCAGCGCCGAACTTATCCACAGGCGGTCATGCAGCGGGCGCTTGGTGATGCTGAACACCAGCCAGTCAATGCACTCGGACACCGCAAACGCCGTGGCACTGGCCAGGGCGATGGACGGGTCGGAGGTGATATAGGACAGCACCAGCGCCGCCAGCATGGCGATGATTGCGCCGTGGCCGAAGCGGGTTTGCACCATGTCACGCAGGATAAATACCAGGCCGCCCCAGGCGGACCAGATAACGTCCAAGTGCGGGGCGGTGGAGAAGGCGAAGTTGATCAGCACGACGCTGCTGATGTAGGCGATCAGGAAAAACATGGGGATGGACCTGTGGGTAATGCCGCACAGGGTACACAATTACAAGGATGTCGTCTGGCAGGGCCTCATCGCAGGCAAGCCAGCTCCCACATTTGACGGTATTCACACATCAAGGGTGGGAGATGGCGGCCTGTCAGGCGCCGGATTTCCCAGGGGTCATCCACATCATCCCACTCGCCACCGCCCGTTCATGGCACAACCCCAGCACCACCCGGCGCTCGGCGTTGTCCATGCGGCTCCAGCGCGTGATTTCATCCACATTGCGCTGGCAGCCGGTGCAGATATCGTCATCATCCAGTGCGCAAATGCTCACGCAGGGCGAGGCGACCGGTCGTTCAATTGTGCTCATTCCTGCTGCTCAGCCAGGTCACGGGCATAACGCTGCGCGTTATGCACATAGTGCGCGGCGCTGGCTTCGAGCATGCGCTTTTGCGCCTCGGTCAGCTCACGCACCACTTTGCCTGGCGAGCCCATGACCAGCGAGCCATCGGGGATTTCCTTGCCTTCGCCGATCAGCGAGTTAGCGCCAATGATGCAGTGCTTGCCGATCTTGGCGCCGTTGAGGATCACCGCGTTGATACCAATCAGGCTGTAGTCGTCGACGGTGCAGCCGTGCAGCATGGCGTTATGGCCAATGGTCACGCCAGTGCCCAGGGTCAGCGGGTAGCCCATGTCGGTGTGCATCACGCTGCCGTCCTGCACGTTGCTGTTCTTGCCGATCAGGATCAGCTCGTTATCGCCACGCAATACCGCGTTGAACCAGACGTTGGCGCCCTCCTCCAGCTTGACCTTGCCCACCAGGGTGGCATTGGGTGCCACCCAGCTGTGGGGGTGCATCTCGACGCGGGCGTCGCCCAGGCGGTACTTCATGGTTTTTCCTCACGGCTTGCCATTTAAACGATGGCTTATAGATTGATGAAGCTCTTGGGTGGCTGGTGCAGGCTGATCTTGGCATCGTCATAGAGCAGGTTGATCAGTTCGACAATCATGATTGCCGTCAGCCCCCAGATTTTGTATTCGCCGAACCGGTAGCTGGGCACATACCAACTGCGGCCCTGGTAATCAATGCGGTGGGTATGTTCGCGTGGGTCCTGTCGGAAAAAGTCCAAAGGCACGCTGAAAACGGCGGCAATCTCGGCGTCGTTGGCCAGGTATTCGACGTAATCGGGGACCACGCCCACATAGGGCGTTACGCGGATGCCGTGCAGGGAAATCAGCGGGCTCAACGGGCCAATGACTTCAACCAGCCCCGGCGGCAGGCCGATTTCTTCTTCGGCTTCGCGCAAAGCGGTAAAGATCAGGTCCGGGTCTTCGGGGTCGCGGCGCCCGCCGGGAAAGGCCACTTCGCCACCGTGGGTCGACAGCCCGCTGGCGCGCAGGGTCAGGATCAGCTCGGGTTCGTCACTGCGGGTAATCGGCACCAGCACCGCCGCCTCGGGGAAACGCCCGTCGGTTTCCAGGGTATGGGGGGTGTGATTGCTTACCCGGCGAAGTAGCTCGTCCAGCATGAGTCATCTCGGTCTGTTGGCTACCTTGCATCATGCACCAAAGCGTGCGAGCGCCCAACCCCAAAACCGCAGAGCTGTCGCTAAACGACAACTTGCAGGAACGCCCGGCACCAAGCCAAGATGTGCCCATTCTCCAGGAACCCCAGCATGAATTTCTGCAGCCAGTGCGGCAAACCGGTGACCCAACGTATTCCCGAAGGCGACGCGCGCCTGCGTTATGTATGCGATCACTGCTCGACCATTCATTACCAGAACCCCAATATCGTCGCCGGTACCGTGCCGGTGTGGGGCGACCAAGTGCTGCTGTGCCGCCGCGCCATCGAGCCACGCCTGGGTTACTGGACCCTGCCCGCCGGCTTTATGGAAAATGGCGAGACCGTCGAACAGGCCGCCATGCGTGAAACCCTGGAAGAAGCCTGCGCCCGGGTGCGCAACTTAAGCATCTATACCCTGATCAATGTGCCGCACATCAGTCAGGTGCATATCTTCTACCGCGCCGAATTGATCGATCTGGACTTCGCCGCTGGCCAGGAGAGCCTGGAAGTGAGGCTGTTCGACGAAGCCGATATCCCTTGGTCCGAGCTGGCTTTCCGCACGGTCGGGCGTACCTTAGAATGCTTCTTCGCTGACCGTCGCCAACAGGCGTACCCGGTACGTAGCGAATCTGTGCCACCGCTGTCCAAGCCCGCCCAATAACAAGCCGGCCAATGTCGCCAAAGGGATACCGTTTCAATGCGTTGGTTGCTTGCTCTGATCTGCCTGTCGTTCGCCACGCTGTCCCCGGCCTCCACGGTGCAAACCCTTGGTGGTAAAACGGTCGAGAAAGTCCTGGTACTCAAGTCCGCCCACCAGCTGCAGTTGATCAACGACGGCAAGCCGTTCAAGACCTATCGCATTTCCCTGGGCAAGAACCCCAAGGGCCACAAGCTGATCGAAGGCGACCGCCGCACGCCCGAAGGCCTCTACTGGCTCGACTGGCGCAAGACCAGCGACCGCTTCAACCTGGCCATGCACATTTCCTACCCGAACATCAGCGACGCCGCCCGCGCACGCCGCGAAGGCGTGAAGCCGGGCAGCATGATCATGATCCATGGCACCCCCGACACTGAAGACTACCCGGAACAGTGGTTTCACACCCTGGACTGGACCGACGGCTGCATCGGCATGCGCAACGTGGATATGCGCGAAGTGTGGAACCTGGTCAAAGACGGCACCCTCATCGAGATTCGGCCGTAATCCCACGCCGTTCGTAAAATAATTCGAAAATAATTCCTGCCCCAGGCAGCGCTTGCCGGTGAATACCAGTTCACCGCGCGGGACCCTGCACTTATGCGCGCCACAAAGACCTCTCTAATACCACTTGATACCAAGCCCCATTAAAGTGCCTTGAAACCGGGATTCGCACCGTTTTGGTAGCATTGACATGGTATTTAAGTGGTATTAGTTTTCGGCCATTACCGGGCGACAACACTCCAATAACGCATCGGAAACCTGACAGATGAACCCCATCCTGGCCCTGCGCCCCGACGACAAGCAATCCACGCCGCTGTACCTGCAACTGGCCCGCAGCCTTGAAGCAGCGATCCATGCCGGCCAGTGGAAATCCGAACAGGCCCTGCCTTCGGAACGCGCCCTCAGCGAGCAGTTGAGCATCTCGCGGGTCACCGCTCGTAAAGCGCTGGAAGTGTTGCTGGCTCAAGGCCTGATCCGTCGCAGCCAAGGCTCCGGCACCTTTATCACGCCGCGCCTGGAACAACCCTTGTCGCGCCTGTCGGGGTTCAGCGAAATGCTGCGGCTCAAGGGTTTTGTGCCCACATCCCAGTGGCTGGAACGCGACATCACCCCGCCGACCCATGAAGAACTGATCCGCCTGGGCCTGTCGCCCACCGACAAAGTGGCGCGCCTCAAGCGCCTGCGCAAAGCCGATGACACGGTGATGGCGATTGAAATGACTGCCATGCCAGCGTCGGTGTTGCCCCACCCCCAGGCCATCGGCAATTCGTTGTACGAATACCTGGAAAGCATCGGCAAGCCCATCGTGCGCGCCTTGCAGCATATCCAGGCGATCAATGCCTCGGATGAGTTTGCCGCGCTGGTGGGCATCGCCCCCGGCACCGCCATGCTGCTGATGACCCGCGTGGGCTACACCGCCGACAACACGCCGATTGAGATCACCGACACCTACTGCCGCAACGACTACTACGACTTTGTCGCAGAGCTGCGCCGCCATGATTATTCCGCCGAATTGCGAACTTAGAGAACTGCCCATGACTGAAGACAATATCCTCACGCCCAGCGGCTGGATGCGCGGTCGCCTGGTGCATGAGCACGGCAAGGTTGTCGCCATTGACGGCACGCCGTGCGACCCGGCCGACAACGACCTGCCCTACCTGCTGCCGGGCTTTATCGACCTGCATGTGCATGGCGGTGGCGGCGCGGACATCATGGAAGGTGCGGGCGCCTTCGAGACCATTACCCGTACCCACGTGCGTTTTGGCACCACCTCGCTGCTGGCCACCACCATGACGGCGCCGGTGGAAGAAATCTCCCGGGTACTCGGTGAGCTCGGCACGTTCTGCGAACAGCGGCCAGCCGGCAGCGCCCGCGTACTCGGCGTGCACCTGGAAGGCCCCTACATCAATCCGGGAAAACTCGGCGCCCAACCCAACTTCGCCCACACCGCGTTGATGCAGGAAGTGGAAGCCTACCTGCGCCTGGCGCCGATCCGGGTGATCACCATCGCCCCGGAAATCGCCGGCCACGACGCTCTGATCCGCGCCCTCAGCGAACGCGGCGTGCGCATGCAGATCGGCCACACCCTGGGCAGCTATGAAGAAGGCGTTGCCGCCCTGGCCGCTGGCGCCACCAGCTTCACCCACTTGTACAACGCCATGAGCCCGCTGCATCACCGCGAACCCGGCATCGTCGGCGCCGCGCTGGCCCACGCCCAGTACGCCGAGCTGATCCCGGACTTGCTGCATGTGCACCCCGGCGCCATGCGCGTGGCGTTGCGCTCGATCCCCTGCCTGTACTGCGTCACCGACTCCACCGCCGCCGCCGGTATGCCCGATGGCGAATACAAGCTGGGCAGCCACACCGTGACCAAATGCCTGGGCGGCGTGCGCCTGGCCGACGGCACCCTGGCCGGCAGCACCCTGACCATGGATCAGGCGCTGCGCAACCTGGTGAAAATCGGCCTGCCAATCAGTGAAGCCTCACAACGCCTGTCGCAATTTCCTGCGGACTACCTGGGCCTGGAAGAACGCGGCCGCCTGCAACCCGGCAGCTTTGCCGACTGCGTGCGCCTGGACCGCTCCCTGACACTCACCGACGTAATGGTCGAAGGAGACACCATTGACTTCAAAAATGCTTGAAGAGGCCCTGGCCTCCTGCGACGCCGTCGCGGCCCAACTGCAACGCCTGAATCCCATGCTGGAAGAAGTCGCCGGGCGCCTGCGCCGCCAGCCACCGCAAGTGGCGATGACCATCGCCCGCGGCAGCTCCGACCACGCCGCCAGTTACTTCGCTTACCTGGCCATGCAGCACGTGGGCATTCCCGTGGCGTCGCTGCCGATGTCGGTGGTGACCCTGTTGCAGGCGCCGATGAAAGTCAGCGGCCAGGTAGCGTTTGGTTTCTCCCAATCGGGGCAGAGCCCGGATCTGGTCAATAGCCTGCGCCTGTTACGCAAACGTGGCGCCTTGAGCATCTCGCTGGTCAACGCCGAAGACTCGCCACTGGAAGCCGCATGCGAATTCCATGTGCCGCTGTGCGCCGGGCCGGAACTCAGCGTGGCCGCCACCAAAAGTTTTATCGCCACCCTCAGCGCCAGTGCGCAACTGATCGGCCACTGGAATCAGGAAGCCGACTTGCTGCAAGCCTGTCAGGCCTTGCCCGATGGCCTGCGTGACGCCGCCACACAGGATTGGCGCACGGCCATCGACGCCCTTAAAGGCAGCCAGCGCTTGATGGTCATCGGCCGAGGCGCCGGGTTTGCCATCGCCCAGGAAGCCGCGCTCAAGCTCAAGGAAACCTCGGCGATCCAGGCCGAAGCCTTCAGCAGCGCCGAAGTGCGCCACGGGCCGATGGCGCTGATCGACGAGAACTACCCCTTGCTGGTGTTCGCCCCACGCGGCGCCGAGCAGGCCGGCCTGTTGAGCCTGGCCGCCGATATGCGCCAACGCGGTGCCCGCGTGCTGCTGGCTGCGCCGGATGACATCGCCGAACGCGACCTGACCCTGAGCCGCGCTGAACACCCAAGCCTGGACCCGATCCTGGCGATCCAGAGTTTCTACGTGATGGCCGCAGGCCTTGCCGAGGCGCGAGGTATGGACCCGGACCAGCCGCGTCACCTGAGCAAAGTCACCCGTACGCACTAAAGCGGCGTTTTCCTGATGAGTACCGTGCCCATGCCCAACAACAATAATCCATTGACCCTTAGCGCCCCCTTGAGTGGGCCGGTGCTGGCCCTGAACCGCGTCCCCGACGAAGTGTTCGCCAGCGGCGCCATGGGCGACGGTCTCGCTATCGACCCGCTGAACGATTGCCTGCAGGCGCCCTGCGACGGCGTGATCATCCATGTCGCCCGCACCGGGCATGCGCTAACGCTTCGCGCCGACAACGGTGCCGAAGTGTTGATGCATATCGGCATCGACACTGTTGAGCTCAATGGCGAAGGCTTTGCCTTGCTGGTGAAGGAAGGCGCACGGGTAAGCGAGGGCCAGCCGTTGGTGCAGTTTGACCTGGATCGTATTGCGCGCCAGTGCAAGAGCCTGGTGAGCCTGATCATCCTCACCAACAGTGACCGCTTCGAGCTGCAACCCATCGCGAGCAAGACCGTGAAGGTCGGTGAAGCGCTGATGCGCATTGCCCTGCGCACATCCGCGCCGGTTCAAACCGCTGTGGATAACTCGGTCGCAGAAGTGAGCGCCACGGTGCGCATCACCCACCGTGGCGGCTTGCATGCGCGCCCTGCCGCGCTGATCCGCAAGACTGCCCAGGGCTTCAGCAGCCAATCGCAGCTGCACTTCGGTGATAAAACCGCGGCTTGCGACAGCCTGATCGGCCTGATGGGGCTGGGTATTGGCGAAGGTGACGAGGTACGGGTGACCTGCCGTGGCAAGGATGGCGAGGCGGCGTTACAGGCATTGGTCGCCGCGCTGTCCGTGGCGATCCACGCGGAGCATCACGCGCCGGTCGTTGCCACACCACGCCGAGCGAATACCGAAGCCAATGTGCTGCAAGGCGTATGCGCGGCACCGGGCCTGGTATGTGGGCCATTGTTCCGCCTGACGGGCATCGAGCTGCCGCAAGACAGCGGCAATCATAGCGTCGACGAACAACTGCAACGCCTGGATGCCGCCCTTGACCAAGTGCGCGGCGAAATCCGCAACACGCTGGACCAGGCGCGCCAACGCAAGAATGTCGAAGAAGAAGAGATCTTCGCCGCCCACCTCGCCCTGCTGGAAGACCCGGCATTACTCGACGCAGCCACCGCTGCCATCGAACAAGGCAGCGCCGCCACCCACGCCTGGCGTGATGCGATCCAGGCCCAATGCGCCGTGCTGTTGGCGTTGGGCAAGCCGCTGTTTGCCGAGCGTGCCAATGACCTGCGCGACCTGCAACAACGGGTGCTGCGGGCGTTGCTGGGTGAAGCCTGGCATTTCGAATTGCCGGCGGGGGCGATTGTCAGCGCCCATGAGCTGACGCCTTCGGACTTGCTGCAACTGAGCGCGCAACAGGCCGCTGGCATCTGCATGGCCGAAGGCGGTGCGACCTCCCATGTGGCGATTTTGGCCCGGGGCAAAGGCCTGCCGTGCCTCGTCGCCCTGGGCAATGAAGTGCTCGACGTACCCCAAGGCCAGCGGGTGGTGCTCGATGCCGCCAACGGCCGCCTGGAACTGGCCCCCAGCGAAGCGCGCCACACCGAAGTTCACCAGATTCGCGAAACACAGAAATTACGACGCCAGCAGCAACAGGCCCAAGCCCAACAACCGGCGAGCACCACCGATGGCGTGACGGTTGAAGTCGCCGCGAATGTCGCCTCCAGCGCCGAAGCCAAGGTGGCGTTTGACAACGGCGCCGACGGCATCGGCCTGCTGCGCACTGAATTTCTGTTCGTCGACCGCCGCACTGCGCCGGATGAACAGGAGCAACGCCAGGCCTATCAAGCCGTGCTGGATGCCATGGGCGACAAGTCGGTAATCATCCGCACCATCGACGTGGGTGGCGACAAGCAACTCGACTACCTGCCGCTGCCCGTCGAGGCCAACCCGGTGCTGGGCCTGCGCGGCATTCGCATGGCCCAGGTACGCCCGGAACTGCTCGACCAGCAACTGCGTGCCCTGCTGCAAGTCGCGCCGCTGGGGCGTTGCCGCATCCTGCTGCCGATGGTCAGCGAGGTGGATGAACTGCTGCAGATTCGCCAGCGCCTGGATGAACTGTGCGTGGAGCTGGAACTGACGCAGCGCCCCGAACTGGGCGTGATGATCGAAGTGCCCGCCGCCGCGCTGATGGCCGAGCAGTTGGCCAAACACGCTGACTTTTTGTCCATCGGCACCAATGACCTGTCCCAGTACACCCTGGCCATGGACCGCGACCACGCAGGCCTGGCCGCCCGGGTCGACGCCCTGCACCCGGCACTGTTGCGGTTGATTGCCCAGACTTGCACCGGGGCGGCCAAGCATGGTCGCTGGGTCGGCGTATGCGGTGCCTTGGCATCTGACCCACTGGCCACGCCGGTACTGGTCGGCCTGGGGGTCAGCGAACTGTCGGTAAGCCCGCCGCAGATCGGCGAAATCAAGGACCGCGTCCGCCACCTGGACGCGGCGCAATGCCGGCAACTGAGCCTTGAGCTGCTCGACCTGAGCAGCGCCAAGGCCGTTCGCCAAGCCTGTCAACACCACTGGCCGCTGAGCTGAAAACAACAAGAATAGGGAGACACGCCATGTACCAACACTTTATCGAAGGCCTGCAACGCCTGGGCCGCGCGCTGATGCTGCCGATTGCGATCCTGCCAATCGCCGGCCTCTTGCTGCGCCTGGGCGACACCGACTTGCTCAACATCGCGGTGATGCACGATGCCGGGCAGGCGATCTTCGCCAACCTGGCGCTGATCTTCGCCATCGGCATTGCCGTGGGGTTTGCCCGTGACAACAACGGCACTGCGGGCCTGGCCGGGGCGATTGGTTACCTGGTGATGATCTCCACGCTCAAGGTGATGGACACCACCATCAACATGGGCATGCTCGCCGGTATCGCCAGCGGCTTGATGGCCGGCGGGCTGTACAACCGTTTCAAGGACATCAAGTTGCCGGAGTACCTGGCGTTCTTCGGTGGGCGACGCTTTGTGCCGATTGTCACCGGCTTCAGCGCGGTGGGCCTGGGCGTGATCTTCGGCCTGATCTGGCCGCCGATCCAGCACGGCATCAACAGCTTCGGCGTGCTGCTGATGGAAAGCGGCAGCCTGGGCGCGTTCGTGTTTGGCGTGTTCAACCGCCTGCTGATCGTCACCGGCTTGCACCACATCCTTAACAACATGGCCTGGTTCGTGTTCGGCAGCTTTACCGACCCGGTGACCGGCGCGGTGGTGACCGGCGACCTGACCCGCTACTTTGCCGGCGACCCGAAAGGCGGCCAGTTCATGACCGGCATGTTCCCGGTGATGCTGTTCGGCCTGCCGGCTGCGTGCCTGGCGATGTACCGCAATGCGTTGCCGGAGCGGCGCAAAGTGATGGGCGGCATCTTCCTGTCGATGGCGCTGACCTCGTTCCTCACCGGGGTGACCGAGCCGATTGAATTTGCTTTCATGTTCCTGGCGCCGTTCCTCTACTTGCTGCATGCGCTGCTGACCGGCCTGTCGATGGCCGTGACCAACATGCTCAATATCCACCTGGGCTTTACCTTCTCCGGTGGTTTTATCGACATGGTGCTGGGCTGGGGCAAGTCCACCAATGGTTGGCTGGTGGTACCGGTGGGCTTGGCTTACTCGGTGATCTACTACACGGTGTTCAGCTACTGCATCCGCCGCTTCAACCTGAAGACACCGGGCCGGGAAGATATCCAGGTGGTGCAGGCTGAAGCGATGAGTGATAACCAGCGTGCGACGGCTTATATCCAGGCGTTGGGTGGGGCTGAGAACTTGCTGAGTGTGGGTGCTTGCACCACGCGGCTGCGCTTGGACATGGTGGATCGCAACAAGGCGGTGGATGCAGCGTTGAAAGCGCTGGGCGCCATGGCTGTGGTGCGGCCGGGGAACGGCGGCAGTTTGCAGGTAGTGGTTGGGCCAATGGCCGATAGCATTGCTGATGAGATTCGCTTGGCGATGCCGGGGTTTGTTGCCGCAACGCCTGTAGCGGTTGCGCCTGTGGATAAGCCGGTGGCGGTGAATGTACACGAGGCCGAAAAGTGGCTGAATGCCCTGGGTGGCCGAGAGAATGTGCGCCAACTGGAAGCGGTAGCGATGACCCGGTTGCGGGTGGAGTTGGGGGATGATTCGGTGCTGTCTGAAGCGGACCTCACTGCGCTGGGTTGCAAGGGAGTGAGCCAGCTGGATAGCGGGGTTTGGCACTTGTTGATTGGTGACAAGGCTTTAGGTTTGGGTGAGGCTTTGGAGCGGTTGGTTACCCGCCCTATCAACGCCTGACCGATCGTTCCCACGCTCTGCGTGGGAATGCCGCCCCGGACGCTCTGCGTCCCGCCCTGCGCAAGGGTGACGCAGAGCGTCACAGGATGCATTCCCACGCGGAGCGTGGGAACGATCAATGTGGGAGCGGGCTTGCTCGCGAATGGGTTTTAACTGGCGTCGGAAGGTTTAAGCTCGGGCACTTCGTTCAAGTCCAACACCCGATCCACCATGAGCTGAATACCCTCCAGCATCCGGCAAATTGCCAAGACAACATCACGCTGCGCGCCAGCGACTTCAAACGCCAGCTGGCTGGTTAGCGCCTGCAGCGAAGCGATGTCCTGCGAGGTATTGGCGAGCAAGGTTTCGCTATCGATACTGCGTCGTACGCTGAATAACTGATCTGAAGGGGGATTGGGACTGTCTTTGATCATGGTAAACCTCTGGTGTGAAGTAAGAACTACCAGCATCACTTGCAGATGATGGGTGGCAGCTGTGTGCGGGCCTGCAAGACCGAGAGTCACCAGCAAGTCTCGGTAGACCCGAAGGTCTCCCGCACACAGCCGCCATAAATGGCGACCATGAAAAAGCGCCGCAATTATAAAGGCGCTTGTGACTAACTGGTGAGGTTTCGGCGGGCTTGCAGTCCCGGTCACTGAATTGGCAGCGACTGGCGAAGGTTAGTTGTGCGAGTTCCGACGGACAACCTGAAAGGCTTGTCGGAAATCTCCGAGAGCTGAAGATATCGCAGACAGCAAAAACTCGGCCTAAGCCGTAATGCCGTTCAGTTAAGGCATTTTGTAGGAGCGAGCTTGCTCGCGAAAAACTCACAGGCGCCGCGTTCATTCAGGAAGCACGCGTTATCGTTGACGCTTTTCGCGAGCAAGCTCGCTCCTACAGAGGGCGATATACGCTTAACTGAACGGCATTAGGCCTAAGCCGAGTTCTTTGATAGCTATCTATACCTAGGCAGACTTCGCACGCTGGTCGGCTTCATAGTGGCGGGTCTGAAAAGGCATCAAGGTCTGAACCTTCAAACCCAGACCCTCACTTAATCCCCAGGACATTGCCAGTTCGTCACGACGACTGCGCAACGCAACAGCGCCTTGGGATTTCACGTATTGCCTTGAGGCTGAGAACAGTTCAAGCGCCTTCAACGCTTCCTTTACCCGACTATCGGTCGCACACGAAAAGCGTGTGAAGCGCTCAAGCAAATAGCCTGCGCGACGAAGCTCTACCTCACTGGAGTGCTCCTGAATGAACGCCCTCACCTCGCCCACAAGATTGGTATCCGAATACCACACAGCTTTCGCTGCACTGACCAAGGCAGCATCATCAGCCTGATTCAAGGGGCTTTTGACCAGTGTGTCCAAGGCGGAAGAGAGGACCGGACCGTTAAAGGGCTTCGCCATCTGCAGTCTCCAGATAATCGTGCAAGATATTGGTCAGTATGGATCTGGGTGGCTCTTTGTTGCCAACATACATATCAATCGCCTGCAATGCCAGCTGACGGAGCTCAGCGGTCACTATGAAGCCAGCCCTGAGCAACGCCATGATGTCATCTACATCCTGATCAGTGGCTCTGCCCAATTTGGAGATTGCAATGTCGATAGGCGCAGCTACATGAAGATGCAACGCAGACTCAAGAGGAAACTCTTCCAGGGGAAGACTTCGCTCCCAGTAGTCTTCGTGGAGCGGACCAAAGCTAGTGTTGTATTGGAGGTCATAGTTCAACTCCATGACACGGCCAGACTGCTCATCGAAAAACTGTTCTGGAAACTCTGCAAGCAATGTTCGTAGGCGCAGCGTGTCTTGAGTATTTGCGCAATAAATCTCCGCATCCACGTCGGTGGACACACGGTGGTGGGTATATAAATGAACAGCACAACCACCGAATACAATGACCTGGACCGCGCCCGGACTGGCGCCTTCGAGCGTCAATTCCATTTCAATGGCTCTGAACATTGAAATCAGAGCTTGCCCTAGCGCAGAGCTGGTATTGAGGCGAGGAACAACGAAATCTGGAATTTGCATATTGAATTTCAAACCGTACGCAAGATCATTGCTGGACGGGTCTTGAATTCAAGCCCCGATCACTGAGTTATCAGCGACCGATTGAGGCTAGGGAGACAGATTCCGACGGACAACCTGAAAGGCTTGTCGGAAAGTTCTGAGGCGCTTGCACCGACGCCATCGCAGGCAAGCCAGCTCCCACATGGGATTGATGTACGGTCTGACAACGGGGTCAAATGTGGGAGCTGGCTTGCCTGCGATTGGCACTTACAGCCAACAAAAAACCCGCCGACCAAACTGGCCCAGCGGGTTTCTTGTTTATGCAGCCAACAGATCAAAAATCCGCCAACTGCCACACCTCATACGCCGGTGTCTCATACGGGTGACTGAGTTTCAAAGCAGCCACGACAGCCACGATCAATTCATCCGCCACCACCAACTCAACCTTCCACTCTTCAACCACTTCAACCTGGCCCACCTGCCCGATAAACGGCTGGCTGCCGTCCAACGCGCGGAATTGGCCCTGACCCAGCACTTGCCAGGCGCAGCTGTCGTAGTCGCCGATGCGCCCGCCGCCGGCTGCGAAGACGGCGGTTTTTACCGTCTCCACATGGCTGTCGGGCACGAAGAAGGCGAGCTTGTACACGGCCTTAGTTCACCCACACGCGGGCGTTGCGGAACATGCGCATCCAGGCGCCGTCTTCGTTCCACTCTTCCGGGCGCCATGAGTTCTGCACGGCGCGGAACACGCGCTCCGGGTGCGGCATCATGATGGTCACGCGGCCGTCGCGGCTGGTAAGGCCGGTGATCCCACGCGGCGAGCCGTTCGGGTTGGCCGGGTAGCTTTCCGTGACCTTGCCGTGGTTATCGACAAAGCGCAGGGCAATGGTGCCGGACAGGTCGGCTTCAAGCAGCGCTTCTTCGCTGCTGAATTCGGCATGGCCTTCACCGTGGGCGATGGCGATTGGCATGCGCGAACCGGCCATGCCCTGCAGGAAGATCGAGTTGGATTCCTGCACCTGCACCATGGCGACGCGGGCTTCGAACTGCTCGGAACGGTTGCGCACAAAGTGCGGCCAGAACTCGCTGCCCGGGATCAGCTCGCTGAGGTTGGACATCATCTGGCAACCGTTGCACACACCCAGGGTGAAGCTGTCGTTGCGTTCGAAGAAGCCCTGGAACGCATCGCGGGCACGGCTGTTGAACAGGGCCGACTTGGCCCAGCCTTCACCGGCACCCAGCACGTCGCCGTAGGAGAAACCACCGCAGGCCACCAGGCCTTTGAACTCATTGAGGTCAACGCGACCAGCGAGGATATCGCTCATGTGCACGTCGATCGCATTGAAGCCGGCGCGGTCGAACGCGGCCGCCATTTCCACCTGGCCGTTGACGCCCTGCTCACGCAGCACGGCAACCTGTGGGCGGATGCCCTTCTTGATGTAAGGCGCGGCGATGTCCTGGTTGACGTCGAAGCTGAGCATGGTGCTCAGGCCCGGGTTGTCTTCCTCCAGGATCACGTCGAATTCCTGCTCGGCGCAGTCGGCGTTATCACGCAGGCGTTGGATCTGGTAGCTGGTCTCGGCCCACTGGCGTTGCAGCAAGCGGCGCTGGCCGGTAAAGACCGTGTCGCCGTTGAACGAGATATTGACTTCGCCGTTGTTGATCGGCTGGCCAATCACCGCCACGCACTCGGCCAGGCCAGCGGCGCTGAACTGCGCGAGCACGTCTGGGGTAGCGTCCTGGCGCACCTGGATCACCGCACCCAACTCTTCGTTGAACAGGATGCCGTTGATTTCGGCAGCATCCTCGGCAACGCTGTCGAGCACGATGTTCAAGCCGCAGTGACCGGCGAAGGCCATTTCGACAACGCTGGTCAGCAAACCACCGTCGGAACGGTCGTGGTAAGCCAGCAGGTGGCCGTCGGCATTCAGGCCCTGGATCACGGCAAAGAAGGCTTTGAGGTCTTCGGCGTCATCGACGTCCGGGGCCTGCTTGCCGAGCTTGCCGTGGGTTTGCGCCAGGATCGAGGCGCCCATGCGGTTCTGGCCACGGCCCAGGTCGATCAGGATCAAGTCAGTGGTGCCCTTGTCCATGCGCAGTTGCGGGGTCAGGGTCTGGCGGATGTCGGTGACCGGCGCAAAACCCGTGACGATCAACGACAGCGGCGACGTGACGCTCTTGTCGGTGCCGTCTTCGTTCCAACGGGTGGCCATGGACATGGAGTCCTTGCCCACCGGAATGGTGATGCCCAGTTCCGGGCACAGCTCCATGCCCACGGCTTTAACCGTGTCGTACAGGCGCGCATCTTCACCGGGGTGGCCGGCAGCGGACATCCAGTTGGCCGACAGTTTGATGTCGGAAAGCTTGCCGATACGCGAGGCCGCGATGTTGGTGAGGGTTTCACCAATGGCCATGCGGCCCGACGCCGGAGCGTCCAGCAGGGCCAGCGGTGTGCGCTCGCCCATGGCCATGGCTTCACCGGTGTACACATCGAAGCTGGTGGCGGTGACGGCAACGTCGGCCACCGGCACCTGCCATGGGCCGACCATTTGGTCACGAGCCACCAGGCCGGTGATGGTGCGATCGCCGATGGTGATCAGGAAGCTTTTGCTCGCCACGGCCGGATGGTGCAGCACGCGTTCGATGCTGTTGGCCAGGTCCAGCGTGCTTGGGTCGAAATCATCGCCCAGTTCAGCTTCACGGTTGGCCGAACGGTGCATGCGCGGGGCCTTGCCCAGCAGCACTTCCAACGGCATGTCCACGGGGCTGTTGCCAAAGTGGCTGTCGGTGACTGTCAGCTGTGGCTCGGCAGTGGCTTCGCCGACCACGGCAAACGGGCAACGCTCGCGTTCGCAGATGGCCTGGAAGCGTGCGAAGTCTTCAGGGCCAACGGCCAGTACGTAGCGTTCCTGGGATTCGTTGCTCCAGATTTCGTGCGGGGCCATGCCCGGCTCGTCGTTTGGAATGTTGCGCAGTTCGAAACGGCCACCACGGTCGCCGTCGTTGACCAGTTCCGGGAAGGCGTTGGACAAACCACCGGCGCCGACGTCGTGGATGAAGCTGATCGGGTTCTTGTCACCCAACTGCCAGCAACGGTCGATGACTTCCTGGCAGCGGCGCTCCATCTCAGGGTTTTCGCGCTGTACGGAAGCGAAGTCCAGGTCTGCCGAGCTGGTGCCGGTGGCCATGGAAGAAGCCGCGCCGCCGCCCAGACCGATCAGCATCGCCGGGCCGCCGAGCACGATCAGCTTGGAGCCGACCAGAATCTCGCCTTTCTTGACGTGTTCTTCACGGATGTTGCCCATGCCGCCGGCCAACATGATCGGCTTGTGGTAGCCGCGCACTTCATCGCCACGCGGGGTGGTGATGGACTGTTCGAAGGTCCGGAAGTAACCGGTGAGCGCCGGGCGCCCGAATTCGTTGTTGAACGCGGCGCCGCCCAGCGGGCCTTCGATCATGATGTCCAGCGCGGTGACGATGCGCTCAGGCTTGCCGTACGGCACTTCCCACGGCTGTTCAAAGCCCGGGATCTGCAAGTTGGATACGGTGAAACCGGTGAGGCCCGCCTTGGGCTTGGCGCCACGGCCGGTAGCACCTTCATCGCGGATTTCACCGCCCGAACCGGTAGCTGCGCCCGGGAACGGGGCAATCGCGGTCGGGTGGTTGTGGGTTTCAACCTTCATCAGGATGTGCACCGGCTCCTGCACCGCGCCGTACTGGCGGGTTTCCGGGTCCGGGAAGAAACGGCCGGCGACGGAGCCGACGATCACCGAGGCGTTGTCCTTATAAGCCGACAGAACACCTTCGCTGTGCATCACGTAGGTGTTCTTGATCATGCCGAACAGGCTTTTCTCTTGGCTTTGGCCGTCGATGTCCCAACTGGCGTTGAAGATCTTGTGACGGCAGTGCTCGGAGTTGGCCTGGGCGAACATCATCAGTTCGATGTCGTGGGGGTTGCGCTTCAAGCCGTTGAAGGCGTTGACCAGGTAGTCGATCTCGTCTTCGGCCAGGGCCAGGCCCAGCTCGGTGTTGGCCTTCTCGAGGGCGGCGCGGCCACCGCCCAGCACGTCAATGGCGGTGAGCGGCTTCGGCTCGGCGTGGCTGAACAGGCCGGCAGCCTGTTCCAGCTGACTGACGATGATCTGGGTCATGCGGTCGTGCAGGCTGCTGGCGATCAGCTCCGCCTCGGCGTCGCTGAACTGGCCGGCGACGTAGAAGGCGATCCCACGCTCCAGGCGCTGGATTTTGTCCAGGCCGCAGTTGCGGGCGATGTCGCTGGCCTTGCTCGACCAGGGCGAGATGGTGCCGAACCGTGGCAGAACCAGGAACAAGCGGCCAGTCGGCTCTTGAACGGGAACGCTTGGGCCGTACTTCAGAAGGCGTGCCAGCACTTGCTGTTCGTCGGCGGTCAAGACGCCGGTTACGTCGGCGAAGTGAGCAAATTCAGCGTACAGGCCTGTAACAGCTGGAACCTTCTGGCTCAGTTGCTCAAGGAGTTTGCTGTGGCGAAAGGCAGAAAGGGCAGGAGCGCCGCGCAGGATCAACATCTTCGGGACAGCCTCGGGAAGGGGTGTGCTTTGAGGCCGTGCATTCTAGCGTAAACCTTCGCCAACGGCACCCGAAACGCTACCGGTGGCCGCCGCCGAACGTCAGTTGGCACGCTTTGCCTGGGATCAGGGCGTTATCCAGGGCATTGGGCGCAGTTATTTTAACCGTCACAAACGCTCGCCAAGCCCCGTTTCTGCGGGCTGCAGCACAGTTTTGCGCTGGCTAGCAGACAAGTGCGCCGCTGTCGAGATATGGCGCCGTGAGCCGTTTGCGTATACTGCGCAGATGTTCTTCCCAACTGTTTCGCGCCAGCGATGCGTCAAATGGCTCATCGCCACCTTGCTCTTCCTGATGCTCAGTGCCTGTGTTGATAAACCCAGCACACTGGAGCGAATCAAGGAGGATGGCGTATTGCGGGTGGTCACTCGCAACAGTCCCGCTACGTATTTCCAGGACCGTAACGGTGAAACCGGCTTCGAATACGAACTGGTCAAGCGCTTTGCCGACGACCTGGGCGTGAAGCTGGAAATCGAGACGGCCGACAACCTTGACGACCTGTTCAACCAGTTGAGCAAACCCAACGGCCCGGTACTCGCTGCCGCCGGCCTGGTGAGTAGCGACCAGCGCCAGCAGCAGGTGCGCTTCTCCCACCCGTACCTTGAAGTCACCCCGCAGATCATCTACCGCAACGGCCAATCGCGCCCCACCAACGCCGCCGACCTGGTGGGCAAGAAGATCATGGTGCTCAAGGGCAGCACCCACGCCGAACAACTGGCGGCACTGAAAAAACAGAACCCGGCGATTGAGTACGAAGAATCCGACGCCGTTGAGGTGGTGGATCTGCTGCGCATGGTCGACGAAGGGCAGATCGACCTGACCCTGGTGGACTCCAACGAAGTGGCCATGAACCAGGTGTACTTCCCCAACGTGCGCGTGGCCTTCGACCTCGGTAATGCCAGCAACCAGAGCTGGGCGGTGGCGGCCGGTGAAGACAATAGCTTGCTCAACGAGATCAACAGTTACCTGGACAAGGTCGAGAAAAACGGCACCCTGCAGCGTCTGAAAGATCGCTACTACGGGCACGTCGATGTACTCGGCTATGTCGGCGCCTATACCTTTGCCCAGCACCTGCAACAACGCCTGCCCAAGTACGAGAAACACTTTCGCGCCTATGCCAAGGCCGAGAAAGTCGATTGGCGGTTGTTGGCAGCCATTGGTTATCAGGAATCGCTGTGGCAACCCACGGTCACGTCCAAGACCGGCGTGCGTGGCCTGATGATGCTGACCCAGAACACTGCCCAAGCCATGGGCGTGTCCAACCGCCTGGACCCCAAGCAGAGCATCATGGGCGGCGCCAAGTACCTGGCCAGGATCAAGGATGAGCTGGACGACAAGATCGCCGAACCCGACCGCACCTGGTTCGCCCTCGCCGCCTATAACGTGGGCACCGGCCACCTGGACGACGCGCGCATCCTGGCGAAGAAAGAAGGCCTGAACCCGAACAAGTGGCTGGACGTGAAGAAGATGCTGCCACGCCTGTCGCAGAAGCAGTGGTATAGCAAGACCCGCTACGGCTACGCCCGCGGCGGCGAGCCGGTGCATTTTGTGGCGAACATCCGGCGTTACTACGACATCCTCACCTGGGTGACCCAGCCGCAGCTGGAGGGTAACCAGGTGGTGGAAGGCAACCTGCATGTGCCGGGTGTGGACAAGACCAAGCCTGCGCAAGACACCCCACAACTCTGATTACGACAGCCCGCACACTGCAAATCCCTGTGGGAGCCGGGCTTGCCCGCGATGGCGGCCTGACAGTCAAGGTATTCGGCGCCTGACACACCGCTATCGCGGGCAAGCCCGGCTCCCACATCTGATCATCGTCGCCTTATAGGCCGGTGAGCAGATGAACCACGCCGCCCGGCAGTACCATCACTGCGGGTACACCGGCAGCCTTCAACGCCGACTCATCCAACCCACCCACCTCCTTCAATTGCACCCGCACCCGCGTGAGCGCCACGCGCTGCTGTGACGTGACGTTGCACTCCCCGCCCAATGCACTCAGCACCTCGGCCGACAACAGGCTGGGTGTCGACGCGGTAACCGTCTCCGCCACCAAATCAGGCGTCAGGGCTTTCCAGAACGCCCGCTGCAATTTCTCGAACATGCTCAGTGCTCCACAACAGGTGAGGTTTCAACGGTGGCCGCGTGGTACAGGCGCAGGGCCTCGCGTACTTGGTCGGCTTCTTCCAGGCCCAGCACCTGGCGGGCGATGATCTGGCAGTCGTGCAGGTCCAGCTCGCGCACGGTGGCCTTGATGGTGGGGATCAGCGGCACACTGACCGACAGCTCATCCACGCCCAGGCCGATCAACACCGGCACCGCCATGGTTTCGGACGCCAGCGCACCACACACGCCGACCCATTTGCCGTGGGCATGGGCCGCTTTGACGGTGATGTCGATCAGGCGCAGCACCGCCGGGTGAAAACTGTCGGCCTGGCTGGCCAGCCGGGGGTGGTCGCGGTCCATGGCCAGGGTGTATTGGGTGAGGTCGTTGGTGCCGATAGAGAAGAAATCCACATGGGGCGCAAACACATCCGCCATCAGCGCCGCACTCGGCACTTCGATCATGATGCCCAGCTTGGGCAGTTCGCTCAGGCCAAGGGCCTGTGCTTCCTCTTCGAGCATTTTGCGCGCCAGGTGCAGCTCCGACAGCAGGCTGACCATCGGCAACATGATATGCAGCCGCGCCAAGCCGGCGCTGGCAAGAATCGCACGTAACTGTTCACGCAACAGTTCGGGGCGTTCCAGGCACAGGCGGATACCGCGCAGGCCAAGGAATGGGTTGGTCTCGCTGTCCATCGGCACATAGGCCAAGGGTTTATCGCCGCCCACATCCAGGGTACGTACCACCAGATTACGCTCGGTGCCGAGGGCGCGGGCGATGGCGCTGTAGGTGTCGGCCTGCTCCTCTGCGCTCGGCGCACGGTTGCGTTCCAGGTAGAGGAACTCCGAACGCAGCAGGCCCACGCCTTCACCGCCCAGGGTCAGGGATTGTTCCACTTCCTGCAACGAGGCGACGTTGGCTGTGACCTCGACGTGGTGACCGTCGCGGGTGACCGCTGCCCGTGAGGCCTGCGCCACCTCACGCTGCAGCCGCAGCTTTTGCTGTTGGCGCACCGCCTGCAGTTGCTCGATTTCGGCCAGGTTCGGCTCCAGCTGCAGCTCGCCTTTGTCGGCATTGAGCAATACCCGCTTGCCGTTGGCCAAGGCCAGTACTTGGCTGGGTACGCCGCAAAGGGATGGCAGGCCGAGGGCCCGGGCGAGGATGGCCACGTGGCTGGTAGCGCCACCGGCGACCGTGACGAAGCCCAGCACTTTGCTGGTGTCCAGGCCGGCGGTTTGTGAGGGTGTCAGTTGTTCAGCGACCAGGATGGCGCATTCCGGCAGCTCCATGGACCGCTCTGGCACGCCCAGGATCAACTTGAGCACGCGCTGGCCGACGTCGGCCAAGTCCGCCGCACGCTCAGCCAGCAGCGCTTTGCCCAAGCCTTCAAAAAGTTTGGCGGTCGCCACCGTTGCCGTGTTCCAGGCAAAGGCGGCACTCTTGCCTTCGGCCAGCAGGCTATGGGCTTGTTCAAGCAGGGTCGGGTCTTCGAGCAGTTCTTGGTGGGCGCGGAAGATCTCGGCCTGGGCGCTGCCGGCCGCCTTGGCCTGCAACGCTTGCAACGCCTCGTTTGCAGCCCGCAGGCCACGCGCCAATGCGGTACGTTCGAAGGTTTCTCCCGCACCGGCTTCGGGAATCTCAAGCGCTGGCTCAGCCACTTGGACAACCTGGCCGAACGCCGAACCCGGCGACGCACAGACGCCTCGCAATACGGAGGCCGAAGACGCAGGCGCAGCGGGCTTGCTGATTTTCTCGATCGCTACCGGCAGCGTCTCGCCACAGCCGTCGAGCAACAACGCCACCAGCGCCTGGATAGCCGCCTCGGCATCCTCCCCCGCCGCGCTCACTTGCACGCTGTCGCCCTGGGAGGTCTGCAGCGCCATGATCGCCACGAGAGACTTGGCATTCGCGCTCAGGGTTTGCTTGTGCAGGAAAATGCTGGAACTGAACCCCTTCGCCGCCTGGGCAAACACCGCCGCAGGGCGGGCGTGCAAGCCGCTGGCATTGGGCAGGGTCACTGGCTTGGAAAACAGCGCATTGCCCGCCTCCTCGTCCACCTCAGCTTTCATCGGCCCCGGTGAGACCTGCAACAGTGGCTGGCCGGACTCGACCAGCGCCTGATCGGCCACCAACGGCACAAACGGCTCGCCGCTCACAATGAGCATCAAGGTCAGCAGGCTGCGTGCATTGAGCGCGACATAGTCGGCATCGAACTCAATCAGCGGCTGTCCGGCCTCCACCCGCTGGCCCTCCTCGACCAGCCGGGTGAAGCCCTGGCCCGCCAGGTTCACAGTGTCCAGGCCAATATGCAGCAGCACTTGCACACCGTTATCGGCGGTGACGCTGACCGCATGGCCGCTGTCCTGAATGTTGCTGATCACCCCAGCCAACGGCGCGCAGAGGGTTTGCGAGGTGGGGTCGATGCACAGGCCATCGCCAATCACGCGGCCAGAAAATACCGGGTCGGGCACCTGGTCCAGCGCCAGCAAAACCCCGGACAAGGGTGCCAGCAGTTCCAGGGGTTGAGATGTGATCATGACTTCACCTGTTTGTGTTGTTCTTTAAAAATCATTGAGTCGATGCAAGGTTGAGGTTGACGAAGGTCAGTGTGGGAGCGGGCTTGCTCGCGAAAGCGGTGTATCAGGCGACACATTCACTGACTGACCCACTGCATTCGCGAGCAAGCCCGCTCCCGCATTAGCCCGCGTACTCCCTCCTGATTACTTCCACCAATATTCGACCTGCACACCGACGTTCGACCCATGCCGCGCCGTGCCATAGGCGCCGGTGTCGGACAACGCCGTGCCCGCCGCCAGCTCATTGGCCGCACGCTTGGCCGCTTTGTTCCAGGACGCATAGGTGTAATACAACCGCACCTCCGGCCGCGCCCAGAATTCAGGGCCTTTGGGCGACCAGGTCGGGGCGAAGGTAAATTTGCTCAATTTGCGCGTACCGCCGGTGGCATCGACTTGATCGTGCCCCAGCTCAGCAACCAGTTTGAATTGCTCGCTGAGCGCATACGCCGGGCGCACACCCAGGGACATCCAGTTCTGGTCCTGACGCCCTGGGCGCACATCTTTCTGGTACACCGCTTCAACTTGCCCGCCAAAACGCGGAGTCAGTTGCCAATCAAAGAACTCCACCGCGCGGTAACTTTTGCTGCTCTTGTCCAGCGCGGTATTGCCGGTGTAGCCCAGGCCGGTGCCGGGGCCTTCGCCGTACTGCAGGGCAAACTTGTTCTTGCCACCCAGGAAGGCTGCTTGCACATGCTGCGCCGTCAGCGCCCAGCCGCTGTTGGTGTCACGCCCACCGGCCTTGGCGATGTAGCTCAAGCCCAGTTCCAGTTCGCCACCGGGGTTGGTCTTGAAACCGGCGACATTGAAGTCGTGACGGGTGGCGTATTCCTTCTGGTACAGGTTGTCCTTGCGCGACAGGGCGTAGCTGTATTTCAAACCGCCGATCAGCACGTCCTCGATCCCGCCACCGGTGGCGCTCTGGTTCCAGTAGTAGAAGTCGGAGATATGGATATCGTTACGCTTGTAGTAACGCCGCCCGGCCCACAGCGAACCACCATTGAGGCTGGGCAGGTTGGACCATTGCGCATACATCTGCGGCATGCGCGCCGAGCCGTTGTTTTCACCCTGGAATTTCAGGGCACGATCGTACTTGTTATAAAGGGAAGCCATGGCATCGACGCTGAGCACCGAACCGTCGTCGAAGGTCAGCAAATCCTGACGCAGTTCCAGCTCGGCGTACTGCTCGCATTCGTTACCCAGGCGGTATTTGGTTTGCGCACCCGGCAGTTGGAAACATTGCTGCTTGCCGCTGCCCGTTGACGTGCCCACGCCGCTGCGCAAATACCCGGCAAACTCCAGGGCTTGCGCGCCAAAAGGCACCGTGAGGCAGGAGGCAATAAGGCCCAGCTTTATTGTTGTTTTCATGAAACGCTCCTTTTATTTTTATTGTTTTTTCTTACTGTCTTGCGTGACGCGATCACCTGTAGGAGCGAGCTTGCTCGCGAAGAATTTGCAGCCTCCACGCAACACCTGGAGGGGCGCGTTTTCGTTGACGATCTTCGCGAGCAAGCTCGCTCCTACAGGGGGTGTTTCAATCAGTCAGGTGCAGCACGAAGGATTCATAGGGGCGTAGCACCACCGTGCTCGTGCGCAGCGGGCAGTCGGGGTAGTTGCTGATCAGCAGGCGTTGCTCGTTTGCGGCGTTGATCACGCCTTCTGGCAGTTGGATCTCGCATGGCGATCCATAGAAGTTGTTGAGTACCAACAGGCGCTCGCCATGGCCTTCACGCAGGTACGCCCAGACCTGGAGATGGTCTTGCAGCAACGGGCGGTAAACGCCTTGCTGTATCAGCGGTTCGCGACGGCGCAAGTCGATCAGCCTGCGGTAGTGATGCAGCACCGAATCCGGGTCATCCATCTGGCTGTTGACGTTGATCTGCGCAGCATTGGCGGGGATGCCGATCCAGGGTTCACCGCGGCTGAACCCCGCATTCGCTTCGGTGCTCCACTGCATGGGCGTACGCCCGTTGTCGCGGGACTTCTGCATGATCGCCGCCATGCTTGCGGCTTCGGACTCGCCCGCATCGCGCTTGAGCCGGAAGATGTTCAGGGTTTCCACATCACGGTACTGCGAGATGCTGTCGAAGCCGGGGTTGGTCATGCCAAGCTCTTCGCCCTGATACACATACGGCGTGCCCTGCAGAAAGTGCAGCGCCGTGGCGAGCATCTTGGCCGAGACCACGCGGTATTCGCCGTCGTCACCAAAACGCGAGACCACCCGTGGCTGGTCGTGGTTGCACCAGAACAGCGCGTTCCAGCCGCCACCGGCTTGCATGCCCATCTGCCAGTCGGAAAAAATCTGCTTGAGTTGAAGGAAATCGAAGTCGGCCTTCACCCACTTTTGCAGGTTCGGGTAATCGACTTTCAGGTGGTGGAAATTGAAAGTCATCGACAGCTCTTTCGACGCTGGATTCGAATAGCGAATGCAATGTTCCAGGCGGGTGGAGGACATCTCGCCGACGTTGATCAGGTCATGGCCTTCAAAGACTTCGCGGTGCATTTGCTGCAGGTATTCATGCACGTTCGGGCCGTCGGTGTAGAAACGGCGGCCGTCACTGTTGTCCTCGGGGAAATCGGCGGGCTTGGAGATCAGGTTGATCACATCCAGGCGGAACCCACCCACGCCTTTGTCGCGCCAGAAACGCATCATCTTGAACACCTCGGCGCGCACCTGGGGGTTGTCCCAGTTGAGGTCGGCCTGGGTGTGGTCGAACAGGTGCAGGTAGTACTGGCCGGTCTGTGCTTCGTATTCCCAGGCCGAGCCGCCGAACTTGGATTCCCAGTTGTTCGGCTGGTCGCGCCAGATGTAGAAGTCGCGGTAGGGGTTGTCGAGGCTGCTGCGCGCCTGCTGGAACCATTCGTGTTCAATGGAGGTGTGGTTGACCACGATATCGAGCATCAGCTTGATGCCACGCTTGGCGGCTTCGCTGATCAGCAGCTCGCAATCGGCCATGGTGCCGTAGCTGGGGTCGATGGCGTAGTAGTCGCTGATGTCGTAGCCGTTGTCGCGCTGGGGCGAGCGCAGGAACGGCGTGACCCACAGGCAATCCACGCCCAGCCACTTGAGGTAGTCGAGTTTGTCCACGATGCCCAACAGGTCACCGGTGGCGTTACCCGCGTGGCTGTGGAAGCTTTTGGGGTAGATCTGGTAGATCACCGAGTGTTGCCAGGTTTGCATGGTGGGTTCCTTCAGTAGAGTTGGGTGCTGGCCCTTCTGGCCTCATCGCAGGCAAGCCAGCTCCCACACTTGAATGTGTTCACACATCACTGTGGGAGCTGGCTTGCCTGCGATAGCGATCTTCAGGCGACCCGGTAACCAGGCCGAACGATCTTCATGCTCAACATGCACGTCAGCGCAAACGGCACGACCATCGCCACGACCATGCCGATCACGAACATCGGAATCGCGCTTGGCACGATCGAGATAAACCCGGGCAACCCACCGACACCGATGGCCGACGCCTGTACCTTGTTCAACGACAGGAAGATGCTGCCCAGCGCCGAGCCCAGCAGCGCGGCGTAGAACGGAAACTTGAAGCGCAGGTTCACCCCGAACATCGCAGGCTCTGTGATGCCGAAGTAAGCGGAAATCGCCGAGGTCGAGGCCATGCTTTTGTCCCGTGCATTGCGGGTCATGTAGAACACCCCGAGGGCGGCGCTGCCCTGGGCCAGGTTGGACATGACAATCATCGGCCAGATAAAGGTGCCGCCCTGGGTGGAGATAAGCTGCAGGTCGACCGCCAGGAACATGTGGTGCATGCCGGTGATCACCAGCGGCGCATAGAGCAGGCCGAAAATCGCGCCGCCGATCATCGGGGCGATCTCGAACAGGGTCACCAGGCCTTCGGTGATCAGGATGCCAAGGTGACGAGTCACCGGGCCGATGATCGCCAGGGCCAGCACACCAGTGACAACGATGGTGGTGATCGGCACCACCAGCAGTTGAATGGCATTCGGCACCCGCGCCCGCAGCCACTTCTCGATCACGCTCATGACAAAGGCGGCCATCAGGATCGGCAGGATCTGCCCCTGGTAACCCACCTTCTCGATCTGGAACCAGCCGAAGATTTCGAAGTACGGCAGGCTCTGGCCGTCGAGGCCGGCGACCGCCTTGCCGTAGTTCCAGGCGTTGAGCAGGTCCGGGTGTACCAACATCAGGCCCAGCACGATGCCGAGGATTTCACTGCCGCCGAACCGCTTGGCCGCCGACCAGCCCACCAGCGCCGGCAGGAACACGAAGGAGGTGTTGGCCATCAGGTTGATCAGGCTCCACAGGCCATCCAGGTTCGGGTAGGCCTCCAGCAGCGTCTGGCCTTCGATGAACATGCCCTTGGCGCCCATCAGGTTGTTCACGCCCATCAACAGGCCGGCGATGATCAGCGCGGGCAGGATCGGCATGAACACATCGGAGAACACCCGCACCAGGCGCTGCATGGGGTTGGTCTTGTCGCCGCCGGCTTTCTTGACGTCGGCAATGGTCGACGCGGCCAGGCCGGTCAATTCGCGCAGGGCGGCGTAGACCTTCTCCACTTCGCCGGGGCCGATCACCACTTGGAACAGGCCGCCGGTAAAGAACGAGCCCTTGACCAGGTCGACCTGGTTCAGGGCACTGCTGTTGACCAGGCTAGGGTCCTTGAGCGCAAGGCGCAGGCGGGTCACGCAATGGGCAGCCTGCTCAAGGTTTTCGCGGCCCCCGAGGTTGTCGAGAATCTCGCGGGCAATCGTTGAATAGTCGTGGCTCATGCTCGTTTTCCACTGTGATTGTTTTTATGGGTGGCAGTCGTTGGCAGCACGCCGAGGAGGGAAAAGTACTCGTCTGTACGAGTTAAATCAACAACTCGTCTGTACGAGTTACACTTTTGTTTATGCCTGCGAGCTTTCTGTCAGATTTTTCCCCGGCTCGTACCTCCGTCCAATGGACAAACCCCACCTCTGCCACTATGGTTCCTGCCTTGAACGCGCAGTCCACCTTCATAACGCCGGGCAAGAGCCATCCCATGAGCAAATACAACCAGATCTATACGGATCTGCTTGCCAGCATCACCACCGAGCGCCTGCAGCGCGGTACGCGCCTTCCCTCCGAAACCGAACTGATGGACGCCTACCAGGCCAGCCGTGGCACCGTGCGGCGCGCCATCGAGCAGTTGCAGGAACGTGGCTTTGCACAAAAAATCCACGGCAAGGGCACCTTTGTGTTGTCGCCCAACCCGATCGAGTTCCAACTGGGCGGCATCGTCAGCTTCCACGAAACCCACGCCGACCTGGGTGATGACGTACGCACCGAGGTGGTCGAGTTCACCCAGATTCCACTGGAAGGCTCACTGCTGCAGCACATCGAGGCCGAGCCCGGCACCCTCATTACGCGCATCAAGCGGGTACGCCGCATCGGTGGCAAACGGGTGATCCTGGACATCAACCACTTCATCAGTGACCTGATTCCCGGCCTGGATCACGACATCGCCGAGCAGTCGATCTACGCGTTTATCGAGCAAACGCTGCAGCTGCAGATCAGCTATGCGCAGCGCACCATCGAAGCCTTGCCGCGCAGCAAGGACGACCAGGCGCATCTGGATCTGGATGGGCAAAGCCATGTGATTGTGGTGAGCAACCAGACGTTCTTGCAGGATGGAAGGCAGTTCGAGTACACCGAGTCGCGACATACGTTGGATAAGTTTTATTTTTCGGATGTGGCACGGCGCTAAACCCGGCTGCTCCCTGGGGCTCGCTTAAACCCGGCCCCTCACGACACCGAGATACTCCTGGCCAAGCCTGCTGCCCATGCGCCGGCCATCTTTTCCCCCACGGCTTCGAACTCCGGGTGGGTACTTCGATACTCGGATAGCTCCGCCATGGCGCGACTCATGCCATCGTCCACTCTGGCGAGCAATTCGTTACAGCGCGCCTGCGTCAAACTGCACGAACTGCGCCCGAACTGCACAAGCATCTTGCGCTTTGGCCACGCCTTCGAACCGCCAAGCAACAGCCCCATGATGTCGTTGCCGGCGTAGACCGTAGTGGTCACCAGGTCATAAACGGGGGCAAGCCAGACATCGGCATCCTCGGCGCAGTTTTCATAAAGCAAGCCGAAGTTTTTCAGGTGTGCATCACCGTTCTGAATACCGGCCGAGAGCGCCACCATTATGAAAAAGTCTTCAAGAGCCCTGGCTACCCGGCTTGGCGTGACAAATGACCTGATCAGTTTTGCGCACCCTTGATAGCTGCCGTCATATTTTTTCCCGGTTCCCCATCCCGATAGAACACACATATCCTCAAATCCGAGGTAGGCGTTTTCACCGATGTCGAACCGCTTCACTACCAGAAACTTCCCGTTATGACTGAGCTGGACCTCAGGCACCTCAAGACCACAATGGTATGCGGCACGCATGCAGAAAAATTCATTGGCCGCCAACTGAGGAACGTCCGACTCATTGAACGCCTTTACCAAATGCGTGGCGCCCTTGTGGGTAAGACGTTCAATATCAGCAGCCATATCGCCAACATCGCGAACCAGCACTTTCGGCTGAACGCCCGACACCCCTGAATAAGCGGCGTAGGTTTTCAGAAGCTCATCGAACAGGTCTTCAGCCCCGTCGTACACCAGCAGGTCAGCCAGCTTGACCCCAGGCAACGACGCATCACCCGCTTGATGGGCAACGCTGATACGACCCAATTGGTGCGGACCTACGATGCCCAATAAAGCAAAGTCATCAAAACCGCGCACCGATTTGCTGAAACGCCGTACGAGTTCGGCCTTGAGATGCCCTTCAGGAATGTGCATCTCAAACAACGGGTGAATGCCGTACTCCCAGTTGTAGCTTTCCAGGCGCACCGGCATGGTCAAGGACACTGCTTGCTCTTGGGCCACCGTGTCGTTATACGAAAAAATCGAGTCACGCTGATTTTCATTACGTCGCCCGAGCGTTCCAGCAGGCACACCGTTGGTGCCGATGTACAACCGATCACGTTGGCTAGTCATGGACACCTCCTGCCTTCAATTCGTCGAGAGTCATGCGTCGAGGATTGGGGGTGGCGGTCAATTCGTATCCCAAGCCTTCAAGAATCGCTGCGACCTTGCGAATACCTATTTCAGGGATGGTATTGTTTTCGATCCCCGAGATGGTGGCGCGACTCATGCCGTGCCGCTGTGCTAGCTGACTTTGCGAAAGGCCTGCGGACTTTCGCAGGGTTTTGATCAGAATTCCTAGATCCTCCATCTATATCGCATCCTATACAATGCAAAACCTCATAAATTACAATTTTGCATAATATACAATGCATTTTGTAGTGAACAGCTTCCTTGATGTACAGAGGATGAGTTCTTCTAACCTACTCGCCTAACATGCAAAAACCCCGGCACATGGCCGGGGTTCTGTTATTCAGTCCTCACCTGCTATCGCAGGATCATTCCCACTCAATCGTCGCCGGCGGCTTGCTCGACACGTCATAAGTAACGCGCGAAATACCTTCGATCTCATTGATAATCCGGCCGCTGACCGTCTCCAGCAGTTCGTAAGGCAGGTGAGCCCAACGCGCCGTCATGAAGTCGATGGTCTCTACGGCACGCAGCGCAACAACCCATGCGTAACGACGGCCATCGCCTACAACGCCAACCGATTTCACCGGCTGGAACACCACGAACGCCTGGCTGACCTTGTGGTACCAGTCGGCCTTGCGCAGTTCTTCGATGAAGATGTGGTCGGCACGACGCAGCAGGTCGGCGTATTCCTTTTTCACTTCACCGAGGATACGCACGCCCAGGCCCGGGCCTGGGAATGGGTGGCGGTAGACCATGTCGTACGGCAGGCCCAGTTCCAGGCCCAGACGGCGGACTTCGTCCTTGAACAGCTCGCGCAGCGGTTCTACCAGCTTGAGGTTCATTTCCTCAGGCAGGCCACCCACGTTGTGGTGGGACTTGATCACGTGGGCCTTGCCGCTCTTGGCGCCGGCCGACTCGATCACGTCGGGGTAGATGGTGCCCTGGGCGAGGTACTTGATGTTGTCCAGTTTGGTGGACTCGGCATCGAATACGTCGATGAAGGTACGACCGATGATCTTGCGCTTCTTCTCCGGGTCGGACTCGCCGGCCAGGTTGTTGAGGAACTGGTCCTCAGCGTTGGCGCGGATCACCTTGACGCCCATGTTCTCGGCGAACATGGCCATCACTTGCTCACCTTCGTGCAGGCGCAGCAGGCCGTTGTCGACAAATACGCAGGTCAGCTGGTCGCCGATGGCCTTGTGCAGCAAGGCCGCCACAACCGAGGAGTCAACGCCGCCGGACAGGCCGAGCAGCACGTTGTCGGTACCGACCTGGGCGCGCACTTGGGCGATGGCGTCTTCAGCGATTTTAGACGGGGTCCACAGGGCTTCACACTCGCAGATGTCGAGGATGAAGCGCGACAGGATGCGCCCGCCTTGCTTGGTGTGAGTCACTTCCGGGTGGAACTGCACGCCGTAGTAGCGACGCTCGTCGCTGAACATGCCAGCGATCGGGCAGCTCGGGGTGCTGGCCAGGATGTGGAAGTCTTCCGGCATTTTGGTGACCTTGTCACCGTGGCTCATCCATACGTCGAGGCCGAACAGGCCGTCGGCGTCGATGTGGTCTTCGATGCCGTCCAGCAGGCGGCTCTTGCCAACCACGTCCACACGGGCATAACCGAATTCACGCAGCTCGGAACCTTCAACCTTGCCGCCCAGTTGCTCGGCCATGGTCTGCATGCCGTAGCAGATGCCAAATACCGGCACGCCCAGGTCGAATACCGCTTGCGGGCAGCGCGGGCTGTTGGCTTCGTGAACGGACTCGGGGCCACCGGCGAGAATGACGCCTTTGGGTGCGAATTCGCGGATCGCTTCATCGTCCATGTCGAACGGGTGCAGTTCGCAGTACACGCCGATTTCACGCACGCGGCGGGCGATCAGTTGGGTGTACTGGGAACCGAAGTCGAGGATCAGGATGCGGTGGGCGTGAATGTCGAGGGCCATGAAGTCAGTCTCGTCTAATGAATCAGAAACAACTCGGGGCTGAAGAACAGCCCCGGTTACTTAACATTTTGCTGGAAGGCTCAACCTACACGGTAGTTTGGCGCTTCCTTGGTGATCTGCACGTCGTGGACATGGGATTCAGCCATGCCGGCGCCGGTGATTCGCACGAACTCTGGCTTGGTGCGCATTTCTTCGATGTTGGCGCTGCCGGTGTAACCCATCGAGGAACGCAGGCCGCCCATCAGTTGGTGAATGATCGCGCTCAGGGTGCCTTTGTATGGCACACGGCCTTCGATACCTTCCGGTACGAGCTTCTCGGCGCCTGCCGAAGAGTCCTGGAAGTAACGGTCGGAAGAGCCTTGCGCCTGGGACATGGCGCCCAGCGAACCCATGCCACGGTAAGCCTTGTACGAACGGCCCTGGAACAGTTCGATCTCACCTGGCGCTTCTTCGGTACCGGCGAACATCGAGCCCATCATCACGCACGAGGCGCCGGCAACGATGGCCTTGGACAGGTCACCGGAGAACCGGATGCCACCGTCGGCGATCAACGGTACGCCCGTGCCTTCAAGGGCAGCGGCGACGTTGGCGATGGCGCTGATTTGCGGCACGCCCACACCGGCAACGATGCGCGTGGTGCAGATGGAACCTGGGCCGATACCGACCTTGACTGCATCGGCGCCAGCTTCGGCCAAGGCCTTGGCGGCAGCGCCGGTGGCGATGTTGCCGCCGATCACCTGTACGTCAGGGAAGTTCTGCTTGACCCAACGCACGCGGTCGATCACGCCTTTGGAGTGGCCGTGAGCGGTGTCGACCACCACCACGTCAACACCGGCAGCAACCAGGGCCGAGACGCGGTCACCGGTGTCTTTACCGGTACCAACCGCAGCGCCAACGCGCAGACGACCTTGGTCATCCTTGCTGGCCAGCGGGTAAGCCTTGGCTTTTTCGATGTCGTTGACGGTCATCATGCCTTTGAGGGCGAATTTGTCGTCGACGATCAGCACGCGCTCGATGCGGTGCTTGTGCAGCAGTTCGCGCACATCGTTCTTGTCGGCGCCTTCCTTGACGGTGACGAGGCGCTCTTTAGGCGTCATCACTTCGCGGACGGTCACTTCAAGGCGGTTCTCGAAACGCACGTCACGGGAAGTGACGATGCCGACCAGGTCGCCATCGTGCAGCACCGGGACGCCGGAGATGTTGTGCATGCGAGTGAGTTCGAACAGATCACGCACGGTGGCGTCAGCTTCGATGGTGATCGGATCTTTCACCACACCGGCTTCGTAACGCTTGACCTTGCGCACTTCGGCAGCTTGCTGCTCGATGGTCATGTTCTTGTGGATGATGCCGATGCCGCCTTCCTGAGCCATGGCAATGGCCAGACGGGCTTCGGTGACGGTGTCCATGGCAGCGGAAACCAGGGGAATATTCAGCTCGATGCCACGGGTTAGGCGGGTCTTGAGACTGACTTCGTTAGGAAGCACCTCGGAATAACCGGGCACTAGGAGAATGTCGTCGAATGTCAGAGCTTCTTGGCTGATACGCAGCATCGCGGGGGCTCCCGAGCGGGAAAATGGAAGCGCGCCATTATATACATGCACCCTGCCGGGCTCAATGTAAAACTCTGACAAACTTGGTAATAGTGATAGATGGTTTAAAGCTCGACTTTGACCCAGCTCACCTTCTGGTCCAACCAATCGGCAAACTCGTCGATAAAGCTCTGCTTGAAACCCGCCTCCGCCCAGTTGTTGAAAATGAAGCCCAGGTTGGAAAACCCGCACTCCTGCAAGAATAAAAAGCCATTAATGTCGTCTTCATGCCCACATAGCGGGCAGGTGAAGTTATCGGTGTGGCCGGGCATCCAGTCTTCCAGGCTTTCGAACAGCGCTTCTCCGACCTCCTTCAGGCACTCCGGGCAACCGGCCTCCTCGAGAAAGCCCTTGGCCGGGGTATAGATGCAACGCTTATAGATGATCTCCAAGCCATTGACCGGCTCGTTGAACGGCAACGCCTCGGGATGCAGCACCACGGCGCGGGCGCCATCGGCCAGGGCGTAGCCCATGCGGTTGCCGGTGCGGCCGCAAGTGGTGAGCTCTTCCTTGATGATGTTCTTGCGCACCAGCCAGCGCACAATCGCCCGGGCGCGGGGTTCGTGGACGGGCAAGGTGGAGATTTTCGGGACAAGGATGCTTTGGGAATTCATGGGAGTCCTGCGGTGTGGCTACTGGCGCCATCGCGGGCAAGCCCGGCTCCCACAGTTGATCGCATTCCAGTGTGGGAGCCGGGCTTGCCCGCGATGACGCCCGGGAGGACGGCAGCTTAATCCCTGAAAAAATCAGGTCAAGTACTCACATACCGCCCGATCAACGCAATACCACTGGCCAATACCAACCAGGTCACCAACCGCACGAACGCCTCACGAGACAGCCGCATCGTCAGCCTGCGCCCACACCACAGCCCCAGGGCCATCGCTGGCAACAGGCAAACCGCCAACATCAATAACGGCCAATCTGCATAAACCCCGGCAATCAGGAACAGACTCAAACGCACAACCGTGCTGCAACTGATCAGCGCACTTTGCGTGGCCCGCGCTGCGTCCTTGGGCAAACGGCTATTCAGATAGATCGCATATAAAAAGCCGCCACTGCCAAATAGCGCACCAAACAGGCCACCCACAGTGCCCATGGGAATCGACCACCCCGCCGCCAGCTGACTGGGCCGTGCTTTCACCGCCAGGCTGTAAATCGCGTAGGCGCTGATAAACAGCCCCATCAACAACAGCAGCAGGTCCGAATGCAGGTTGAGCAAAAACACCACCCCCAGGGTGCAGCCGATGGCCATGCAGGGCAGCAACCGCAACAGTTCTGGCTTGTTCACATCGCGCCGCGTTTGCAGCAGGCCACCAAACGCCGCGACAAAGTCCAGAAGCACCAGCAACGGGATGATCTTCGACAGCGGCATGAATAGAATCAGGATCGGCCCCGCCACCAGCGCGGTGCCAAACCCGGCAATGCCGAACACGATGTAAGCCACCGCCACACCCAGGCCGATCACCAGCCAATCCACACCGCCGAACGACCACTGGCTCATCAACTCCACCGGGCTCATGACTTATTCCTTCTATTTCAGATGCCACTCACTTTAGCCATCGAGGAGTGTTGCGACTAATATCTTCAAAGCTCGCTACCCATCTCAAAAAGGCATGACTTTTGATCTCCACTCGCCAACTGCGTTATTTCGTCGAAATCGCCGACAGCGGTAGCTTCAGTGCCGCGGCCCAACGCCTGTTCGTGGCGCAATCGGCGTTGAGCCGGCAGATCAAGGAGCTGGAATCACAACTGCAAACCCCGCTGTTCGAACGCACTGCACGCCAGCCACGGCTGACGGCCGCCGGCGAAGCCTTTTACCCACGGGCGCGCAACCTGCTGAGTGAGTTGCTCAAGGCCAGCGACCTGGCGACGCAAGTGGGCCAGGGCCAACTCGGCACTCTGCGCCTGAGCCACTCGAGTACCGTGCCGATGAGCGGCGCGTTACTGCAAGGCATCAGCACGTGGCTGGAGCGCTGTCCGGGTGTGTCGATGGATATCGTCAAGCTCTCCTCCGAAGCCCAACTGGAGGAAATCGCCGAGGGGCGACTGGACGTCGGCCTGCTGCGGTTGCCGGTGTTGCGCCAGCGCGAAGGCGTGCGCGTGGTGCCGTTGTACACCGAGCCGTTGGCGCTGGCGGTGCCGACAGGTCACCCGTTGGCACGCAGCGACGCAGCGGTGGAGTTGGCGCAACTCAAGGACCAAGCGTTTATCTCGATCCCCCATCCTCAGCGCGGCGGGCTGAGTTATCTGTCGGCCGAATTGTGCATGCGTGCAGGTTTTTTCCCCAAGGCAGCGCGGGTGATGTCGCGCAAGACCACGCAGTTGCAATTGATCCAGGCCGGTTTTGGCATTGCCTTGTTACCAAAATCCATGCAGGACATCGCCCCGCCCAACGTGCATTTTTTGCCCTTGGCCGACCCGGACTGCCACAGCACCGTAGCCCTGGCCTGCGCGCAAGCGCCAAACGCGCTGGTGGAGCAATTCTGTCAAACCCTGCACGAATGCCTATAAACTGCCGCCCATGATTAAAGATCCTTTTGCCCGCTTGGGCCTGGACCGCGAAGTCCTGACTGTCAGCCAACTCAACGGCCGTGCGCGGGTGTTGCTGGAAGACGTGTTCACCAATATCTGGGTGGAAGGCGAGATCTCCAACCTCGCCCGCCCGGCCTCCGGCCATGTGTACTTCACGCTCAAGGACAGTGGCGCCCAGGTGCGTTGCGCGCTGTTTCGCAATAACGCGGCGCGGGTACGCCAGGCGTTGAAGGACGGCCTGGCGGTGAAGGTGCGCGGCAAGGTCTCGTTGTTCGAGGGCCGTGGCGATTACCAACTGATCCTCGATACCGTGGAGCCGGCCGGTGATGGTGCGCTGCGCCTGGCCTTTGATGCACTGAAGGAAAAGCTCAGCGCCGAAGGCCTGTTCAGTGCCGAACGCAAAGTGGCGCTGCCGGTGCATCCTCGGCGCATCGGCATTATCAGCTCACCCACCGGCGCGGTGATTCGCGACATCATCAGCGTGTTCCGCCGCCGTGCGCCGAACGTTGAACTGACCCTGATCCCTACCGCCGTGCAAGGCCGCGAAGCAATCGCGCAGATTGTGCGGGCGCTGAAACTCGCCGACGCACGCGGTTTCGACGCGCTGATCCTGGCCCGTGGCGGTGGCTCCCTGGAAGACCTCTGGTGTTTCAACGAAGAGGCGGTGGCTCGCGCAATTGATGCCTGTGTTACCCCCATCGTCAGTGCCGTCGGCCATGAAACCGATGTATCCATCAGTGACTTCGTGGCGGACGTGCGCGCCCCTACCCCCTCCGCCGCCGCCGAGTTGCTGGCCCCAGACGCCAGCCATCTGGTGCGCCAAGTAGAAAATTTGCAGCGCCGCCTGGTGATGCTGATGCGCAACCGCCTGAGCCACAGCCGCCTGCGCCTGGAAGGCATGGCCCGCCGCTTGCGTCACCCTGGTGAGCGCTTGCGCCAACAGGCCCAGCGCCTGGATGACCTGGACATGCGCTTGCGCCGTGCGTTTGAGCGCAGCCTCAATACCCGTCGCGAGCGCTTGATCCGCCTGGAAACCCGCCTCGCCGGCCAACATCCTGGCCGTCAACTGGCCCTCTTGCGCCAGCGCCTGGACAGCCTCGCCGAACGCCTGCCCCGCGCCATGCGCGAAGGTCTCAAGGCGCGGCGCCTGCAACTGCAGAGCCAGGTGCAGACGTTGCAGGTGGTCAGCCCGCTGGCGACCCTGGGCCGTGGCTACAGCATCCTGTTGGACGAGCGCGGCCAGGCGATTCGCAATGCCGCGCAAACCCACACCGGCCAGCGCCTCACCGCGCGCCTGGGCGAAGGCCAATTGCAAGTGCGGGTGGAAGACAACCACCTGACACCCGTCACCCTTTCATTATTGGATTGATCGATGCCACGCCTACTGAGCCTGTTGATGCTGTTGTGCCTCACGTTTAACGCCCACGCCGACAGCTACATCACGCGAGCCCTGAACAAACCCGTGCCTGGCGGCGTGGCCGTCGTCGAACTAGGCCCTTCGGCCACGGCGCCAAAAGCCACCTACCAGGGCAAGCCGGTGCTGGTGGTCAAGGAGCAGGACAACTGGCTGGCGATTGTCGGCATCCCGTTGACGGTCAAGCCTGGCAACGAGCGCATCAGCAGCGGGGGGCGCAACCTGCCGTTTATCGTCGGCTACAAGAAGTATCCGGAACAACGCATCACCTTGAAGAACAAAAGCCAGGTCAACCCCGACCCGGCCCAGCTCAAGCGCATCGAAGGCGAATTGGCAGTGCAGCTCAAGGCTTACCGCAGCTTCAGCCCGAATTTGCCGAGCAATCTGGTGCTGGATAAACCGGTGAACGGGCCGCTGTCGAGCAAGTTCGGCGTGCGACGCTTCTTCAACGGCGAAGAGCGCAACCCGCACTCGGGCCTGGACTTCGCCGTACCGGCCGGCACACCGATCAAGACACCCGCCAATGGCAAGGTGATTCTGGTCGGCAATTACTTCTTCAACGGCAATACCGTGTTTGTCGACCATGGCCAGGGGTTTATCAGCATGTTCTGCCATATGTCGAAGATCGATGTGAGGGTGGGTCAGCAACTGGTGCGCGGTGCGGTAGTCGGCAAAGTAGGCTCGACAGGCCGGGCCACTGGGCCGCATATGCACTGGAACGTCAGCCTGAACGATGCGCGGGTAGATCCGGCGATTTTTATCGGCGCGTTTCAACCCTGAATACCGTGGCCGTGAGGGGCGTCAGTGATTTCCTGCGCTGACGCCTGATCTGCCGCAGGTTCGCTGCAATGCACTGTGATCTTCTTACACTTTTGCGATGAACCATCCGACACCCGAGACTCACTCAACCAGCGATTTACACGGACGTAATGAGCAGGACCTGAGCATTGGAGATCCAATTCCCATGAGACTCTTTCCATGTCCCTTACCCCAGCACTGTCAGAGCGACATTCGCAAAACCTCTTGACCTCATCTCACGCCTCACCCGGTACCCCCCCGACCAGCCCGCCTACACCACCCGCAACTCTGCAACAACCTGCATCAGTCCCCTTGCCCGCCGCCGCCAATTACGCCCCCGATCACCCGCCTACTCCCGCCTCGTCAGGTATAACCCCGGCGAAAATGCGATACCAACAGTTGGTGAAGCATTTCAAACCCAGCAATGAAATACAGTTCACCACTGAACACGCGATGCTGACTGAAGACATGCAACGCCTGCACAGCCAGCAACCCGGCTTCAAGGCCTTTGTGCAGGCGCAACTTGAGGAGGCGTTCCCCGCGATCAGGCCGCTGGATACCGACATGCTCAGTTTCAATCGCTACCGCGTGGGCGATGGACGCGAATCACTGGCCTCTTCAGAACCCCTGATGACTGCGCTGGCCAGGATGATCCGCGACATCCAGGCCAACCCGAATGCGTTGATGCGCCCGGAGCGGGGCATAAGCACTCAATTCACTCATCGACGAACCATTGCCGACCTGGCGGTACCGGTCTTTACCGAAGGCACACTGCAATCCATTGCTCGCAGCATTGCCACGCAATACCCGCAGGCGCTTGAAGAATACTGGAGCACACCGCGGCCGGTGGAAAATCAGCCGACTCTCCAGATGCCGCCGCAAGAGCAACTGTTGTTCCTGCACAAAAAGCAGCTGTCGATCCTCGCCTCACTGCGCCTGAGCGATGGCACCCTGAGCGCGACCGGCAAAGACCTGATCGACTCCGCATTGCGCTACCCCACCCTGCAAGACCGAGAAAAACGCTTCACCGACGGTGATCGCTTTGGGGTGTACCCCGTCACTGTGGATGACCAAACGGAACATGGCGCGATGCTGCCAGGGGCCTTTCTCATCACCCGAAAAGACGGCTCATATGCTACGCCGCCCACCTGGCCGAATGGGCGCGCACTTGCGCTCAACGATGACAATGGCCCCGTCGTGATGTACACGCCCAGCGAAGGTTTCGAGGAATTCGCAACCCCGGCCCAGGCGCGCCAGGCTTTGGCCAGCCGCCTGGACCAGGGCGGTGTCGAGGCCAAGTTGCTCCTGCAAGGCCTGCCCCCGGCTCTGCAAAACCGGCCCGATCCTATTACCGGAAAAGATCTGATGTCCAGTGTCGAGCCATCGGCCGGGGATGTGTTGGCGCAATCCATCCCCTGGATGCTCAAACGCCAGCGGGCAGACATTAATACCCACCTGAGCACAGCATTGGCGCCAGGCAAAACCGTCAACCCTCTTCTCGACAGTGCCACATTGGAAGGTATCGATAATGCGGCCGATTGGTCGTACCTCATCGATGGCACCAACGCCATGCTGGCCCGGGACGCCAAACTGACCGACAAACTCCAACCCGAATGGTTGAAAAATCTAAGCCCCTTTCAAGAAGCCTTGTTTTTGCACTTGGAAAAGGCGCAGGAACAGAGCCTGGATGCGCTGACGCCCCTGCTTGAAAAAATCCCGGCGCTGAACACCTTCGCCCGTGATCGCCTGAATGCAGCCATCAAACAGCGATACCCGGCAGCAGAAATCGATGCGGATCAACTCATGGTGCAGGTCCACACCCGCACCGCCATCCACGGTGGGAGAGGGACTGGCCAACCCCTCTATTCGAAACAAGACGCGGTGTCCCTGACCGACTTGGCGCTGAAGAATCCCAGTGGCTTCCCTGCCGTCGAAAGAGGTGTATACACCGATGAGAAAATGACCTTGCCTCTGCGCGACAAGCACGGCAAGCCTGTGCGAGACCTGAGCGGCAAGCCGGTTACCCTGGATACCGACGATCTCAAGGCACTGGTCAATACCACCGATGTCGGGGGCGAATACACCAAACTGCTCAAACAGGAAATGGCCCCAGATGCCCCATCGGGGAGCGCTGTGCTCTTGCGCACAGCGTGGAAAGCTCATCTGGCAGACGCGATGGACAAAGAGGCGTTTCTGGCAGAACTCAGCCCCGACGCCTATACGGAACTGGCCAGCGACAACATCCATAAACGCGCGGCGCAGTGGGCGGATGCGGTACTGACTCACCCCGACCCGGCCACCCGCCCTCAAGTCGATGGGAAAACCATCGTCGCCAACAGCCTGCTCCACAGGGGGCTAGCGGTGCAGGGCGTAATGGTGATCGGCAACCAGACAGATCCATCACTGGTGCTGTACACCCCCAAGGCTCCCGACGGCATTACTTATCGCGAAGTGGCGGATCACACGGCCCTCAACACCCTCCTGGAGAAAAAAGAGTGGGCAACCTATATCGCGCAAAGAAAATCACCGGTCAGTAAAGATGAGATCGATCAGTTCAAGGGAGCGCTTAAAGAAGTTGCGTACAACCCAACGAAATTGATGTCCCCCGAACTGGTGGTTTCGTCGGTCAAGCTGCTGGGAGGCGCCACTCGCCTTGAGCCCATAAAAGGTGATTTCCAAGACCATCTGTACAAGCAACACGTACAGATGGCGATCGACCGAGCGGATCACCAGTCCGTAAGCAGTGCGCAGGTCGCACGGCAATCGCTCAAGAACAAAATCGAGTTCGGCATTGAAGTGGCATTGATCTTTACTGACCTGATACCCGTGGCTGGCAAGGGCGTGTCTGCGGGTTTTCGTCTGGGCAAAGCCGGCATCAGCGCACTGCGTGCCAACAGCAGAGTGTTGCCACACCTGATCAAAAGACCCGGCCTGGGACGGGCGATCTACAGTGATTTCACTCTGTCTGCGTCGGGTATCTCCAATGTTCGCGCGGCCCCCATGCGCCCGGTATTCAAATCGTCGACGGCCACAGGCGCGATTACCCCGCGCCCTGGGCCAAGAGCACTGCCTGCGCCCGTCAGCCCAGTGCCGGCGCGCCCCTTCGCCAGCACCGGCAACACTATTGCCGGCTCACGCACGCCCAACGACGCCGTCATTCCAGAGCGCGACTTGAGTGCGTACGCCAGGCCTGGCGACATGATCAACGGTCGGACGCTCAGGAGTGACGGTACCTATAACGTTGGCGACGAGTGGTTCATCCGATTTACCGACAGTACCCGCGTGAGGAGGGTTTATCAGATCGATTCAGCCTTTCACGCTCGCAGTGGCTGGGTCAATATCATCGACCCGAACGTCCCATCAACTGCGCCCAAAAGCAGCAGGATCGTCGCCTCTGTACAACATGCGGGCAACGGTGAATGGCGCCTGAATCAACTGCCCGGTGGAGCCCCCACGCCGACACCGGGAACTTCGACGACAGGCGCCGGGGCCCCTGCCCGACCAGCGTTACCAGACGCCGAGTATTTCAGCCTCAACAGAGGGCGGCTGGTCGAAGCCGACTTCACCGCTAAAACCTTGCCTGTGGCCAGGTATTGGTTCAGGCGGGATTTGTATAACTTCTACAAGAACATGCTCACTCAAGGCCAGATGCCGCCGCGCCCGCCCCGGCTGGAGCTCGCACCCGGCACCTCGCCGGCCGACCTGTTGCGTAAGGCCTACGAAATCACTGATGTGGTGGTACTGGGCGAGCGCCATAACGAAATCGCCAGTTTCCAGATGCTCAAAGAGAATATGCAGGCCCTCAAAGAGTCTGGGGTTACCACACTTTATCTTGAGAATGTCGAAACCAATGCCGCGGGCCAGCTCATGGATGTGGGCATGGGGGCCCACCGTCCTCAAGGCGCGTCTCCCACGCTCTCGGAACTGGTTCAACTTGCCAATGACAATGGAATCACCGTCAAATCCCTCGAGCACCACTACTTGACCCGCCGATCGGATATGCCCGATTTCTATAAGTACGTTGGGGACAACGACGAAGGTATTACTCGCCTGCAAGAATTCAATTACTTCGCGAGCCGTATCTTGGAAACACGCAAGCCGGGCGAAAAAGTACTCGCCTTGGTAGGCCGGGCCCATATGAACACGGCCCGAAACGTTCCAGGTCTGGCGGAACTCAATGGAGGGGTGGGCATAGGCGTGTACCCCGACACAACATTCAACAAAAGTGTTGCCATCAGCGGCCCATCAATCCCGAGAGATCCCGGGGCTAACGTCACGAATAGCCTCACGGTAGGGGATTATCAGATCTTCCATAAAGTCACTTGAGCAATCACCGTCGTGCGTTGTTTGCGCGATGGTGAGCCTCTCACTGTCGCATGCTGGGACACGTGAAAACCTCATGACCAAAATTGCGCCACCACCTACAGCAGCGCAACAATGTGAAGAACATAAGATATTATTAGCAATAAATATCTATAAAGCTTGTTTTACACAGAAAATCTATCAATTTTTCCTGGCCACCTTGCCATCTCACTTGGCCACGGTTAGGGTTGGGCTTATGAAAACCTCTCACACCCTCATTCAGCTCCGCCAGCACCGCAGCCTGTGCCTAGTCAGCGCACGACTGCCAGGCTGAATCGATCTGCCTCGTCCTCAAGTTTTATCCCCAATAACAGTTCTACGGCAGGCCGCCTTTTCTCGGCCCCTACAACCAAGGATTTCCCGATGAGCATGCTCAAAGACCCGTCTTCGAAATACCGCGCGTTCCCGACCATCGACATCCCGGACCGTACCTGGCCGTCGAAGACCATCACCCAAGCGCCTATCTGGTGCAGCTCCGACCTGCGTGATGGCAACCAGTCGCTGATCGAGCCGATGGACGCGGTGAAAAAGCTGCGCTTCTGGAAGACCCTGGTGGCCGTTGGCGTGAAGGAAATCGAAGCCTCGTTCCCGGCTGCTTCGCAAACCGACTTCGACTTCGTGCGTACCCTGATCGAAGACAACCACATCCCCGAGGACACCACCATCCAGGTGCTGACCCAGGGCCGTGAAGATTTGATCGCACGCACCTTTGAATCCCTGCGCGGCGCCAAGAAAGCCATTGTGCACTTGTACAATGCCACCTCGCCGTCGTTCCGCCGCATCGTGTTCAACCAGGACAAGGACGGCATCAAGGCCATCGCGGTCAACGCGGCCAAGCTGTTCGTCAAGTACGCTGCCCAGCAGCCGGAAACCCAGTGGACGTTCGAATACTCCCCAGAGACGTTCAGCGCCACTGAGCTGGAATTCGCCAAGGAAGTCTGTGACGCAGTGATCGAGGTGTGGAACCCCACGCCTGAGCACAAGATGATCCTCAACCTGCCCGCCACGGTTGAATGCGCCACGCCGAATATCTATGCCGACCAGATCGAGTGGTTCGGTCGCCATATCAACCGTCGCGACAGCGTGATTATCAGCCTGCACACCCACAACGACCGTGGCACTGGCGTGGCGGCCACCGAGCTGGGCCTGATGGCCGGTGCCGACCGTGTTGAAGGCTGCCTGTTTGGCAACGGCGAGCGCACCGGTAACGTCGATTTGGTCACCGTGGCGCTGAACATGTACACCCAGGGCCTGGACCCGCAGTTGGACTTCTCCGACATCGACGGCGTACGCAAAGTGGTCGAGGAATGTAACCAGATCCAGGTGCACCCACGTCACCCATACGTCGGCGACTTGGTACACACCGCGTTCTCCGGCTCGCACCAGGACGCGATCCGTAAAGGCTTCTCCCAGCAGAAAGACGATGCCTTGTGGGAAGTGCCGTACTTGCCGATCGACCCGGCCGATATTGGCCGCAGCTACGAGGCGGTGATCCGTGTGAACAGCCAGTCGGGTAAAGGCGGTATCGCCTACCTGCTGGAGCAGGAATACGACATCAGCTTGCCGCGTCGCATGCAGATCGAGTTCAGCCAGGTGGTACAGGCCGAAACCGACCGCGTGGGCCTGGAGATGACCGCACCACAGATCTACGCCTTGCTGCAGCGTGAATACCTGCAAGCCAACACGCCGTACGCGTTGGTCAGCCACCGCCTGCAGGAAGAGAATGGCAACAGCTTTGTCGAGGTGGAAGTTTCCGGCAAAGGCCAGGGCGAAACCAACCTGCATTGGAAGGGCAAAGGCAACGGTGCGTTGGAAGCGCTGGTAGCGGGCCTGCCGATTGGCGTGGAGATCATGGACTACAACGAGCACGCGATTGGTGCGGGTACCAATGCCAAGGCAGCGGCCTATATTGAACTGCGCGTGAACGGCGAACGCCCGGTGCATGGTGTGGGGATCGATGAAAACATCACTACCGCCAGCTTCAAGGCGCTGTTCAGTGCGTTGAACCGTTCGTTGAGCCAGTTGGAAGCCAAAGCCGCGTAAGCATTGCCGTAATGCAAAAGGCCCCTGGGTGAGAATCCAGGGGCCTGATCGTTCCCACGCTCTGCGTGGGAATACAGCCCTGGACGCTCTGCGTCCGCCCTTAGAAGCGGTACGCAGAGCGTCCCAAGAGGCGTTCCCACGCAGAGCGTGGGAACAATCTCAGAGCCTTAGACAAACTGAAAACTATCGGCATCCAGGTTCGCCGGGAACCGCGTACGGTAAGCCGCCAGCTCCGCCGCATCCAGGATCACCTGGAACACCCCATCCGCCTCACCCGCACTCAGCAACGTCTCCCCCTGAAAATCCAGCACCTGGCTATCGCCGGTGTAGGCAAAGCCCTTACCGTCCGTGCCGACCCGATTCACCGCCGCCACGTAACACAGGTTCTCAATCGCCCGCGCCGGCAACAGCCGATTCCAATGCTGACGCCGCGCACCCGGCCAGTTGGCGGTGTACAGCAGCAGGTCCGTATCCTGGGCATCGCGGCTCCACACCGGGAAGCGCAGGTCGTAGCAGATCAGCGGGCGAATGCGCCAACCCTTCAATTCGAACTGCACCTGGCGCTCGCCTGGGGTGTAATGGTCATGTTCACCGGCCATGCGGAACAGGTGGCGCTTGTCGTAATGCAACACCTCGCCATCCGGCCGCGCCCACAGCAAGCGGTTGCGGTGGCTGCCATCGGCGGCCTGGATGATCACACTGCCGGTAATCACGGCCTGGTACTTTGCCGCTTGGGCCTGGAGCCAATGATGGGTGGGGCCGTTTTCCGGCTCGGCGAGGCTTTCTGATTCCATGGAAAACCCTGTGGTGAACATCTCTGGCAGCACGATCAAGTCGGCGCCTTTGGCCTGCTCCAGCAGCAACTCGAAGTGTTCGAAATTGGCCTGGCGGTCATGCCAGGCCAGGCTCGTCTGCACCAGGGCAATGTTCAGATTGGGCAATGTACTCAGATCACGCATAGTTTTTGCGCCGCATGTCGCAGCGTCTCCTCGCGTTTGGCAAAGCACAGGCGCACCAGGCGCTGGCCTTGGGGTGGGTGCTGGTAGAACACCGAAACCGGAATGGTCGCCACGCCATGTTCGCGGGTCATCCACAGGGACATGGCCACGTCATCCAGGTCTGGGCGAATCTGCGAGTAATCCACCAGTTGGAAGTAAGTGCCGGTCACCCGGGTAAAGCTCAAGCGCGATGGCGCCAGCAGGTCGCAGAACAGGTCCCGCTTGGCCTGATAGAAGGCCGGCAGCTCTTCGACATGTTCCGGGTGTTCGGCCATGAAGTCCGCCAAAGCGTACTGCAAAGGGGTCACGCCGCAGAAGTTGACATATTGATGCACCTTGCGCAGTTCGGCCGTCAGGGCCGGCGGCGCGACCACGTAACCGGTTTTCCAGCCGGTCACGTGATAGGTCTTGCCGAAGGAGCTGACCACAAAGGCGCGCTGATACAGTTCCTGATGGGCCAATACGCTGACGTGGGGCACACCGTCGAATACGAGGTGCTCGTAGACCTCATCGCTGACCAGATAAATATCACGGTTGCGGATCAGTTCGGCCAACTGGTCCAGCTCGGCGCGGCTGATCAGTGCGCCGGTGGGGTTATGTGGCGAGTTGATGATGATCATGCGGGTGCGCGGTGACAGCGCCGCCTTGATCTTCTCGAAGTCCAGGGCAAAACCGTCCAGGCTCAGTTGCACGTGCACGCAACGACCACCGGCCAGCTCCACCGAGGGCTCATAGCTGTCGTAGCTGGGGTCGAACACGATGACTTCATCGCCATGATGAATCACCGCCTGAATCGCGCAGAAGATCGCCTCCGTGGCACCAGGGGTGATGGTCACCTCGCTGTCGGCATTGACTGTGGCGCCATAACTGCGAGCAATCTTGGCGGCCACCTGCTGACGCAACACGGGCAAGCCGGTCATGGGCGCGTATTGGTTGTGACCCAGAGCGATATGCCTGCCCACTGCGTCGAGCAAACCTTGCGGGCCATTGAAATCCGGGAAACCTTGGGACAGGTTGAGCGCGCCAGTTTCAGCGGCGAGTTGTGACATGGTGGTGAAAATGGTCGTGCCGACGTTTGGCAGCTTACTGGTGATCATCAAAAGCCCCTGCAGGTGAGCCCCAAGTTTTAAGCTGCCTATTGCATCGGGTCAAGGCACAAACGGTCGCGCACAAAAAAGGGCTCCAAAGGAGCCCTTTTTTGCAGCGTGTCGCTTACCACTCAAAGCTGCCGTTATTTCTTGTCACGGCGCTTCTTGTCGGCCTTCTTGTGGTGAGTCATCAAACGACGCTTCTTGTTCACCTGACGGTCGGTCAGTGTGTTCTTGTTGCCTTCGTATGGGTTATCGCCACCCTTGAACTCGATACGGATCGGCGTACCGACCAGCTTCAAGACACGGCGGTAGGTGTTTTCCAGGTAACGCACATACGACTTGGGCACCTTCTCGATCTGGTTACCGTGGATCACGATAATCGGCGGGTTGGCACCACCCAAGTGGGCGTAACGCAGTTTGATCCGGCGGTTGTTGACCATCGGCGGTGCGTGCTCGCCCACCGCGTCTTCCAGGATCTGGGTGAGGCGGTTGGTCGGCCAGCGGGTGACCGCAGACTTGAACGAGTTCTGGACGGACGCGTACAGGTTGCCCACGCCAGTGCCGTGCAGTGCCGAGATAAAGTGGATATCGGCGAACTCGACGAAGAACAAGCGACGTTGCAGCTCGATCTTGACGAAATCACGCTCGCTCGGCGTCATGCCGTCCCACTTGTTGATCGCGATCACCAGGGCGCGACCGGCTTCCAGGGCAAAGCCCAGCAAGTTGAGGTCGTGGTCTACCACGCCTTCGCGGGCGTCCATCACGAAGATCACCACGTTGGCGTCTTTGATGGCTTGCAGGGTTTTGACCACGGAGAACTTTTCAACTTCTTCGTGGATCTTGCCGCGCTTGCGCACACCGGCCGTGTCGATCAGCGTGTACTTTTCCTCGTTGCGTTCGAACGGGATGTAGATGCTGTCGCGGGTAGTACCGGGCTGGTCGTAGACGATAACGCGGTCTTCACCGAGCATACGGTTGACCAGGGTCGACTTGCCGACGTTCGGACGGCCAATGATGGCGATCTTGATACCGTCTTTTTCGCTCGGACCCGGAATGCGCTTGGCTTCCTCGCCTTCAGCAACGATCTCTTCTTCGCCTTCTTCTTCCTCGACATCATCCTTGGGGAAGTCGCGCAGGGCGATTTCCAGCATCTGGGTGATACCGCGACCGTGAGCACCGGCGACCGGGATCGCGTCACCCAGGCCCATCGGGCTGAATTCGGCACGGGCCGCCTCAGGATCGATGTTATCGATCTTGTTGGCGACCAGATAGGAACGCTTGTTGCGCTTGCGCAGGTGCTCGCCAATCATCTGGTCGGCAGCGGTGTAGCCCGCGCGGGCGTCCACCAGAAACAGCACCACATCGGCTTCTTCGATAGCGAGCAGCGACTGCTCGGCCATCTTTTCGTCCATGCCATGCTCGTCACCGGAGATACCACCGGTGTCGACAATAATGTAGGAGCGCCCTTGCCACTTTGCCTCACCGTATTGGCGATCACGGGTCAGACCGGACAAGTCGCCGACAATGGCGTCACGAGTCCTGGTCAGGCGGTTGAACAAGGTGGACTTGCCGACGTTAGGTCGGCCCACCAGGGCGATTACGGGAACCATGCGGCTCTCCACTTCGTTATTTCAGAAAATACAAAAGCCGCTGCAGGGCAGCGGCTGGTGCTCGGGGCGGCATTTGAAATACCACATGCCCTGCTCTGGCACTACTACTGTAGGAGCGAGCTTGCTCGCGAAAAAACCGAGAACGCCGCGTTTATCCAGAAAACCCGCGTTATCGTTGACGTCCTTCGCGAGCAAGCTCGCTCCTACACAGAGCATTGAAGCAGGGCCGCCTGGGGGTTACCCCAAGCATAGTCAAACCTTTACTTGATGGTCAGGGCTTCCAGCTTGCCGCCGTTGCCATACACATAAAGCATGTTACCCACCACCAGCGGACGCGCACGCAGGCCGTCGCTGTCGATACGCTGGCGACCGACAAAACGACCGTCCACCTGGCTCAGCAGGTGCAGGTAGCCTTCGAAGTCACCCACCGCCACGTAGCTGGAGAAAACTTCCGGTGCCGACAGTTGACGGCGAGCCAGGGAGTCATTGCTCCACAGTGCAGTGGTGGAACGCTCATCGACACTTTCAACGGTGCCGGATGCCAGGCTCACATAGACGCTGCCAAACCCTTGGGCGACACCCGCATAACTGGAAGCATCACGCTGCCAGTTGATGCGGCCGCTTTGCAGGTCCAGCGCGGCAACACGGCCCTGGTAGGTGGCGACGTAGATCGTTTCACCCGACAGCAGCAAGCCGCCGTCGATGTCCACAACGCGATCCAGTTCGGAACGACCTTGTGGGATAGCCACACGGGTTTCCCAGGCCGGCACGCCGTTCTGGGTATTGAGGGCAACCACTTTACCGGTCGACAGGCCTGCAACCGCGAGGTTGTTGGTCACAATCGGACCACTGGTACCACGCAGGGTCAACACCGCAGGGGTGCTGTCGTACAACCAGCGTTGGTCGCCGGTGGAGGCATCCAGGCCGATCACGCGGTCGTCCTGGGTTTGCACCACGACGATATCGCCGTTGGTCGCCGGTGCCGAGAGCACTTCACTGGTCACGCGAGCGCGCCATTTCTCTTCACCGGTGCTGGAGTCCAGCGCGACCACGTCACCCTTGAGCGTACCGATCAGCACCATGCCGTAGCCGACGCCCACACCGCCGGAAACCGGCAGTTCGAGGTCTTTCTTCCACTTGACGTCGCCGTTCATGCGATCCATGGCAACTACAACGCCAGTGGAATCAGTGGCCACGATGTTGTCGCCGTCAATCGCCGGCTGCAACAGGTTATAGAGGTCGCCCTGCCCATCACCAATGGATTGGCTCCATTGTTTTTGCAGGACCACTTCTTCCTTGAAGCTGGTCAGCTCGGCAGGCGGCAGTTCTTTTTTACTGTTGCTGCTGCAACCCGCGGCCAAAACGGCCAGAGCCAGCAATGCTGCATGTTTCCAACGGATCACGTCACGCATCCCCTTTGGCCAAGTCGTCGAGCTTGATTTGTAAGCCACCGACCGCCGCTTCATCAGACAGCGCCGCCTTGGCTTTTTGGTACGCAGCATGGGCTTCGTCGGTACGACCCAATTGGACCAAAAGGTCGCCCTTGAGCTCTTCGCGAGTGGCCACGAATGCCTTGTCAGCATCGCCGTCGAGCAGTTTGAGTGCTTCGTCAGCCTTGTTCTGTGCCGCCAATACCTGTGCCAGGCGCTGACGTGCGATTTCACCCAGGGTCGGGTTGGTCGGCTTGTCGGCGATGGCCTTCAGCTCGGTGGCCGCGTCATCCAGCTTGCCGGTGTCGACCGCGACTTTCGCGACGAACAGGCTGCCGTATTGGGCGTAGGTGCTACCGCCGAATTCGTTTTTCAGCTTGCCGGCCAGGTCTGCAACCTGCGCAGGATCAGGCTTGCCGTCCGGTGTGAGGGTAGTTTCCAGCAATTGCTGATAAACGATCGAGGCGCCTTGGGACTGGTTGGCCTGATACTTGGTCCAGGCTTGCCAGCCGAACACCACCACTAAAGCCAGCAGACCGCCCGTAACCAGGGGCTTGCCGTTACGCTGCCACCAGTCCTTGAACTCGGCCAGTTGCTCATCATCAGTACTCGACACCCCAATACTCCTTAATCGCTAAATTCGGCTGTTCGACAGCTTCAACCCTGCACGACGCAGGTGGCCAAGTGCGCAGCGAGCGCATCAAAGGCAATGTTCTGTTGTTCGCCCTGGCCACGCAGGGGTTTGAAACCTACCACTTGCTGGGCCAGCTCGTCATCGCCGAGGATCAGTGCGTACAGCGCACCGCTCTTGTCGGCCTTCTTGAACTGGCTCTTGAAGCTACCAGCGCCGGCATTGACCTGCAGGCGCAGGCTCGGCAGTTGGTCACGTACTTTTTCGCTCAAGGCCAGGGCCGCCAGTTCGGCAGCCTCGCCGAAGGCGCACAGGTACACGTCCACCTGGCGGGAAATCTCTTGCGGGACCTGCTCCAGGGTTTCCAGCAGCAGGATCAGCCGCTCAATGCCCATGGCAAAGCCTACGCCCGTGGTCGGCTTGCCGCCCATTTGCTCGACCAAGCCGTCGTAGCGACCACCGGCACACACGGTGCCCTGGGCGCCGAGCTTGTCGGTGACCCACTCGAACACGGTCTTGCTGTAGTAGTCGAGGCCACGCACCAGCTTGGGGTTGATCACGTAGGGAATACCGGCTGCATCCAGGCGAGCCTTGAGGCCCTCGAAGTGCACGCGGGACTCGTCGTCCAGGTAATCGGCCATTTTCGGCGCATCGACCAGCACGGCCTGGGTGTCGGCGTTCTTGGTATCCAGGACGCGCAACGGGTTGGATTTCAGACGGCGTTGGCTGTCTTCGTCCAGTTTGTCCAGGTGGGCGGACAGGTACTCGACCAGGGCTTCGCGGTAGCGCCCACGGGACTCGCTGGTGCCCAGGCTGTTGAGTTCAAGCTTGACCGCATCACGAATGCCCAACTGGCCCCATAGGCGCCAGGTCAGCACGATCAGCTCGGCGTCGATGTCCGGGCCGTCCAGGTTGAAAACTTCGCAACCGATCTGGTGGAACTGGCGATAACGGCCTTTCTGAGGGCGCTCGTGGCGGAACATCGGGCCGATGTACCACAGCTTCTGGGTCTGGCCACCACCGGTGATGCCATGTTCCAGTACGGCGCGCACGCACGCGGCAGTGCCTTCCGGACGCAGGGTCAGGGAGTCGCCGTTGCGGTCTTCAAAGGTGTACATCTCTTTTTCGACGATGTCGGTCACTTCACCGATGGAGCGCTTGAACAGTTCGGTGAACTCGACGATCGGCATGCGGATCTGCTTGTAACCGTAGTTATCCAGCAGGCGCGCGACCGTGCTCTCGAAGTAGCGCCACAGTGGCGTCTGCTCCGGCAGGATGTCGTTCATGCCACGAATGGCTTGCAGAGACTTGCTCACATCAGATCCTTAAATTCGGTCAATCAGCCGCGAGCGATCAGCGCTGCGTCAGCGGCGACCTTCTCGGCCGCTTTCTCGCGGATCAGCTTTTCCAGCTCATCCACCAGATTGTCATTCGTTAGCTTCTGCGACGGCTTGCCGTCGATGTAAATCAGGTTCGGTGTACCACCGGTCAGGCCCACGTGGGCCTCTTTGGCCTCACCCGGCCCGTTGACCACACAACCGATCACTGCGACATCCAGCGGCACCAGCAGGTCTTCGAGGCGCAACTCCAGGTCGTTCATGGTTTTCACCACGTCGAAGTTCTGCCGCGAGCAACTCGGGCAGGCGATGAAGTTGATACCACGGGAACGCAAACGCAGGGATTTGAGAATGTCGTAGCCGACCTTCACTTCCTCTACGGGGTCTGCCGCCAGGGAGATGCGGATAGTATCGCCAATCCCTTCGGCGAGCAGCATACCGAGACCCACCGCAGATTTCACCGTGCCTGAGCGCAAACCGCCCGCTTCAGTGATACCCAAGTGCAACGGTTGCACGATTTCCTTGGCCAGCAGGCGATAGGCTTCTACGGCCATGAACACGTCGGAAGCCTTTACGCTGACCTTGAAGTCCTGGAAATTCAGGCGTTCAAGGTGTTCAACGTGGCGCAGTGCAGACTCAACAAGGGCCGCGGGCGTGGGCTCGCCGTATTTTTTTTGCAGGTCTTTTTCCAGGGAGCCGGCGTTGACGCCGATGCGGATTGGAATACCACGATCCCGGGCAGCATCCACCACGGCACGCACGCGATCTTCACGCCCGATGTTGCCGGGGTTGATACGCAGGCAGTCCACACCCAGTTCGGCCACGCGCAATGCGATCTTGTAGTCGAAGTGAATATCGGCAACCAGTGGCACCTTGACCAACTGCTTGATACGACCAAAGGCCTCGGCTGCGTCCATGTCCGGAACGGACACCCGCACGATGTCCACGCCGGCAGCTTCCAGACGGTTGATCTGGGCCACGGTGGCGGCCACATCGTTGGTGTCGCTGTTGGTCATGCTCTGCACTGCGATGGGGGCATCGCCACCCACCGGCACCGAGCCGACCCAGATCTTGCGCGATACGCGACGTTTGATTGGAGATTCGCCGTGCATGACTATTGTCCCAACTTGAGGCGAGCAGTCTCGCCACTGGTGAACGGCGCCACGTCTACAGGCTGGCCGTTGTAGGCCACTTGCGCGCCACGGGCAAAGCCCAGACGCAGCGTCAAAGGAGGCTTGCCGCCCTGGTCAAGCGTATCTCCCTTACGCTTCAAACCGCTGAACAGCACTTTGCCGTTGCCATCGGTGACCTGCGTCCAGCAGTCAGCGATGAAGGTAATCTGTACGCGCCCATCACCGGCGATCAACGCAGGGGTGGTGGGAGGTGACATCGCCGGCGCTGCGGGTGCGGCTGGCGCAGGGGTCGCAGGAGCAGGTGTCGGAACCACCGGAGCCTGGGCCACGGGTGCTGCCGGAGCGGTTGGAACCGCCGGAGCCGGCACCGCAGCCGTCACAGCCGGGGCCGTGCCAGCGTCTGGCGCGGGTTGCTCGGCAGTGGCCGGCGCTTGCGGCGCGGCTTGCCCTTCTACCACGGCCTGGTCTTCCGGCTCGTCCAACGGGTGAATCTGGGTAGTGCCGTCGGCGCTTTCGACTTCGACATGTTCCATGGCATTGCTGGTCAGGTCTTTGTTGCGCTGGGAGGTCTGGTCCTGCCACCAGACAAAACCGCCGCCGACCACGGCAATCAGCAACAACAGGCTGACAATTCGCAAAATCGTGTGGGAAACCCGCGTTGGCTCCTCGATACGCCCCAACCCATGGACATTACTGCCCTGGGCGTCGGTACCGGTGAACTGGTCGAACTCCTGGACCAGCACGGCCTGGTCGATACCCAGCAATTTGGCATAGGCGCGGATATAGCCGCGGGCAAAGGTGTGCCCAGGCAGCTTGTCGAACGCGCCGGCTTCCAGATTGGCCAGGGAGGTGCTGGTCAAATTGAGCTTGAGGGCCACTTCCGCCAGCGACCAACCATTGCTTTCGCGGGCCTGGCGCAAGGTTTCGCCTGGGTTGACGCGATTAGCTGCTACATCTTCCGGGTGCGCGGCTTTCATCATTGCTCCGACAGGTATTGCTGATATTCCGGCGTACCGGGATAGAGTCGTTCGAGTTGCTGGCCAAAACGTGCGGCCGTGTCGTGTTCTTCATGAACCGTCGCCAGGCGCACACCGAGCAATAGACTACGTGCATTTTGCCCGCTGAGCAGGCTAAAACGCTCGTAATAGTCACGTGCCGGCACATAATGCCTGTCTTCGTAAGACAACTCAGCCATTTCGAGCAATGCCCGTGGCTGGTGACTGTTCAAATGCAGGGCTTTTTCCAGTTGCTGGCGGGCGCTGTCGCGTTGGCCGAGGCGCATCGAGGTCACACCGAGGTTCTCGAACACCCGCGAACGCTGCGGGTAGAGAGTATCGGTGGCGGCTTGCTGGAAATAACGTGACGCCAGGTCATACCGTTGCTGCTCGAACAGGAAACTGCCGTAGTTGTTCAGCAGCCGCGGGTCGGCAGGACGGGAGGCCAGGGCCTTGTGAAAATAGCGGTCGGCCAGCTCGGGCTCGGCCTGGGCCTGAAACACCAGGGCCAGCGCAGCATTGGCATCAGCATCATCGGCGTCCAGCTCAAGGGCCTTTTTCAACGGCACCTTGGCCTGCTCGCTCATGCCTTGGCGCAGGTACCCCAAACCCAGTTGCACATAGGCAACTCGCGCCTCATCACGGCCTTTATCAGTGCGCAACGGGCTGTCATGGCCCGATGAAACGCAACCGGCCACGAGGCCGGTAAACAGTAAAAGCAGCGCAAGGCGCAAGGGCATAGAGATCCTCTCTCAGATTCGATTCACAGCGATTTGCGGCAAATCTTCAGCGGCGTTAAGTTCGCGCACGGCGATATAACGTTCACTGCGGCGGGTGCGGTCCATCACCTGCCCTACCAATTGGCCACACGCGGCGTCGATGTCTTCACCACGGGTGGTTCGCACAGTGACGTTATAGCCGGCCTGGTGCAGTTGATCCTGGAAACGACGGATGGCGTTGTTGCTCGGCCGCTCGTAGCCAGAATGGGGAAACGGGTTGAACGGGATCAAGTTGATCTTGCACGGGGTGTCCTTGAGCAATTCGATCATCTCGACCGCGTGTTCCAGCTTGTCATTGACGTCCTTGAGCATGGTGTACTCAATGGTCAACACACGCTTTTCACCCAGGGTCGCCATATAACGCTGGCACGACTCGAGCAGCATCTTAAGCGGATACTTCTTGTTGATCGGCACCAATTGGTTACGCAATGCGTCATTAGGTGCGTGCAGCGACAACGCAAGGGAGACGTCAATGTGCTTGGCCAGCTCATCGATCATCGGTACCACGCCGGAGGTCGACAGGGTCACACGGCGCTTGGAGATGCCGTAGCCCAGGTCGTCCATCATCAGGTGCATGGCCGCAATCACGTTGTCGAAGTTCAGCAGCGGCTCACCCATGCCCATCATCACCACGTTGGTGATGGCACGGTCGACGGTCGCCGGGACGCTGCCAAAGGATTTGTTGGCAATCCACACCTGGCCGATGACTTCGGCGGCGGTGAGGTTGCTATTGAAGCCTTGCTTGCCGGTGGAGCAGAAACTGCAATCCAGGGCACAGCCTGCCTGGGACGAAACGCACAAAGTGCCACGTTTGCCCTGGGGAATGTACACGGTCTCGACACAGCTGCCGGACGCCACGCGCACGACCCACTTACGGGTACCGTCGCTGGAGATGTCCTCGCTGACCACTTCGGGACCACGCACCTCGGCAATGGCCTTGAGCTTGTCGCGCAGGGCCTTGCTGACGTTCGTCATGGCGTCGAAATCGTCGACGCCAAAGTGGTGAATCCACTTCATTACCTGACCGGCACGGAAACGCTTCTCCCCGATTGAGTCGAAGAATTTCTCCATTTCCGGCTGAGTCAGACCCAGCAGGTTGGTTTTAACAGTCGATGTAGTCATGGATTCACCCTCACTCTTTAAGCCGATGCTTAGCGAGCGGTTACTTCAGTAGCAGCGAAAAAGTACGAGATTTCGCGAGCAGCGGCAGCTTCGGAGTCCGAGCCGTGAACAGCGTTGGCGTCGATGGATTCAGCGAAGTCAGCACGGATGGTGCCAGCAGCCGCTTCTTTAGGGTTGGTAGCGCCCATCAGCTCACGGTTCAGAGCGATAGCGTTTTCGCCTTCCAGAACCTGAACAACAACAGGACCGGAGATCATGAAGGCAACCAGGTCGCCGAAGAAGCCACGAGCGCTGTGCTCAGCGTAGAAGCCTTCAGCTTCAGCCTTGGACAGTTGCTTGAGTTTCGAAGCTACAACCTTCAGGCCGGCTTTTTCGAAACGAGTGGTGATCTCGCCGATGACGTTTTTTGCAACAGCGTCAGGCTTGATGATGGAGAAAGTACGTTGAACAGCCATGGTGTAACTCCAGAAACGGTAATTTACGAAAAATTAAACCCGCGAATTATACGCGGGTTATTGGGTATTGCCTAACTGCGTGAGGGAGGCGTCAGTCCTGTTCTTCTTTCCAGGCAGTCTGGATAGCTTCCAGGACCTTTTCACCACCACGATCACGCTCATCTTCGAACCCAGGCAACGCCATGACCATGTCACGCAAAGCCACAAAGTTCAGGGAGTAAGGATCCAGATCCGGGTTGCCATCAGCCAACAGGATAGCGATCTCTTGTACATCAACCCATTTAAGACTCATGACACTTCCTTGAATCAATGCGGCGCTTCGGCCGCATGGTTGAGCGAATATTTCGGGATTTCGACGGTGAGGTCTTCAGTCCCCACTTTCGCCTGGCAACTGAGGCGCGACGTCGGCTCCAGGCCCCACGCCCTATCAAGATAGTCTTCTTCCAGGTCGTCAGCCTCATTGAGGCTATCGAAACCTTTACGAATGATGCAGTGGCAAGTGGTGCAGGCATTGACACCGCCACAGGCACTTTCGATCTCGATGTGGTTGTCATGCGCGACGTCGAGCAGGGACTTGCCGGTCTCGGCCTCCACGACCATGCCATCCGGGCAATGCTCGGCGTGCGGTAGAAAAGTGACCTGCGGCATCAGTTATTCCTCAATTTCATTCAGGTTGCGGCCCGCCAACGCGGCTTTAACCGTCTGATCCATACGGCGGGCGGCAAAGGCATCAGTCACTTGCGACAGGCGCTTGGTCTGTTGCTCGATGGCGTAGCCATCGTTGCCTTTCATCAGTTCGGCCAGTTCCTGCATTTGCAGGTCAATGACCATGCGTTCTTCGGCATCCAGCAGGCGCTCGCCATCGGCTTCAAGGGCACCCTGCACCGCTTCGAGCAGGCGCTGGGCATCTACTTGCTGCTCGCGTAATACACGGGCGACCTTGTCGTCACCGGCATACTGGAACGAATCCTTCAGCATCTTGGCGATTTCGCCATCGGTGAGGCCGTAGGACGGCTTGACCTGGATGCTGGCCTCCACGCCCGAAGCCAGCTCACGCGCAGCCACGCTGAGCAAGCCATCGGCATCGACCTGGAAGGTCACGCGAATCTTGGCGGCACCGGCCACCATCGCCGGAATGCCACGCAATTCAAAGCGCGCCAGGGAACGGCAGTCGCTGATCAGCTCGCGCTCACCTTGCAGCACATGAATCATCATGGCTGTCTGGCCGTCTTTGTAGGTAGTAAAGTCCTGGGCACGGGCGACGGGGATGGTGGTGTTGCGCGGAATCACCTTCTCCATCAGGCCACCCATGGTTTCCAGGCCCAGGGACAACGGGATCACGTCGAGCAACAGCAATTCGCCGCCATCGCGCTTGTTACCAGCCAGGGTATCGGCCTGGATGGCAGCGCCGATGGCGACGACTTGATCCGGGTCGATTTCGGTCAGCGGTTGGCGCCCAAAGGCTTCGGCGACCGCTTCGCGCACGCGCGGCACGCGGGTGGAACCGCCGACCATGACCACTGCACCGACGTCTTCCAACTCGATACCGGAATCACGCACAGCACGACGACAGGCTTTGAGGCTGCGGGCGACCATCGGCTCGATCAGCGCATCAAAGGCTTCGCGGGTCAGCTGTGCCGACCAGTCACCGTAGGACACTTCAACAGAAGCAGCGTCAGTCAGCGCCTCTTTGGCCGCGCAGGCAGTTTGCAGCAGGTTGCGCTGCGCGCCTGGGTCCAGGTCGGCCGATAAGCCAGCACTGCTGATGATCCAGCCAGCAATAGCGTGATCGAAATCATCGCCACCCAGGGCGCTGTCGCCGCCGGTCGCGAGCACTTCGAACACACCGCCGGTCAGGCGCAGGATCGAAATATCGAAGGTGCCGCCGCCCAGGTCATAAATAGCGACCAGGCCTTCAGCGTGCTGATCGAGGCCGTAGGCCACCGCCGCCGCAGTCGGTTCGTTGAGCAAGCGCAGCACGTTCAAGCCGGCAAGTTTCGCCGCATCCTTGGTGGCTTGGCGCTGGGCGTCATCGAAATACGCCGGAACAGTGATCACCGCCCCTACCAGCTCACCGCCCAGGGTGCTTTCTGCACGCTGGCGCAGCACCTTGAGGATATCAGCCGACACTTCCACCGGGCTCTTGGGCCCCTGGACGGTGTCGATGAACGGCATATGGGATTCACCGCCGACAAAGCGGTACGGCAGTTGGTCGCCCAATTGCTTGACGTCGGACAACCCACGACCCATCAAGCGCTTGACCGACAACACCGTGTTCAAAGGGTCTGCGGACGCGGCCAATTTGGCCGATTCGCCCACTTCAGTGCGGTCGGCGTGATAACGCACGGCGGACGGCAGGATCACCTGCCCATCGGCGTCAGGCAGTGGCTCGGACAGGCCGCTGCGCAAGGCAGCAACCAGGGAGTTGGTGGTGCCCAGGTCAATCCCGACCGCCAGGCGACGCTGGTGCGGTTGAGGGCTTTGGCCGGGTTCGGCGATTTGCAGTAGAGCCATGGTAATCAGGTCTTATCTGTCTATCAGGCGTGCATCACGGGCAGCACTGGGTTAATCGTCGAGGCGCTCTTCTAGCTGGCGCACTTCGTAGGTGAGCTTGTCGAGGAATTGCATGCGCCGCATCAGGCGTTCGGCCTGCTCACGTTGCGCCGCATCATCCCAACAGGCTGCGAAGCTTTCGTTGAGCTCATCCTGGGCCGCCTTCAGACGGCGCTTGAAGACCACGACACCCGCCACATCGGCTTCGTCCTGCAAGTCTTCGAGCTCTTCGCGCCACTGCATCTGCTGCATCAGGAAGTCCGGGTCATGCACGGTGACTTCCATCGGCAACTCGCCGCCCGTCATCGCCAGTAAATAACGTGCGCGTTTCGGGGGGCTTTTTAGCGTCTGATAGGCTTCGTTGAGGCTGGCCGATTGCTCCAGCGCCAAGCGTTGCTCACGCTCGGAAGCGTCGGCAAAGCGGTCCGGATGCACGCCTCGCGCCAATTCACGGTAGCGCGTGGCAAGCTGCTCAAGGTCCAGCCGAAAGCTCGGCTGCAGCTCGAATAAAGCGAAATGACAAGGAGTACCCACGAGTAGCCTCAGATGTTGAAGCTTTCGCCGCAGCCACATTCACCGCGCACGTTAGGGTTGTTGAACTTGAAGCCTTCGTTCAACCCTTCCTTGACGAAATCGAGTTCGGTGCCGTCCAGGTAGGTCAGACTTTTCGGGTCGATAATCACTTTCTCGCCGTGACTTTCGAACACCTGATCCTCTGCAACCACCTCGTCGACAAACTCCAGCACGTAGGCAAGGCCGGAACAGCCCGTGGTGCGTACACCCAGACGAATCCCCTCACCTTTACCGCGCCCATTCAGGGAGCGGCGAATGTGCTGCGCAGCCGCTTCTGTCATGCTGATAGCCATCGTTGACTCCTTACTCGTCGCCAAATGCTTAGATCAAGCCTTTCTTCTGCTTGTAGTCGCGAACGGCCGCCTTGATGGCGTCTTCCGCGAGTACCGAGCAGTGGATTTTCACTGGCGGCAGCGCCAGTTCTTCGGCCAGCTGGGTGTTGCTGATGGTGACAGCCTCATCCAAGGTCTTGCCTTTCATCCATTCGGTCGCCAAGGAACTGGAGGCGATGGCCGAACCGCAGCCGTAAGTCTTGAATTTGGCGTCTTCGATAACACCAGCATCGTTGACCTTGATCTGCAGGCGCATCACATCGCCGCACGCCGGAGCGCCGACCATGCCGGTGCCGACATCAGGATCTTCCGCGTTCATCTTGCCGACGTTGCGCGGGTTTTCGTAGTGGTCGATGACCTTTTCGCTGTAAGCCATGGTACTGAATCCTCACTCATCAGGGCCGCTCTGGAACCCTGTAGAAACGCCTGCGTTTTCCGCCACGTTCCTACAGAGCTTGGGTGGCGGCTTCTATAGTTAGTGTGCCGCCCACTCGATCTTGGAAATATCGACACCGTCTTTGTACATGTCCCACAGTGGCGACAGAACGCGCAGCTTGTTGACGGCTTCGCAGACCTTCTGCGCGGCGTAGTCGACTTGCTCTTCGGTGGTGAAGCGGCCGAACGTAAAGCGGATCGAGCTGTGTGCCAGTTCGTCGTTGCGGCCCAGGGCGCGCAGTACATACGAAGGCTCAAGGGACGCCGAGGTGCAGGCCGAACCGGACGATACCGCCAGGTCCTTGAGCGCCATGATCAGCGACTCGCCTTCGACGTAGTTGAAGCTCAAATTCAGGTTGTGCGGTACACGGGCGGTCATGCTGCCGTTGATGTACAGCTCTTCAAGGTTTTCGACCTGCTTGTAGAAGCGGTCACTCAGCGCCTTGATGCGCACGTTTTCGGCAGCCATGTCTTCCTTGGCTACACGGAAGGCTTCGCCCATGCCGACGATCTGGTGGGTTGCCAGGGTGCCCGAACGCATGCCGCGCTCGTGACCGCCGCCGTGCATGGTGGCTTCGATGCGCACGCGAGGCTTGCGGCTTACGTAGAGAGCACCGATGCCTTTAGGGCCGTAAGTCTTGTGGGCAGAGAACGACATCAGGTCGACTTTCAGCTTGGACAGGTCGATATCGACCTTGCCGGTGGACTGAGCAGCGTCGACGTGCAGCAACACACCCTTGGAGCGGGTGAGTTCGCCGATGGCGGCGATGTCATTGATGGTGCCGATTTCGTTGTTCACGTGGATCACCGAAACCAGGATGGTGTCTTCACGCATCGCAGCTTCGATCATGGCCGGGGTGACGATACCGTCGGTGGTCGGCTCGAGGTAGGTGACCTCGAAACCTTCACGCTCCAGTTGGCGCATGGTGTCCAGGACAGCCTTGTGCTCAATCTTGGTGGTGATCAGGTGTTTGCCTTTGGTCGCGTAGAAATGCGCCGCGCCCTTGATAGCCAGGTTGTCGGACTCGGTGGCACCGGAGGTCCAGACGATTTCGCGCGGGTCGGCATTGACCAGGTCAGCGACTTGGCGACGAGCGTTCTCGACCGCTTCCTCGGCTTTCCAGCCGAACACGTGGGAACGGGAGGCCGGGTTGCCGAAGTTTCCGTCGACCAGCAGGCATTCGCTCATTTTTTGCGCGACACGCGGATCAACCGGGGTGGTCGCTGAGTAATCAAGGTAAATCGGCAATTTCATGGACTTTCTCCTAAATCAGGCTGGCTGGCGTGCCGTTAGCTCTTCGGCTGTCACTCGACGGCGGACGCTTCAATCTTGTCCAGACGCGGCGCCTTGGTGTTGCAACGGCGCTGGTCCTGACGCTGGGCTACTTCTTGCACCTCACGGCGAGTCACAAGATCAGCCAAGCTGATACCACTCAAAAACTCATGGATCTGCAGGCTCAAGTCACACCACAAGTGGTGCGTCAGGCAGGTGTCGCCGGCATGGCAATCACCCAAACCCTGGCATTTGGTGGCATCGACGGATTCGTTGACCGCGTCGATCACCTGAGCCACCTGAATGCCCTGCATGTCGCGGGACAACTGATAGCCACCACCCGGACCGCGAACGCTGGAAACCAGATTGCTACGGCGCAATTTGGCGAACAACTGCTCGAGGTAGGACAGGGAAATGCCTTGGCGCTCGGAGATATCGGCCAGGGACACCGGCCCAGTTTGCGCGTGCAAGGCCAAGTCGAGCATGGCGGTCACCGCGTATCGGCCTTTTGTAGTCAGTCTCATGGACAAGTACCAAGGTGTTTCAGAATGGGAGCAAGTATGCGATTCCCGAGTATTTAAGTCAACTATAAGACCTAGTACTTTAGTCAGGATTACCCGTAAAAAGGGCGCGCGAATCATAGCAGGATGGGGTCGGATCGAACAGCGCAACCAGGCCTGCTGCAAGACCACTGAGCCAATGGAGATCAAATGTGGGAGCTGGCTTGCCTGCGATAGCTATCTATCAGCTAGCTTATAGGTTGCTGGCCCGCCGCAATCGCAGGCAAGCCAGCTCCCACAGTGGACCACGCTCAGCCTGCCTTGGTGGTAGCGGTTTCGTCCTTGATCTCAGCAAAATCCTCTTCGCGCAGCTCAGGCAAGTCTTTGGCACAGTACGGGCTGCCCAGCTCCTTCAGCGCCCCGCACATACCCTCCAGCTTGCCATCCACCGCCTGCAGATGATCAAGCAATTGACCAATCGCACGAGCCACCGGGTCGGGCATGTCTTCACTGACGCCATAGGCATCAAAGCCAATCTTCTCGGCCATGGCCTTGCGCTTGGCCTCTTGCTCATCACCGACTTGTGGCTTGACGATGATCCGGCCCGGAATGCCCACAACCGTGGCACCCGGCGGCACAGCCTTGGTCACTACCGCGTTGGAGCCAACCTTGGCGCCGGCACCCACGGTAAACGGCCCGAGCACCTTGGCGCCCGCCCCTACCACCACGCCATCGCCCAGCGTTGGGTGGCGCTTACCCTTGTTCCAGGTGGTGCCGCCCAGGGTCACGCCTTGATAGAGGGTGACGTCATCGCCGATCTCAGCCGTTTCGCCAATCACAATGCCCATGCCGTGATCGATAAAGAACCGGCGACCCACCTTGGCACCCGGATGGATCTCGATACCGGTCAACCAGCGCCCGAAGTTCGATACCAGCCGCGCCAGCCATTTCCAGCCCATGCCCCACAGGGCGCCGGACAGGCGGTGGATCCAGATCGCATGCATGCCCGGGTAGCAGGTCAGCACTTCAAAGGCGTTGCGCGCCGCCGGGTCACGGTGGAAAACACTTTGGATATCTTCTCGCAAACGCTCGAACATTTTTAATCCTTCCGCTTAAGAAGCTCACCACGGGCCGCTTTCTGGGTTTCCGTGAGGATGCCACGCAATATGTTCATTTCAGCCCGGCTCACCGAGCTGCGGCCGTACAAGCGACGCAGGCGCGCCATCAAGTGCCGTGGCTTTTCAGGGTCGAGGAATTCGATGGCGACCAGGGTTTGCTCCAGGTGCTCATAGAACCGTTCCAGCTCGTCCATGGTGGCCAACTCGCCACTTTTGGTTGAGGCAACCTCTTCCTTTTCCACTTTGCTCGGCTGGCCGGCAGCAGCCAGCCAGGCCATGCGCACTTCATAAGTCAGCACCTGCACCGCCGCCCCGAGGTTCAGCGAACTGAACTCAGGATCTGAGGGGATATGCACGTGGTAATGACATCGCTGCAGCTCTTCGTTGGTAAGGCCGGAGTCTTCACGGCCGAATACCAAGGCGATTTCAGCACCGCCAGCAGCCTCTTCCACCACTTTGGTGCCGCATTCACGCGGATCCAGCAGCGGCCAAGGGATACGCCGATCACGGGCGCTGGTGCCGAGCACCAGATTGCAGCCGACCAGGGCTTCCTCCAAGGTGGCGACCACCTGGGCATTTTCAAGCAAGTCATTGGCGCCGGACGCACGGGCATCAGCCTCGTGGTGCGGGAATATCCGCGGTTCGACCAGCACCAGGCGCGTCAGCCCCATGTTTTTCATGGCTCGCGCCACCCCGCCGATGTTGCCGGGATGACTGGTATTGACCAAGACGACACGAATGTTTTGCAGCAAGGGAGGCGCTCTCGGACACAGGAAAGGGGAGCAAATCTTACAGAACCGCCTAAGGTTATGCCATGAAAGCGAACGTCGTCCTTCACCTGAAGAAAGTTTCTGCTAGAATGCTCGGCTTTCTTTAACAACCTTAGGTGACCTATCCATGCAGCCCATGCTGAATATCGCGCTGCGCGCCGCCCGCAGCGCCAGTGAATTGATTTTCCGCTCCATCGAGCGCCTGGATACCATCAAGGTCGACGAAAAAGACGCCAAGGATTATGTATCCGAGGTGGATCGCGCCGCCGAACAGAAAATCATCGACGCTCTGCGTAAGGCCTATCCTACCCACGGCATCCTCGGCGAAGAAACCGGCCTGCACAAAGGCAGCGGCGAAGGCGAAGACTACCTGTGGATCATCGACCCACTGGATGGCACCACCAACTTCCTGCGCGGCATCCCGCACTTTGCCGTGAGCATCGCCTGCAAATACCGTGGCCGCCTGGAACACGCCGTTGTGCTGGACCCGGTTCGCCAGGAAGAATTCACCGCCAGCCGTGGTCGTGGTGCCCAGTTGAACGGCCGCCGCCTGCGTGTCAGCGGCCGCACCAGCCTGGACGGCGCCCTGCTGGGTACCGGCTTCCCGTTCCGCGACGACCAGATGGACAACCTGGAAAACTACCTGGGCATGTTCCGCGCCCTGGTTGGCCAGACCGCCGGCATCCGCCGCGCCGGTGCAGCCAGCCTGGACCTGGCGTATGTAGCCGCCGGTCGTTTTGATGCGTTCTGGGAGTCGGGCCTGTCAGAGTGGGACATGGCTGCTGGCGCCCTGCTGATTCAGGAAGCGGGCGGCCTGGTGAGCGACTTCACCGGTGGTCATGACTTCCTGGAGAAAGGCCACGTCGTGGCTGGCAACACCAAATGCTTCAAGGCAGTACTGACGGCGATCCAGCCGCACCTGCCGGCTTCGCTGAAGCGTTAAGCGAGCGAGCAAAAAAAAAGCACCCCACGGGGTGCTTTTTTTATGCCTGGGATTTAGCAAAAAACCAATTCCAACTGACTCAATACAATCCAATGTGGGAGCTGGCTTGCCTGCGATGGCGGGCTGCCAACCAACTTATTAGTTACTGACCCACCGCCATCGCAGGCAAGCCAGCTCCCACATTTGGATCGAAACCAGACCTGGGGATTACTGCTGGTTCTGACCCAGGATCAGACGACCTTCTTTATCCACCGGAATCTGGCTGCCAGGGTCACGCTCCATACGCACGGTACCTTCCTTGCCATCCAGGTTGTAACGCACGTCATAACCGACCACCTTGTCACTGATGTCGTTAACGGTATTACAGCGAGTTTGAGTAGTGGTGTAGGTATCGCGGTTCTGCATACCTTCCTGAACCTTGTTACCGGCGTAGCCACCACCGACTGCACCAGCCACGGTGGCCAGCTTCTTACCGTTACCGCCACCAATCTGGTTGCCCAGCAGGCCACCCGCAAGGGCGCCCACCACGGTACCGGCGATTTGATGTTGGTCCTGCACCGGACGCTGCCGGGTCACAGTGACGTCCTTGCAGACCTCACGAGGGGTTTTAATCTGGGTTTTCACCGGCTGCACCGCCAGCACTTGCGCATACTCAGGGCCGCTTTTTACCAGGCTGTAGGTGGCAACAGCGCCTCCGGCAGTCACACCGACAGCACCCAATACCGCACCAACCAGCAACGACTTGTTCACATGAACCTCCTGACCATCACAAGCGGACCGAAAGATCCGCGCTATACCCAGCCTTGGAGCAAAAAAAAAGGCGCGAGTTCAATACTCGCGCCTTTCTTGTAACAGCGGATCAACAAGCGCCCATCAAGGACGGTCGTCGACCTCCTTGTCGGTAGCGGCAGGAGGGATCAAGTCTTCGCTGTTGAGGTTCAGCCAGATCAGCACCACGTTGGCGATGTAGATCGACGAGTAGGTACCCGCCAGAACGCCGATAAACAGCGCCAGGGAGAAGCCCCACAGGTTGTCGCCGCCGAAGATCATCAGCGCAGCAATCGCCAGCAAGGTGGAGATCGACGTCGCCATGGTCCGCAGCAGGGTCTGGGTGGTGGAGATGTTGATGTTCTCGATCAACGTCGCCTTGCGCAGTACACGGAAGTTCTCACGAACCCGGTCGAATACCACGATGGTGTCGTTGAGCGAGTAACCAATGATCGCCAGCACGGCTGCCAATACGGTCAGGTCGAAGGTGATCTGGAAGTAGGCCAGGATACCCACGGTGACGACCACGTCGTGGATCAGCGACACAATGGCGCCGACACCGAACTTCCACTGAAAGCGGAACGCCAGGTAGATCATGATGCCGACCAGCGCCATCAGCATGCCGAGGCCGCCCTGGTCGCGCAGTTCTTCACCCACTTGCGGGCCGACGAACTCGACGCGTTTGACCGACGCAGGGTTATCGCCGCCGACCTTTTGCAAGGCCTCGGCTACCTGGTGACCCAGTTGCGGGTCTTCGCCAGGCATACGCACCAGCAGGTCGGTGGTGGCACCAAAGCTCTGTACCACGGCTTCGTGATAGCCGGCCTTGACCAGCTCGCTGCGCACCAGGGTAACGTCGGCCGGCTTCTCGTAGGTCAGCTCGATGAGCGTACCGCCGGTGAAGTCCAGGCCGTAGTTCAGACCCTTATGGAACCAGCTGAACAACGCCAGAACGGTAAGGAGCACGGTGACGCCGAACGCAACGTTGCGAACGCCCATGAAGTTGATTGTACGTAACATGGCAGCCCCTTAAATCCACAACTTCTTGAAGTCACGCCCGCCAAAGATCAGGTTGACCATTGCGCGGGTCACCATGATGGCCGTGAACATCGAGGTAAAGATCCCGAGGGACATGGTCACCGCAAAGCCTTTCACCGGGCCTGTGCCCATGGCGAAGAGAATCCCGCCGACCAACAGCGTGGTCAGGTTGGAGTCGAGGATCGCGGTAAATGCCCGGCCGAAGCCTTCGTTGATTGCACGCTGCACGGTCATGCCGGCGGCGATCTCTTCACGAATCCGCGAGAAGATCAGCACGTTGGCATCCACCGCCATACCCATGGTGAGTACGATACCGGCAATACCTGGCAGGGTCAGTGTGGCACCCAGCAACGACATCAGAGCCAGCAACATCACCATGTTGCCCGCCAGGGCAACGGTGGCGATCACACCAAAGAAGCGGTAGATGGCGATGATGAACAGCGACACGAACAACATGCCCCACAGCGCTGCATCGACACCCTTGGTGATGTTGTCGGCACCCAGGCTCGGACCGATGGTACGCTCTTCAGCGAAGTACATCGGTGCAGCCAGGCCACCGGCACGCAGCAGCAACGCCAGCTCGGACGACTCGCCCTGGCCGTTCAGGCCAGTGATACGGAACTGAGCACCCAGCGGCGACTGGATGGTCGCCAGGCTGATGATCTTCTTCTCTTCCTTGAAGGTCTGCACCGGCACGTCTTTCTCGACGCCGTTGACCATCTGCTTGGTGTAGGTGGTCACCGGGCGCTGCTCGATGAAGATCACTGCCATGCTGCGACCGACGTTGCTGCGCGTGGCGCGGCTCATCAGTTCGCCGCCATGGCCATCCAGGCGGATGTTCACTTCAGGCGTACCGTGCTCGCCGAAACCGGCCTTGGCGTCGGTCACCTGGTCACCGGTGATGATCAAACCACGCTCGATCAACGCAGGAGGACGGTTGCCTTCACGGAATTCGAACTCTTCGGAAGTGGCACGCGTAGCGCCTGGGTCTGCCGCGAGACGGAACTCCAGGTTGGCGGTCTTGCCGAGGATACGCTTGGCTTCAGCGGTGTCCTGTACGCCCGGCAACTCAACCACGATACGGTTGGCGCCCTGGCGCTGCACGATCGGCTCGGCCACACCCAGCTCGTTGACGCGGTTACGCACCGTGGTCAAGTTCTGCTTGATGGAGTATTCGCGGATTTCGGCGATCTTGGCCGGGCTCATCGCCAGACGCAGTACCGCTTGACCATTGAGGTCGGCAGGCACGATGTCGAAATCATTGAAGTTCTTGCGGATCAGCGCACGGGCCTGTTCGCGGGACGCTTCGTCAGCAAAGCCCAGCTGAATGGCACCGTTGAGCTGCGGCAGGCTGCGATAGCGCAGCTTCTCTTTGCGCAGCAGGCTCTTCACGTCGCCTTCGTAGACTTTCAGACGTGCGTCCAGGGCCTTGTCCATGTCGACTTCCAGCAGGAAGTGCACACCACCGGACAAGTCCAGACCCAGCTTCATCGGGTGCGCGCCAATGCTGCGCAGCCATTGTGGCGTGGTCTGGGCCAGGTTGAGCGCGACAACGTAGTCATCACCCATGGCCTTGCGTACGACATCTTTGGCCGGCAATTGGTCTTCTTGCTTGGTGAGGCGCAACAAGCCGCCTTTGGAACCAGCTGCCAAGGTTGCCGCTTTAACCTGGATACCCGCGTCGTTGAGCGCTTTGCTCGCACGGTCCAGATCAGCCTGATTGACCTGCAGCGAAGTGCTGGCGCCAGAGATCTGGATCGCCGGGTCATCAGGATAGAGATTGGGAGCGGAATAAATAAAGCCGATCGCCAGCACCGCCAGGATCAGTACGTATTTCCACAGAGGGTATTTGTTCAGCATCACGCCGCCCGCTTATAACGCGGGGCGCCTTGCGCGCCCCGTCGATTGGTAAAGGTTGTTACTTAGATCGCTTTGAGCGTGCCTTTAGGCAGCGTGGCGGCGATGGCGCCCTTCTGGAACTTCATTTCCACGGTGTCGGAGACTTCCAGTACCACGAAAGCATCGGAAACCTTGGTGATCTTGCCGGCGATGCCGCCAGTGGTCACGACTTCGTCGCCTTTTTGCAGGCTGCCCAGCAGGTTTTTCTGCTCTTTGGCGCGCTTGGCCTGTGGACGCCAGATCATCAGGTAGAAGATGACCAGGAAGCCGACCAGGAAAATCCACTCGAAACCACCGCCCATAGGGCCGGCAGCAGCAGGCGCAGCGGCGTCAGCCATGGCGTTAGAGATAAAAAAGCTCATTTAGCACTCCAGTTGCAAATAGTGAATCTTAGGGTCGGAAAACTCAGTCCAAGGGCGGCACAGGGAGGCCACGCTTGGCATAGAAGGCATCGACGAAGGCGGCCAATGTACCCTGTTGAATAGCCTCGCGCAAACCAGCCATCAGGACTTGGTAATGACGCAAATTGTGGATGGTATTCAACATGCTACCCAGCATTTCCCCGCACTTGTCCAGATGGTGCAGATAAGCACGGGAGAAGTTCTGGCAGGTGTAGCAGTCACAGGTAGGATCCAGCGGCGAATCATCATGGCGATGGAACGCGTTACGGATCTTCAGCACGCCTGTATCGATGAACAGATGCCCATTGCGGGCATTACGGGTTGGCATCACGCAATCGAACATGTCCACACCGCGGCGCACACCCTCTACGAGATCTTCCGGTTTGCCAACGCCCATAAGGTAACGAGGTTTGTCTGCGGGCATCAGGCCCGGCAGATAATCCAGCACCTTGATCATTTCGTGCTTGGGCTCGCCCACCGACAAACCGCCGATGGCCAGGCCGTCAAAGCCGATCTTGTCGAGGCCTTCCAACGAGCGTTTGCGCAGGCTTTCATGCATGCCGCCCTGGACAATACCGAACAGCGCCGCCGTGTTATCGCCATGGGCGTTCTTCGAACGCTGGGCCCAGCGCAGCGACAACTCCATGGAAATACGCGCCACGTCTTCATCAGCCGGGTACGGCGTGCACTCGTCGAAAATCATCACGATGTCCGAACCCAGGTCGCGCTGGACCTGCATCGACTCTTCCGGGCCCATGAACACCTTGGCGCCGTCGACCGGTGAGGCGAAGGTCACGCCCTCTTCCTTGATCTTGCGCATGGCGCCCAGGCTGAACACCTGGAAACCACCGGAGTCGGTGAGGATCGGGCCTTGCCACTTCATGAAGTCATGCAGGTCGCCATGCTTCTTGATCACTTCCGTGCCCGGGCGCAGCCACAGGTGGAAGGTATTGCCGAGGATGATTTCGGCGCCAGTGGCGACGATGTCGCGCGGCAACATGCCCTTGACGGTGCCGTAGGTGCCGACCGGCATGAAGGCCGGGGTCTCCACAGTGCCGCGCGGGAAGGTCAGGCGGCCGCGACGGGCTTTGCCGTCCGTAGCGAGCAATTCAAACGACATACGACTCATAAGTTGTCCTCAGGGCCGCGCGGCGCCGGGTTACGGGTGATAAACATCGCATCACCGTAGCTGAAAAAACGGTACTCGTTAGCAATGGCGGCCTGGTAGGCAGCCATGGTTTCCGGGTAACCGGCAAATGCCGACACCAGCATCAACAGCGTGGATTCCGGCAAATGGAAGTTGGTGACCAGGCAATCGACCACATGAAAAGGTCGCCCTGGAAAAATGAAGATATCGGTGTCGCCACTGAACGGTTTGAGCACGCCATCACGTGCCGCGCTCTCCAGCGAACGCACGCTGGTGGTGCCCACGGCCACCACTCGACCGCCCCGCACCTTGCACGCCGCCACCGCATCCACTACATCCTGGCTGACTTCCAGCCATTCGCTGTGCATATGGTGGTCTTCGATGTTATCCACACGCACCGGCTGAAACGTCCCGGCCCCCACGTGCAGGGTCACATAGGCGGTGTCGACGCCCTTGGCAGCAATCGCATCCAGCAGTGGCTGGTCGAAGTGCAACCCGGCGGTCGGGGCGGCGACGGCGCCGAGGCGCTGTGAGTACACGGTCTGATAACGCTCGCGGTCCGCGTCTTCGTCGGGGCGGTCTATATAAGGAGGCAACGGCATATGGCCGACACGCTCCAACAGCGGCAACACCTCTTCAGCAAACTTGAGCTCGAACAAGGCATCGTGGCGCGCGACCATCTCGGCTTCGCCACCGCCCTCGATCAGGATGCTCGACCCCGGTCTAGGCGACTTGCTGGAGCGTACATGGGCCAGCACGCGATGGCTGTCCAGCACCCGCTCCACCAGGATTTCCAGCTTGCCGCCGGAAGCCTTCTGGCCAAACAGCCGCGCCGGAATCACCCGGGTATTGTTGAAAACCATCAGATCGCCTGGGCGCAAATGCTCAAGCAAATCAGTGAATTGACGGTGTGCGAGGGCACCGCTGGGCCCGTCCAGGGTCAGCAGTCGACTGGCGCGACGCTCGGCCAAAGGGTGGCGAGCGATCAGCGAATCAGGGAGCTCAAAAGTAAAGTCAGCAACGCGCATGATGGGGTTCGTCTAGCAGGGCCGGGAAGTCTAGCGGAAATAGTGAAAATAGACCATGAAACGTGATTGACCAACGGTAATCTCATCTCTATACTTCGCCGCCATTGAGCCCTGATGGCGGAATTGGTAGACGCGGCGGATTCAAAATCCGTTTTCGAAAGGAGTGGGAGTTCGAGTCTCCCTCGGGGCACCATCTTAAAAAAAGACCTTGAAATTCAAGGTCTTTTTTTTCGCCTGCAAAAAAGTGCCAGGCGTGGCAGTGGAGGTAGCGGGACCATGGAGTTGACGCTTGAAGCAGTTGCGTTGTTTGCGCTGAAGCTGGTGCATGAGACTGACCACGGCAGCCCATTGCTGCGCGATGATCCGGTGATGGAGGGCTATGAGCGCGAGGTGTTCGGGTTGTTAGTGCGCCAGGGAAACCTGGCTGAGATCCAGTTGAAGCTCGATGAGTGCATCACCCAGGCGTTGATTGCATTGGGTGGAGCGGACAGCGTTCTCGGGCGTGAATTGCAAAGGCTATCCACCGATGTGCAAAACATCGCTCGTCTTGATGAGTTGACCTGCCCGCTGACCGTACTAAAGGGCTATCTGAAAGATGTGCAATGAATCGTTGATCAGCATAACGGCCAGGTAAACCATCAACACCGCCACCCCTGCATCCAGCCAGCGCCAGACCGCAGGCTTGCGAAACAATACCGTCAATCGCTGACAGCACAGCGCCAACACCACGAACCACACGAGTGATGCCGTCATGGCGCCTGTCGCGAACAGCGCCTGTTGGCCCGCAGGTTTCGTGGCACCGATGGAACCAATCAACACCACGGTATCGAGCCAGGCGTAAGGGTTGGCAAAGCCGAGTATGACCGCCGAGCGCAACAGCCCTCTTTGCGAGTTGCCGCCTTGAGCATCCGGCATGGACTGATCCCGGATACAAGCCAACAGACGTTGGCCACCAAACCAAAGCAGATAGGCAGCGCCGGACAACAGCAATAGTGCCATCACCTCAGGCCGACTTCCCAACAACGAACCTAAACCCGTGACCCCGAAAGCGATCAGGAAAATATCGGCCAATACGCAAATAGCGACAACGCCCCAGATCGGCCCGCGACCGACACCTTGGCGGATCACCAAGGTGTCTTTCGGGCCAGGGGCGGCGAACAGTCCGATACCCAAGAGCAAACCTTCGAGGTAAAGGGCATTGAAGTGAGGAAACATGGACTGTTCGAGCCCTCCAGGACTATTTAGCGCAGTTGAATCGGTTGATTACCGAAACCGGTATGACGAGCATTCACAGTACTGCCCAGCTCAATGGGTTTCTGACGATAAAAGGTCGTTAGCAACTGATCCGGATTGGGGTTTGCAAAGTAGATCAATGAACTTCTGGCAACCGGTTTGCTAGGTGCAAGTACAGCATGGTAGGCGGCAGGCACGGCATGATCAGAGAGTTCTGTCAGCAAGGAGCCCGCCAGCACCGCGACCTCGTTCTCCAGAAGGCGTACCGGCTCCAATGATCGTCCTTTCATCAAAACCAGCCCTTCGCGGGTAGGCTTGATAAACGAAAGCATATGCCCGTCTTCATGAGGATCCTGGGCATATTGACGAGAACTGTCTTTGGCCTGTGGACCATAGACACACAACTGGATGTACGATGCAGAGCGAAAGGGGGCCAAGGTTTGAACGCCAAACTCCTCGCAAATGCCATCCATCACTCCCTGGGCCAACTCGCTCATCTGTCGCTCATAACTGCCGACTGCGGCCACGAAAGTACTTCGGGTGAATTCGAAAGCGGTTCTTTTTGAAGCGTGCGCGGGCCAGTAACAAAACCGCTCGCACAGGTCCGGGTGATCCTCGGCAAGGGAGTACTCGGCGCCAAAAGGGAAAAACCCATCCGTGTCCTGGGCAAAGGAAAATTCATCCTTGATGGCCTGGGGAATGGCCGAATACCCATCAATGATCTTTTTGTAGTCCTGCAACATCGAATCAGGAATTTGCAGGATGCCAAAGCCTGATCGGGCTATGGATTCGCAGCATGCTTTAAATTGAGACATAGCTATATCCAAAGATAGTTGTAAAGGAATGCAACACACCAGGTTCGCAAGCATGCGAGAAACCGCGACACTGGATATAGTCAAACAGAAAGGGACCGATCCATGTCCTTCACAACGTCGCTAGCAGGTTGCGAGTGTGCACGGTCCAATACACGCAACGGCGAGCAAGTTGTCCTTTTTGGCGAACAAGTTGACGACTTTTTTCAAGGATTGGGGGATCACATACGGACATGAGCATCAAAACCCGCGACACCCTCCAGGCACTGGTCATACGACGCAGTCGGGAACTGGGAAAGTCCATGACTACCCTGGCTAAGGAAGCCGGTATTTCACGAACCTATTTGTACGGATTGGCGGGTGGCATCTCAAAAGATCCGTCGGTACGCACCTTGATCAAATTGGCCAAGGCGCTGCAGGTGTCCCCCTTAATGCTGTTCCGCTACTTCGCCGATTTGTCCGGCTCGCCCGTCGATGCCCATTCAATGGCAACCACCAACCGAGCCATCGGCCTGCATGATCTTGGCGACGTTGTGGTATTCAACGCCGATGTCACCACCCCCGACCAAACCGTCGTGTTGCCAGGCGAAACATTTCAGAAAACCTGGGAGATCCAGAATGTGGGCACCCGCGCCTGGCGCGGTCGACGATTGGTACGAGTAGACGGTGAATACGTCATCGCCCGTCGAACGGCTACAGGCGAGCCCCTGGAAGTGGTGATGGACAGCCACCTGCGCAGCCTTGACAGCGAAGTACCGATCGCCGAAACCCTGCCTGGGCAGCCGGTGCATATCACGGTGGAGTTTGGAGCGCCGCGGGAGACCTGTACGGTCACCTCGATCTGGCGTATCGAAGATGAACACAGGCGCCCCTGCTACGGACCTGCATTCATCCTGCATGTGATCGTCAACGTCATGGCACGCTGAAAGCAGATTTAGCGCCGCCCTTCCACCGCCATCCGCACCGCCAAGCCCATCAACACCGACCCCATCAGCCAGCGCTGCAACACCTGCCAACCCGGCCGGGTGACGAAGAACACCGCGATGGAACCCGCCATGCAGGCAATCACCGCGTTGACGCTCACGCTGATAACAATCTGCAGGGAGCCCAGCGCCAGGGATTGCATCAGCACACTGCCATGCCCATTCGGGTCGATGAACTGGGGCAGCAGCGACAAATACATCACCGCCACTTTGGGATTGAGCAGGTTGGTGACCAAGCCCATGGTGACCAACTTGCGCGGGCTGTCCTTGGGCAAGTCGCGCACCTGGAATGGCGAGCGCCCACCCGGCTTGACCGCCTGCCACGCCAGGTACACCAGATACAGCGCACCACCGAGCCGCAACGCGTCGTAGGCAAAGGGTACCGCCATCACCAACGCCGTGATACCCAGCGCCGCGCACACCATATACACCACAAACCCCAGCGCCACGCCGCCAAGGGAAATCAACCCCGCCGTGCGCCCCTGGCAGATGGAGCGGGAAATGAGGTAGATCATGTTCGGCCCCGGTGTCAGTACCATGCCGAGTGAAATCAGGCCGTAGGCGAGCAAGCTGGATATATCAGGCATGGATTGGCTCCTGTTTTTTATGCTGCCAGCGTGAAACCCTTCGCCGACGCGGTCGTGTTGAGCGTCATGCTAGGGGCTTGAAGGCCCAGGCGTTAGATACAGATCCGCAAGCAAAACGTCATACACCGGCGGCACCCCTTACCCAGGACAGGCACATGATCGACTTCAACAACAAAGGCTTCTTCAAACTCAAGCAAAACAACGAATACGCCGAACGCGTAGCAGCCCTGCTGCTGGACGGCGAAGAAGTGGTCGACGCCTACAAGGCCATGCGCGACGGCGTCGTGTTCACCACTAAACGCATCATCGCGGTTAACGTGCAGGGGATTACCGGCAGCAAGAAGGACTTCACCTCATTGCCGTACAAGAACATCGTGGCGTACTCGGTGGAAACGTCCGGGACGTTTGATCTTGATTCGGAGTTGGAGATTTACTTTTCGTCGTTGGGGAAGGTGAAGTTCGAATTCACTGGCAAGACCTCGATCGTGGAAATCTCGCGGCTGATTTCCAAGCACCTGCTGAGTTGATCCGCAGGCACAAAAAAGACCTTGGTGCTTCAAGGTCTTTTTTATTGCGGCTCAACTGATACACATCGCTCAAAATGTGGGAGCTGGCTTGCCTGCGATGCCCTTTAAGGAAAAATCACAGCCGCTGATTCACTTAATACTCGGACACATTTTCATTCCCGCCACCTACTCAAACGCCTGCAATACCAAACCGCCCCACTGAACGCTGCTCCCAAAACCACAACCCCATTCCCAACCAACCAAAGCCCAAAATTCCTGCTCTGATCCGCATCCCCTTGATAAAACGGCCCAAAATACGCAGACACGACCACCACCAAACCGTTAAACACTCCGAGCGCCACTACAACCACCCCGACGACAAACACCACGCCCTTAACCAATTTCATATGACCTTCCAAAACCAGATTTCCCTGGACTCGTGATAGTCCGAGAACGTCCCCTCAATCGAAAACCCCAGCTGGATACGCGGATAACTCAGCCAATCCGTCAACCGCCGTCCATTCCAAAGGTCAATGTGGTCACCGCTGCGATTGCCAAACGTCTCATTCCCTCGGCGCCAAAAAACTTTGAAAAAGATATACCTTGAGCCGAACCCAGCTCAATGTGGGAGCGGGCTTGCTCGCGAATGCTTTGTATCAGTCACCTATTCAGTCACCGGCCCACCGCTTTCGCGAGCAAGTCCGCTCCCACAAGGGGCTGCGTTTAACTGACGGGCATGAAGGCAAGCCCCCCGCCTCTGATCGCGTTGTGCCCGGTGGTAGCCGTCAGCCTGGGCGCCTCACTTGGGCTGGAATGTCGCTAAGTACGCCAGGATATTTTCAATCTTCTCTTGGTCACTGATCCCCCAGAAGATCATCCGCGTACCACTGACCACCGCCTTCGGGTCCTCAATGTAGGCCGCCAGTTTTTCCCGCGTCCACACCACGCCCGAGTTCTTCATCGCATCCGAATACTGGTAGTCCGTGGTGGTACCGGCAGGCCGGCCAATGATGCCGTTCAGTTCCGGGCCAAAACCACCCCGCGCACCCTCACCAATGCTGTGGCAGCCGCCGCAGGTCTTGGAGAAGAGTTTGCCGCCCGCCTCGGCGTCGCCCGCAGCGAGCGCGGGGGCAGCGATAACGGTGAGGGCGAGGGTCAATAACACATACTTCATTCAGGTCTCCCTATCGGCTGTTGCCGTGGATTATGCCTGTTCGACCGGCCTTTCCCCCAGCCGCTGCACCAGACGCACCAGATAACCGTCCGGGTCTTGCACGATGAACTGGCGCTGCCCGGCCTCCACGTCACCGGCTCGGTACCAGGCATCTTCAACATCGCGGAACAATGGCCAGCCAATGTGCGCCAACCGTTGCAGGATAGGCGTCACGGCGGGCACATCGATTTGCAGGTTGATGCCGCGCCCGAACGGTGGCTGCAACGGTGCGGTCAGCCACTGGCCGGCGTCGGGGTCGTATTGTTCGAGCATGATTTGCGCGCCGTTAAGGTCAAGGTAGGCAAAGCCTTCTTCAGCGCGCTGGTAGGCGATGGTGAAGCCTAACTGTTCGACCCAGAACGCCAGGCTGACACTGAGGCGAGTGACGATCAGTTCCGGCACGAGCGGGTTACGGTTAAACATGGCATTCCTTGGGACGAAAGGGTGGCGTTCACCTTAACGGATTGTCGTGCCCATGGCTCACAAGTGACCAAACGACCACCCATCGCTTAAAAAACATCCAATCGAACCTATATACCCAACCCCTACTCCACCTTACTGAACCCCTGATGGTGGAGTAAGGATCATGGCTCAGCCATCGATTTTGGTATTGGAAGACGACGAGATCATTCGGGCGTTGATGGTAGATGTGCTGGAAGACTTTGGTGCGGTGGTGACATCGTTTGCATCGGCAGACGAAGGGATGATTTACCTGGAGCGCGGCGATGACCCGGTGGATTTGATTGTCAGTGATATTCAAATGCCCGGCTTGCTCAATGGTTATGACTTGAGCCGTGTGGTCGCCCACCGCTGGCCTGAAGTACAAGTAGTGCTGACCTCAGGTAATACGAAAATCGCCGCCGAGTTGGGCAGTTCCGTGCGGTTTCTGCCCAAGCCCTGGAGTACCGACCACTTGCTTGAGTGCGTGCAGACAGCATTGACGCACTAGGGCCTGCCCCTGCATTGATAGCAGCGCGATATCATTTCAACCGAACTTGAGGGCCAGTTCTGCGGTCATGTAAGGTGCAGGGAGCGACTTTTCTGATCCGCTGGTCAGCCTTTTCGCTTCTGCGTTCAGCTGACGACAATGAGTTGTGTAGAATCGTCGCCCATTTTCACGCGTCATTCATGGCCGACAGGCCCACAGTTCGAGCTCATTGAATGCATTCACAGGCCCATGACGTTAGTGCGCCCTCCTTGTTGGAAACGTTGCGCACGGGCACGGGCCTGCTGCATGTAGCGTTGGAACAGCGCCTGCCGTTTTTTTCCGAGCGCCTGGATGCCCAGTGGTATCGGCGCCTGCTGCAAGCGTACTACGGCTTTTATCAGCCGATGGAAGCGGCGCTGTATGACAGCGGTTTGATTCCCGATGGATATGAGCCTGTGTTGCGTGTGAAAACGCCAACACTGGTCCATGACCTGCACGCACTCGGCCTGACTGACCACGCCATCCATGCCCTGCCTCGCTGTGCCCAACTCCCCGTATTAGACACGCCGGCTGCGTGTCTCGGCGCCCTGTATGTGTTGGAAGGCGCCACCCTGGGTGGCCAAGTGCTGCGCCGGGAAATGGCCCTGCGCCTGGATGTGAACGCCGACAACGGCGGTGCCTTTCTCAATGTATACGGCGCCGAGACCGGACGGCGCTGGAAAGATTTCCTCGATTATCTGAGCCGCCAGCCACTGGATACAGATGCCGCCGCGCGCGCGGTGATGGCGGCCCGTTCGACATTCAGCGGCTTTGAGCAATGGCTCGACAGCCAGGAGGTATTGCTATGAAACCCGAAGATTTTGAAGAGCTGCTTGCCAACTGCGCCGACGAACCCATTCGTTTTCCGGGGGCCATCCAGCCCCACGGCGTGCTGCTGACTTTGTCGGAACCTGGCCTGAACATTATTCAGGTAAGTGCCAACGTCGGTACGTTGTTCGGCCACGCCCCCGAGGCGCTGTTGGATCAACCGTTGCACAGATTGATTGGCGAGGAGTACGCCCAGGCCGTGCGAACCATGGCCGAGGACAGCGCATTCCTGGACTCGCCGCCCCTGCTGATCACCTTCAAGGGTGAGCAGTTCGAAGGCCTGTTGCATCGCCACCAGGGCGTGTTAGTGCTGGAATTCGAACCACGGCTCAAGGATTTCAAACCCCGAGCGCACAATGGCCGCACCAGCGATCTGGGCAAGATGCTGCACCGCCTGCAATCGGCAAAGACCTTGGAGGCGCTCTACGCCATCACCGTCAACGAAATCCAGGCCATGACCGGTTATGACCGGGTGCTCATCTATCGCTTCGAAGAGGAAGGCCATGGCCAGGTGATCGCGGAGGCCTCGGCGCCGTCAATGGAATTGTTCAACGGGCTGTTCTTCCCCGCGTCCGACATCCCCGAGCAGGCTCGGGAGCTGTATCGCACCAACTGGCTACGGATCATCCCGAATGCGTCCTACGAACCGGTACCGCTGGTGCCCAAATTGCGCCCGGACACCGGGCAGCCCCTGGACCTGAGCTTCGCCACCCTGCGCAGCGTGTCGCCGATTCACTGCCAGTACATGCAGAACATGGGCGTGTTGTCGTCCATGAGTATTTCGTTGATGAAGGGCGACAAACTCTGGGGCCTGATCAGCTGCGGCAACCGTGAGCCGCTGCTGGTACCTAATGACCTGCGCATGGCCTGCCAGACCATCGGCCAGGTGCTGTCATTGCAGATCAGTGCCATGGAGGCCCTGGAGCTGACCCGCCAGCGCGACGAGAAAGTCGAAGCGCTGGCGCTGCTGGACCTGGCGATGAAAGCCTCTGCCAATAACGTCTTCGACGGCCTGGCCCAACAAGGCCGAATGCTGATGGACCTGACCCTCTCCGGCGGCGTGGCGATCATCGAAGATAAACAACTGCACCGCTACGGCAATTGCCCGGAACCGGCGCAGATACGCGCGCTGCACAAGTGGTTGCAGGCCAACGGTGAACCGGTATTTTCCAGCCATAACCTGGCCTCGGTTTACCCGCCTGCCGCTGAGTTCCAGAGCGTGGCCAGCGGCGTGCTCGCCATGAGCTTGCCCAAGCCTGTGGATAACGGTGTGTTGTGGTTTCGCCCGGAAGTCAAAGAGAACATCCACTGGAGTGGCGACCCGCAGAAGCCGCTGAATCTGGAAACCTGCGACGCGGGCATGCGCCTTCGCCCACGCACCTCGTTTGAAATCTGGAAAGTGGAAATGGCCGGCATCTCCACCAAATGGAGCCATGGCGACCTGTTTGCCGCCAACGATTTGCGCCGCTCGGCCCTGGAGAACGATCTGTCCCGGCAGGTGCTGCGCGAGCAACAAGCGGTACGGGCGCGGGACGAACTGGTGGCGGTGGTTTCTCACGACCTGCGTAACCCGATGACGGTCATCTCCATGCTGTGCGGCATGATGCAAAAAGCCTTCAGCTCCGATGGCCCACACACCTCACGCCGTATCTCTTCCGCGATCGACACCATGCAACAGGCCGCCGGGCGCATGAATGTGTTGCTGGAAGACTTGCTCGACACCTCGAAGATCGAGGCCGGGCGCTATGTGGTCAAGCCGGTGGCGCTGGACGTCAGCCAGATCTTTGAAGAGGCGTATTCGTTGCTGGCCCCACTGGCCTCGGAAAAAGGCATCGACCTGTCGTTCAATGTCGAGCCCGGCCTGCAGATCAAGGCCGACCCGGAGCGCTTGTTCCAGGTGCTGTCGAACCTGATCGGCAATGCGATCAAGTTCACCCCTCGCCAAGGCAACATCGGCATCAGCGCCATGAGCAACGGTGAGGAGATTGTATTTTCGGTGCGCGACTCCGGTGAAGGCATTGCGCCGGACGATTTGCCCCATGTGTTCGATCGCTATTGGACCCAGACTGAAAACAACCCCACCGGCAGCGGACTGGGACTGTATATCACACAGGGGATTGTCCAAGCCCATGGTGGGCGCATCGAGGCCGAAAGTGAGTTGGGGTGCGGTAGTGAGTTCAGGTTTACGGTGCCAAAGCCCGCCTGAAACGCGACCTCTCTCTAAACCCAACATGCGGATACCTTTGGCCGGGAACGAACAATCCGGCCAATGCCACTGAAACAGTGCGCACTCAAAGGGAGTATTGATGCGGAAACAATCCTCCATTTGAGTAAGGGGTTCACCATGATCATCAGCCACGCCTTTTACACCTATTACGCCCACCAAAACGCGCAAACCCAGCAGGCGGTCGTCAAGCCTTCACCCCACACAAACAGCCAGACCGAACCGCCACCGCGGCCAAGGCGCCCCTCCATGGACGCCCTCGGACAGGGCCGACTGACCTGACTAACATCCGACGCTGCACTGCGTTGACAAAACACCGACATCCACTGCGCTACTCTTTACGATCTATTTCGTGTGAGCCACTCCGTCGATGCTTCAACCCGACACTTTGCCCGCGGTCATTGCGGGCCCCCTCCTAAGGCGCCTGGAGCCGCAGCGCCTGGTTATCTGGTTGGTGGGCAGCCGTACGCTGCCAATGTCCTTGACGCTGCAATTACCCTCGGGCGAGGCGCTGGATATCCTGCTCGATGCGACGCACTGTCAAGTCGTACCCGTAGGGCGCCATGCCTTTATCCACCTGATCGACGTAGCCCTGAGCCACGCCCTGCCGCAGGACGAAATCATCGGTTACGACCTGTTGATCGACGGCCTCGGCATTGCACAGTGGGCACCGCACTTGCTGTATGGCGACGCGACTACGCCAAGCTTCGTGCTGCATAGCCGCATCCATCACTTGGTGCATGGCTCGTGCCGCAAACCCCACCACCGTGCCGACGAAGGCTTGCTGTGTGTCGACCGTCTGTTGGCGGACGCCCGCACACCGCTCGAACGCCCAGCCTTGTTGATGATGAATGGCGACCAGATCTACGCCGACGACGTCGCAGGGCCCATGCTGCGGGCCATTCATGGGCTGATTACGCGCCTGGGCCTGTTCGATGAGTACCTGGAGGGCGCGGTGGTGAGCGACAGCCCCAGCCTTTATGGGCATCGCGCCAGCTACTACCACCGGGCCGACCTGCTTCCCGCACTGGACAGTAACGAGACCTTGCGCGAACGCTTTTTCGGCGGCGTGAAGAAACCAATCTTCACCAGCAGCACCGCCGACAATCACCTGGTGACCTTTGCCGAAGTGATCGCGATGTACCTGCTGGCCTGGTCGCCGACACCCTGGGCACTGATCACGCCAGAACCGCCGCCGCTGAGCGCGCAAGAACAGCAACGCTACGCCCGCGAACAGGTTCATATCGACCAGTTCCGCGACGGCCTGCCTGGGGTGGCGCGGGTATTCGCGCACCTGTCAACGTTGATGATGTTCGACGATCACGACATCACCGACGACTGGAACCTCAGCGCCCAGTGGGAAGAAACCGCCTACGGCCACCCCTTCTCCAAGCGCATCATCGGCAATGCCTTGCTGGCGTATCTGCTATGCCAAGGCTGGGGCAACCAGCCTCAGGTGTTTGGCGAACTGCTGGACCAGACCCAGGCACTGACCGGCCAGGTACAGGCCAATCATCTCGACGCGACGGCGCAAGACGCGTTGCTGGAGGCCTTGCTGAAATTCCAGCAGTGGCACTACGTATTGCCCACCACCCCGGCGCTGGTGGTACTCGACACCCGCACCCGACGCTGGCGCAGCGAATTTACCCTCAAGCAACCTTCCGGCCTGCTGGACTGGGAGGCCTTGAGCGAGCTGCAACAAGCCCTACTGGATCACCCTTCAGCCATCATTGTCTCGCCCGCGCCGGTCTTTGGCGTCAAGCTGATCGAGACGGTGCAAAAGGTCTTCAGTTGGTGCGGTTTTCCCCTGCTGGTGGACGCGGAGAACTGGATGGCCCACCGCGGCGCCGCACAGGTGATTCTGAATATCTTCCGCCACTCGCGCACACCGGGTAACTACGTGATCCTCTCCGGCGATGTGCATTACTCGTTTGTCTACCAAGTGCTGATCCGCCACCGCAACGGCGGCCCCAAGATCTGGCAAATCACCAGCAGCGGCATCAAGAACGAGTTCCCGCCGCGCTTGCTGGAATGGTTCGACCGCCTCAACCGCTGGCTCTACTCCCCGCGTTCGCCGCTCAACTGGTTTACCCGCCGGCGCACCATGCAGGTGGTGCCCTATATTCCCGAGCACGCCGAAGCGGGCGAACGGCTGTGGAACTCGGCAGGCATTGGCCAGGTGTTTTTCAATGAGCAGGGCCAACCGCAGGCCATTTACCAGCACAACGCGGATGGAAGGCCTCGGACAAAGATGATGGCGCCAGAAAAATAGCGTTTCGCCACTCGTCAAAAGCAGCACACCTGCCCTATTCAAAGCGCGCAAGCGCCGATGTACAGTAGCGCCAGCCACGGAGTATCGGCGTCAACCATGACTGGCCTTGGGCGCCAGCCCCCGCAGGAAGCGCAGATGGACGATACATCCGGCAAAGAACCGCTACGCAATGAGGTGTCCGACCTTAACGTCGACCTGTTGCACGCCATCATGGAACTGGTCAGTGATGGCATCTGGGACTGGAACGCCAATACCGGCTTCGTCTACCGCAATCCCGGCTGGTACGAAATGCTTGGCTACTCCCACCACTCCCTGGAAAACAGCGTGTTCACTTGGGAGAACGTGATCCACCCCGAGGATTACCCCCGCGTGATGGCGGTGTTTGATGACTACATCTGCCAACGCGCCGCTCATTACCGGGCCGAATACCGTTGCCGAAAAGAAGACGGTACGTACCTCTGGATCGAGGACCGTGGCTACGTCATTGCCCGTAACCCCGACGGTTCAGTGGCGCGCATGGTCGGCGCACACCGCGATATTCATACGCGCAAATGCTCCATCGAACAGTTGCAAAAACGCAACCAGTCTCTGGAAGCGCTGGTCGCAGAGCGCACCCTTGAGTTGTCGCGCGTCAACCAGCAACTGCAATTGCAGCTGGACGAAAACCGCTCCCTGGCCGAGCGCGACGCCCTGACGCGCATCGCCAACCGGTACCGCCTGGAAAAAGTGCTGCTGGAGGAATGCGACCGCGCCGAGCGCTTCCGCCTGCCCCTGGCACTGGTGGCCATGGATGTCGATGACTTCAAGCCCATCAATGACCAATACGGCCACGGCGTCGGCGACCAGACGCTGATACGGGTAGTGGAACACCTGGAAGCCTGCGTACGTAAAAGCGACTTGCTCGCGCGCTGGGGCGGCGATGAATTTATGGTGGTGCTGCCCAAAAGCAACTTGGACACGGCCAAAGAGCTGGCCGAAAGGATTCGCCATAAAATCAAGGCGGCGGCCCCCTTGGGTGCGTTGAACGTTACCCTGAGCCTGGGCGTAGTAGAGCGGCGCATGGGGGAATCTCCGGCGGCGCTGATGGCGCGGGCCGATCAAGCCTTGTATCGGTCCAAGGCGGCGGGCAAGGATGGGGTGTCGGAATAGACCGCAGCTCCTTCCAAGGTGGAATGACCCGGCAACTTTATTTCGTTTGCGGCAAGGCCAGGCGCGCGGCTTAGATAGCGCTGCGCCCACCACTGCCGAGTCCAAGAGTCATGAGCCACGCTAGCATCAGCCAGTCGATTTCAATCGTTCACCCCATCAGCCTGAGCCACGGTAAAAACGCAGAAGTCTGGGACACGGCGGGTAAACGTTATATCGACTTTGTCGGCGGTATCGGCGTACTCAACCTGGGCCATTGCCACCCGGCCGTGGTGGCGGCCATATGCGAGCAAGCCACCCGGCTCACCCATTACGCGTTCAACGCCGCACCGCATACGCCCTACATCGAGTTGATGCAACGTCTCAGCGCTTTTATCCCGGTGGAATACCCGGTCAGCGGCATGCTCACCAACAGCGGCGCCGAGGCGGCCGAAAACGCCCTGAAGATCGCCCGTGGTGCCACCGGGCGCACGGCGGTGATCGCCTTTGACGGCGCTTTCCACGGGCGCACTCTGGCGACCCTCAACCTCAACGGCAAGGTCGCGCCCTACAAGCAGAAGGTCGGTGTACTGCCCGGCCCTGTGTATCACCTGCCCTACCCCAGTACCGATAACGGCGTGACCTGCGCCGAAGCGCTGAAGGCTATGGAGCGTCTGTTCAGCGTTGAAATCGACGTAAACGACGTGGCGTGCTTCATCATCGAGCCGGTGCAGGGCGAAGGCGGTTTTCTCGCCCTGGACACTGAGTTCGCCCAGGCGCTGCGGCGCTTCTGCGACCAGCACAACATCCTGCTGATCATTGATGAAATCCAGTCGGGTTTTGGGCGCACCGGCCAGCGTTTCGCCTTCTCGCGCCTGGGCATCGAGCCGGACCTGCTGCTGCTCGGCAAAAGCATCGCCGGCGGCATGCCATTGGGGGCGGTGGTCGGGCGCAAGGCGCTGATGGACAACCTGCCTAAAGGTGGGCTGGGCGGTACGTACTCGGGCAACCCCATCGCCTGTGCCGCGGCGCTAGCGACCCTTGAGGTGATGAGCGACGAACATCTGCACGCGTGGGGCGCCGCGCAGGAAGCCGCGATTGTGGGCCGCTATCAAGCCTGGCGCGCACAGCAACTGTCGCCCTACCTGGGCCGCCTCACCGGTGTCGGCGCCATGCGAGGCATTGAACTGGCCCATGCCGACGGCACACCCGCCCCCAAGCAACTGGCGCAACTGCTGGAGCTGGCGCGAGAGGCCGGCTTGCTGCTGATGCCCAGCGGCAAGTCGCGGCACATTGTGCGCTTGCTGGCACCGCTGACCATTGAACCCGCGGTGTTGGAGGAAGGCCTGGATATTCTCCAGGCGTGTCTCGAAGAACTGGACGAGTAAAATGTATCAACAGGTTTGACGCTGCTCCACTCAGTCGTTGAGCTTGTTCGTGAAGTCCGGGCGAGGTGGATGACCGTTGATAAGATTCCCGTTGTGGATATGTACGTATTTCTGTACGTTAAACCCACCCAACAAGGAGTTCCCATGGAAACTATCAACTACACCAATGCCCGAGCCCATCTGTCCGAAACGATGGACCGCGTCAACGATGATCACGTCCCACTTCTACTGACTCGACAAAAAGGCGAGCCCGTGGTGATGATCTCGTTATCAGAGTTCAATGCTCTGGAAGAGACGGCTTACCTGCTGCGCTCACCTAAAAATGCCGAACGTCTCATTAACTCAGTCAACAGCTTACGAGCAGGCAAAGCCAAGCCAAGGCGGTTGATTGAAGAATGAACATACTTTTTACCCCTGAAGGCTGGGACGACTACCTCTGGTTTCAACAGAACGACAAAGCCGGGCTCAAGCGCATCAACCTCTTGATCAAGGCCATACAGAGAGCCCCCTTCGACGGCGTGGGAAAGCCTGAACCTCTCAAACATAATCTGAGTGGTTTCTGGTCTCGGCGAATCACCGCGGAGCATCGTCTGGTTTATGGCATCGAGGATGATGAAGTACAAATATTGATGTGCCGCTACCACTACTGAAATTGTTCTGACGCCCGAGCCAACCTTGACCTGATCCCCCCACCCGCTGAAAATGCCCGACGTTTTTTTGTCTCTCCGCATACTACGCAGTGAAATTTTAATGCCTGATTCCTACACCGAAAAATCCGCCGAAGAATCCGTAGTCGCCCTGCACGCCAAAGCCGAATACGAAAACGCCATCAATCTTTCACAGCATGTGCCGGCCGCCAAGATCATCAGCGAGATGGTGCTGGACGCGTTTCACACCTCCAAGGAAAGCGACCAGATCCGCGAGCTGCGCGTTGCCATCCGCCAGGCCCACGATGCCTTCGATGATGACAAAGCCTATGAGCTGATGGGCCAGCTCAAGCAATTGAAAGACGCCGAAGCCGCAGACAACGCCGCCCTGGAACACCTGAGCAGCCAGTTCTCGATCAGCCGCATCCTATCCAGTTTCAAGGACGACCCAGAGTTTCAGGAACTGGTCTACGGCCTGGCCCTCAAGGTGCTTAACCAGTCGCACCAGGCCATCAGCAACCCGAGCGCCGGCAAGGGCAAAGCTGCACGCGCCAAGAAAGACAACGAAGTGTTTGTGATCAGCAAAGATGGCATCAGCGTCACCCTGCCGCTGCGCACCCCGCGCTCCAAGCTCAATGTGGACCGCGAGGCGCTGGAATTCCTGGGCTTCACCTTTGTGGGCGAAGGCAGCGAGGCGGAGCTTGCGAGCGAAACCTTCATCGACAACAGCGGTGCCGAGCAGCCGGTCACGCGCAAGAGCATCGTGACCGCGCTGCAACAGCAAAGCGCCTTTGACGGCTACGCCATCGCCGCCCAGTAAGTAGCTGACGCAACCCGGCGCGCGTGCAAGGCGCAGCGCCGGTTGCCGTCTACGCCGATTTGTTCCACAACATCGCCGAGCTTTTCATCATCCCCACGGCGATGGCCAACAGCACCAACACGCAGCCTGTCAGCAGCCACGGTGACGGCAAGGTGGGCCGGGCCAGTAACATGAACGCCAACGATGGCGCGATCATCACGCCGATGTTGACGCCTGCCGAGTAGTAGCCAAGGTTGCGGCCCACGCTGTCGTGGCTGGAAATGCTGCTGACATAGTGGGTGATCGCGGGGAACACAATCATCTCGCCCAGGCTCCACAACACCGTAGCAAGCATCAACAGCGCGCCGACCTGACCAAAGCCCATCAAGAAGAAACCGCTGCCTGCCAGCAAGAAGCCGATGATCAGCGAGCGGCTGCTCGACAAGTGCGCCATGCGCAGATTGATCGGCACTTCAAACACAATCACCAGCAAAGCATTGATAAAGAAAATGATGCCCACGTAATAGGCCGGCAATTGGGTGTAGTTGATGATGTACGCCGACAGAAAAGTCGGCGGCAGTGCGTATGCCACGTGCACCGGCAGCGCCGCCAACAGGATCACCAGCAGTCGCGAACGCTCATGAGCCGCCACCTCGGGCAAGCCCTCGCCCTTGCCAGCGAAGGGCGCGTCTTGGGTGGCTGGCCGGGGCCGTCCGAACCGCAGGCAGGCGGCGAAGGCCAGCAAGGACAACACGGCATTGATGTAGAACACCGCGTCGGCATTGCGCAGAAAGATCAAGCTACCCAGCAACGGCCCGATGGCCATGCCTATGTTGATCGCCAGCCGGTTGCAGGAAAACGCCACCTTGCGCGACTCAAGGCTGCTGTGAGCCACCGTCTCGGAGAACGCGGCCGGTGTGAAGGCTTCGTAACAAGCGCCCCAGAGAAACGACAACAGGAACAGCGCGAGCAGGTTTTCCACCGAGGGAATGACCAGCAGCAACACCGCGTTGAACACCAACGAACCGAGGATGACCCGGTTGGCCGAAAACCGCTTGATCACGGCGCCGATGACCAGGTCGGTACACAGGGCGCCCGCGCCGTACACGCCGACCAACAGGCCAGCCGTGCCCGCCGATATCGCGTGTTGATGAATCAGGTACGCCGCGTAGAAAGGAAACGCCAGAGTGCCCATGCGGAACACCAGCGTGATCATGAACAGTGCTTGCAACCGCGCATTAAGGCCGCGCAAGGCGTGAAAAGTGCCCATCAGCGCAACACGCTGGCACAGGCGTGGAGCAAAGCTACAGAGCGGCTCATCCGGATGTCCTTTCTCAATGGCGGCGCCGGTGTGTCCGGCGCCAAACTCCATAGCTGGGCAACCTAATGCAGCACTGTGCGGCGAACAAGCTACCCATTTGGACAGGTAGGCGGTGATTGCGGCCTCAGGCCGGGTGACGGATATAGCCCAATTGCAGGGCCTTGCCGATGGCTGACTTGCCGTTGGTGACCTGCAATTTGCCGAAGATATTCTTCATATGAAACTTGACCGTATGGGAGGTCATCGAGGTCAGGAGCGCCACTTCGTTGTAGGTCTTGCCCAGGCTCACCCAGGACAATACTTCGGTTTCCCGTGGGGTCAGCACCGTCTGTTGCGCGACCGGCGCGGCGTGCTCTTCCAGGGCCTCGTCGTACATCGAGACCAACAGCATCTGCAGTTCACTTTGATGGGCCAGCACGGTCTCGCGAAATTGCTGGTCCTCGCCGAAGCTGCACAGATTGAGCACCGAGTAGAAACCGCGATTGCCATGCACGATAAAACTGGCGCCCTCGCCAACGGGTTTGTAGGGGCCCGGCACCGGCACCGCCTCATCGGCCACGGCCAGCAGGTGTTCATCACTCCAGAAAAACGGTTTGATCCGGGTGCGGGTCAATGAAACCAGCTCGCCACGCCGGTAGAAATCGTCGGCCGTGTCGGAAGGCTCCATGGCTTCTGGGTAATTGGACACAATCTGCGCTTGGTCCATCGACGGCCCACACTGGTAGACCTCAAAGTGCCCCAGGCCACGGCGGCTCAGCTCGGCATCGAGCAAGCGGCGCATATCCTCGGGCAGCATGGGCGATTTCTTATCGGGTTGGCCATTAGGTCGCACGGGTATCTTCCTTGAGCATTCGACCCGGTCGAGCATGAAGCATGCCTGGCTTGCCTGTCCAGGCAGCGGATGACAAACACAGGGGCTAGACTTGCGCCGCGAACGCCTCGCGAAAGCGCTGCATCTCCTGCGGGTTGCCCACGGTCACCCGTACCCACTGCGGCCAGTCCTTCCATACCCGCCCCACCAGCACATTCTGTGCTGCCAGCCGCTCGATCACCCGCTCTGCCGGGCGCTTCACGTCGATCATGAAGCAATTGCTGTGGGAAGCGGTGCAGGTAAAGCCCCGGCCCTTGAGCCAGGCGATCGTCTCATCGCGCAACCTGGTATTTCGCGCTTTGCGTTGGCCCACCAGCTGCGAATCTTCCAGGCTGGCACGGGCGGCCAGCAAGCTGGCGCCGGCCGGGACGTTGTCGCCACCGAACACCGCCAACCGCTCCAGCAGCGCCGGGTGGCCGATTGCCAGGCCCAGGCGCGCACCGGCCATGCCGTAGATCTTGGAGAACGTGCGCAGCACCAGCAGGTCGTCATGGTCGTTGACCCAGCTCACGCAACTGGGGGCGTCACAGAAGTCGATATAAGCCTCGTCCACTACCAGCACGCTGCCCTTGGGTTTGTGCGCCAGGGCCTGGCGGATGGCCTCGGTCGAGGTGAGCGTACCGGTCGGGTTGTTGGGGTTGCACAGGTACAGCATGCCGGCCTGTGGGTCCGCCGCGAGCATGGCAGGCACATCGTGGGCATGCTGGGCGTCGAGGTTCACTTCTTGCACCGGCGCCTTGATCGACTCGGCCGCCTGGCGCGGTACTTCGTAGGACGGCGTGGCCATCACCAGGCCGCGGGTCTGGCTGGTGAACGCCAGCACCGCGTAGCGCAGGGCGGCCATCGAGCCGGCAAACACTCCGACGTTGTCTTCGGCTATGCCCTGTTGTTGGGCGAACAGCGCGGCCAATGCATACATGTCCGGGTAAGGGTAACGCCCGGAGGCTGCAATCGCACGCTGCATCGCCTGGCGAGCCGCGTCTGAAGGGCCGTAGGGGCTTTCGTTGTAATTGAGCAGCACCTTGTCAGATTTCGTCGGCGCCGGGCTGGCGAGGGCCCAATTGAGCTGCCCCATCACAGGCAGGGCCGCGCCCAGGGCGAGAAGGGATCGACGACTGACACGCACCATGATGGCTACTCCTTGTAGAGGCGCGAGGGATTCGCGCGGGCCGTTCAGAAGAGTATGACGAGAAAGCCGTTGCCTGATTTACCACCAAGGCGTATCCCTGCACTCAGTACTTTATTGTTATAGCGGGCGCATGCAACACTTTCACTGCCGCCAAACCCGCAACATTGGGTTCTGCCGGCATGGACTGATGACTAAATGGAAGTGGTGAGCACTTGATACACAGACGGGAAAAAACCGAGCACTTGAAGAGCAACATCAAGTACTTGATCAAGAGTCGTGGCGAAACCCAGCTTTCGTTAAGCAGTGCTGCCGGCCTGACCAGGACCACCATCTACAACATCCTGGAAGGCAAGGTCGTTAACGTACAGCAGTCGACGATTCGCAAGATCTCGGACTTCTTTGGCGTCTCCTACGAAGAAATCGAGACCATCAGTTTTGAGGCCAAGGAAGTCATCGAGAGCAATGTTTCCCCGCTGGGTAACAAGAACCCGGCAGCAGTACCTGTGCTCAAGGAAAGCCTGCTCATGCAGAACCTGGGCAAGCGCATCGGTGAACTGGCCACGCTGCACCCGCTGACGTACTACTTCGGCAGCGCCTGCAATTTGATCGGCGTGCGCCTTGAGCACGGAATTCCGGGCCTCAATGAACCGGGGGACTTGCTGATCGTGCAGAAAGGCTCGTCGAGCGACGATAAAGAAAAGCTGGTGTACGACCGCGCCACCAAGAAGCTGTTCATCACCCTCGAACCCTGTGGGAACTCAGAGCGTTTGTGTGTCATCGGCGACATCCTTGAGGAGCGCTTCAATGACAACGTCTGAGGGCGCCGTTGAAAACAGCAAATACAAGTTGCTGGGCTTTGAAAACGACAAGCGCCTGGCGGTGATCATGGTGATCGCCACGGGCAAGGTCCTCAAGATCAAGCTGAGTGAAGTGCTCAGCAGTGAAATGATGGACAACTTCAACAAGATGGAAATCAAGAACCTGTACAAGAAGTTCTATTCCCAAGGCGGAGCACTGACCGCTTACGAGATAAACGACCGCAATGAAAACTCCTGGATGATCTACATCATCCTGAACTTGCTGCTGTTCACCTTCTATATCTTCACCAGCATTGCCGCGACCAAGCCGATTTACCTGGAGTCGTTGGGCATCATCGTCACGCCGGGCACGTTCCTGTACCCGCTGACCTTTTTGATCGTGGACTTGCTCAACGAGAATTTCGGCTTGCGCCTGGCCAGGCGGGCCATTCTGTTTGCGTTTGCCAGCAACGCGATGATCATCATCCTGCTGTATGGCTCGACGTTCCTGCCGGGGCTGCCGGGCTGGAAGCTGGATGGGCCTTATACCGACGTGATCCTGCAAGTGTCGTCGGTGCTGGTGGCCTCTTCGGTGTCGTTTCTGGTGTCGGAGAATATAAACTCCTACCTGCTGTGCAAGATCAAGGAGCTGACTAACTCCAGGTACCTGTACTTGCGGATATTCCTCAGTACGTTCTTCGCGGTGATTATCGACAGCTTCCTGTTCTGCTTCATTGCCTTCTACGGCGCGATGCAGACCAGCGATATCCTCAGCATGATTTACGTGCAAATCGCGATCAAAGTCGGCTTTGCGTTCTTCAACATCCTGCCTGCCTATGGCGCACGCTCATTGTTCAAACGCTATCAATAATCCTGTAGGAGCGAGCTTGCTCGCGAAGAACGTCAACGATCACGCAGCGCATCTGGTGGAACGCGGCGCTCTCAGGTTTTTCGCGAGCAAGCTCGCTCCTACAAGGGTTATTTGAGTTGCAACTTGTGCTTGAGGCTCTGCATCACATTTGTCTGGTTCTGCAGGTAGTCATTCAAGCCCCGAGCGCGCAGGTTGCACGCATCACACTCACCGCAGCCGGTACCGATGATGCCGTTGTAGCAGGTCAGCGTCTGCTCGCGCACCAGCTCCAGTTGGCCGTGGTAATCGGCCAGGGCCCAGGTCTCGGCCTTGTTCAGCCACATCAACGGCGTGTCCAGGCGCACGTCGTATTCCATGCCCAGCTTGAGGGCCTGGTTCAGCGCTTTGACAAACTCATCCCGGCAATCGGGGTAGCCAGAGAAGTCGGTTTCGCACACGCCGGTGATGACGGTCTCGGCCTTGACTTGGTAGGCGTAGATCGCAGCCAGGGTCAGGAACAGGATGTTGCGCCCCGGCACAAAGGTGCTAGGCAGGCTTTCACCCGAGCTGTTCACGGTCGGCACCGGAATGTTGTCACGGGTAAGGCTGCTGATTGCCAGCTCATTGAGCAGGGACACATCCATCACTTTGTGCACAGTGGCACCCAACTGCTTGGCCAATTTCTGGGCCACTTCGATTTCTGCCACATGGCGCTGGCCGTAATCAAAGGTAATGCAGTGCACTTCGTCATACAGCGGCAGGGCCTGGATCAGGCAGGTGGTCGAATCCTGCCCGCCACTGAAGACCATTACGGCTTTTTTACTCATTGCATTGCTTCCTGCATTTGTAGAATTGGGAGGTAGGAGCGCGCTCGCTCGCGAAAAACGTCAACGATAACGCAGCGCTCAATAAAAAACCCCGCGCGACTTTCGAAGGCGGGGCTTTTTTACTGCAAGACCACTCAGTGAGCGTAGGTCAGCAACAGCTCTTTCGGCACTTGGAAATCCAGGGACATCATCACGCTGAGCGCGGTGATGGTGAAGATCGAGAACACGAACAGCTTGCGCGCCCAGACGGTGTCATCCACCGCCTTGTAGCCGGTCCAGGCCATGTACAACCAGTACATGCCCATGGCGGCGGCGACGGCGAGGTAGCTCATGCCGGCGTAGCCACTGAAGGTCAACATCAAGGTCGCCACGAGGAAGGCCAGGATGTAGAGCAGGATGTGTTTCTTGGCCACCTGGATGCCACGCTTGACCGGCAATACCGGAATCGACGCAGCCAGGTAGTCATTGAAGCGGAAAATCGCGATGGCGTAGGAGTGCGGCATCTGCCACAGGCTGAACATCACCAGCAGCGTCAGCGCGGCCATGTCGAAGCTATTGGTCACAGCCACATAACCAATCACCGGCGGCATCGCCCCCGACAGACTGCCCACCAGCGTGCCGTGAACCGACTTGCGCTTGAGGTACAGGCTGTAGAGGCCGACGTAGATGACAAAACCGATCACGGCAAACAGCGCCGCCAACGGGTTGGCCACCTTGTACAACAGGGCCACACCGGCAACACCCAGGACGGTCGCATAGATCAGTGCCAGCTTCAGGGAGATGAGGCCCTGGACCAGCACGCGATTCTTGGTGCGCTCCATCTTGATGTCGATGTCACGGTCGATGCAGTTGTTGAATACGCAACCGGAAGCAACCACCAGGGACGTACCGATCATTGCCGCCAGGAAGATGGCCAGATCGACATGTCCCTTGGAGGCCAGGAAGAAACCGCCCGCCACAGAAAGCACGTTACCGAAAATGATCCCCGGTTTGGTGATTTGGATAAAGTGCTTAAGCGACATCGGGTCTTACCTCACTTCGCCATCATGTAGGTGTGGATGCTGAACATGATCCACAGCGACAGACCAACCAGCAGAACGATCACCAGGCCTGCGAACACAAACGCGATCACGTTCTCGCGCTGCTCTTTGGAGCGGTCCAGGTGCAGGAAGTACACCAGGTGAACCAGAACCTGAATCACCGCGAACGCCAGGACGATCATCAAGGTGATCGACTTCGGCAAGGTTGGGTACATCACCAGGCCGAATGGGATCAGGGTCAGGATGACCGACAGGATGAAGCCGATGGCATAAGACTTTACGCTGCCGTGGCTCGAATCGTGGCTGTCATGGGAGTGTGCATTAGCCATTACAGAGTCCCCATCAAGTAAACGACGGTGAATACGCAGATCCAGACCACGTCCAGGAAGTGCCAGAACAGGCTCAGGCAGCTCAGGCGGGTCTTGTTGGTGTTGGTCAGGCCGTGCTTATTGACCTGATACATCATCACCGCCATCCACAGCAGGCCAGCGGATACGTGCAGACCGTGGGTGCCGACCAGCGTGAAGAACGCCGACAGGAAACCGGAACGGTGCGGGCCGTAGCCTTCGGAGATCAGCAGGTGGAACTCGTTGATCTCCATGCCGATGAAGCCCAGGCCGAACAGGAAGGTCAGGCCCAGCCAGCTCAGTACGCCCTTCTTGTTGCCCTTGTAGAAGGCCAACATGGCGAAGCCGTAGGTGATCGAACTGAACAACAGCAAGGCGGTTTCGCCGAGCACGTAAGGCAGTTCGAAGATGTCGTGGCCCGACGGGCCACCCGCTACGTTGTTTACCAGTACCGCGTACACCGCGAAGATCGACGCAAACAAGATGCAGTCGGTCATCAGGTAGAGCCAGAAACCGTAGACGGTTATCGGCCCCGAGTCGTGGTGGTGGTCATCGTGCCCATGGTCATCGACATGGGCGTGTCCAGCATTGGTCACTAAGTTCGACATGGTTTAAGCCTGTTCCAACGAGGTTTCTACACGGTTGGCCGGGATCTTCTTCTCGGCTACCAGGCGAGCGTGCTGCTCGGCTTCGATGCGTTCGATCGTTTCGACCGGCACCATGTAGCCTTGATCATCACGGGCAGCGTGAATGATGAAGTAACCGATAGTGCCCACCAGGCTCGCGATTGCCAGCCACCAGATGTGCCAGATCATCGCGAAACCGAACACGGTCAACAGCGCACCCATCACCACGCCAGTGGCGGTGTTGTTTGGCATGTGGATCGGTTCGTAGTGCTTGGGCTTCTGGTACGCAGTACCGTCTTCCTTGGCTTCGGTGAACGCATCAATGGTGTTCGCAGTAGGGATCACGGCGAAGTTGTAGAACGGTGGTGGCGACGAAGTCGACCATTCCAGGGTGTGGCCGTTCCATGGGTCGCCAGATTCGCACATGTTCTGCTTGCGATCACGCACGCTGACGTACAGCTGGATCAGCTGGCAGGCGATACCCACAGCGATCATCACCGCACCGAACATGGCAACGTACAGGTACGGTACCCACTCAGGGTTGGTGGTGGCGTTCAGACGACGGGTCATGCCCATGAAGCCCAGTGCATAGAGCGGCATGAACGCGACGAAGAAGCCCGAGATCCAGAACCAGAACGCAGCCTTGCCCCAGCCTTCGTGCAGCTTGAAGCCGAACGCTTTCGGGAAATAGAAGCTGAAACCAGCGATGTAGCCGAATACCGCGCCACCGATGATCACGTTGTGGAAGTGGGCGATCACGAACAGGCTGTTGTGCAGCACGAAGTCAGCACCCGGGATGGCCAGCAGTACGCCGGTCATGCCGCCGATGGCGAAGGTCACCATGAAGCCCAGGGTCCACAGGACCTGGCTGGTCATGCGCAGACGACCGTGGTAGATGGTGAACAGCCAGTTGAATAGCTTCACCCCCGTCGGGATGGAAATCAGCATCGTCGCCAGGCCGAAGAAGGCGTTGACGCTGGCCCCCGAACCCATGGTGAAGAAGTGGTGCAGCCACACCATGAAGCCCAGTACGGAGATCGCGCCCGATGCGTAAACCATCGAGTGGTGACCGAACAGGCGCTTGCCGGTAAAGGTCGAGATCACTTCAGAGAAGATACCGAACGCTGGCAGGATCAGGATGTACACCTCAGGGTGACCCCATGCCCAGAACAGGTTCACGTACATCATTGGATTGCCACCAAGTTCATTGGTGAAAATGTGGAAATCCAGGTAACGGTCAAGCGACAGCAGCGCCATGGTAGCGGCCAGGATCGGGAACGAAGCCACGATCAGTACGTTTGCCCAGGTGCAAGTCCAAGTGAAGATCGGCATGTCCATCAGTTTCATGCCAGGGGCGCGCATTTTCAGGACGGTGGCCAGGAAGTTGACCCCCGTCAATGTCGTCCCGAGCCCTGATAACTGTAGCGCCCAGATGTAGTAGTCCACACCCACGCCCGGACTGTATTGCAGCCCCGACAATGGCGGATACGCAACCCAACCGGTCTTGGCGAATTCGCCGACGCCCAGGGAAACGTTGATCAGCACCACGCCGGACACCAGCAGCCAGAAGCTCAGGGAGTTCAGGAACGGGTAGGCAACGTCACGCGCACCAATCTGCAGCGGCAAGGCAAGGTTCATCAAGCCGGTGAAGAAAGGCATCGCCATGAAGATGATCATGATCACACCGTGGGCGGTGAAGATCTGGTCATAGTGTTCAGGTGGCAGGTAGCCAGGCGAACCCTCGGTGGCCATGGCCAACTGGGTACGCATCATGATGGCGTCGGCAAAACCACGCAGCAGCATGACCATGGCAACGATGACGTACATGACGCCGATTTTCTTGTGGTCGACCGAGGTCAACCACTCGGTCCACAGGTAGGACCACTTCTTGAAATAGGTGATACCCGCAACCAGCGCCAAACCACCCAGCGCGATCATGGCGATAGTCACCATTACGATCGGCTCGTGGAATGGGACCGCGTCCCAACTTAATTTACCAAACATCGTTTACTCCTCTGCCCCAGCAGTTGAATGCGCGCCCGTATCAGAACCTTCAACCACGGCCACTTCTTTCTTCTCGTGCTTGACCGGCTTGCCTGGCTTCATACCTTCGTACTTGTCGACGATTTTCTGAAACAGGTCCGGCTCATACGCGGAGTACAAGGCGACAGGGTTGTTCTGGCTCGGTTTGGTCAGAGCGTCGTATTCAGCTTGATCAAGCTGTTTAGGTGCGGCCTTGACTGCAGCTACCCAGGCGTCGAAATCTTCCTGGCTTGTCGAGATCGCTTTGAATTTCATGCCGGTGAAGCCAGCGCCGCTGTAGTTGGCGGAGATGCCTTCCATTTCAGCTTTCTGGTTGGCGATCAGGTGCAGGCGGGTCTGCATGCCTGCCATCGCGTAGATCTGGCCACCCAGTGCAGGGATGAAGAACGAGTTCATCACGGCGTCGGAGGTGATCCGGAAGTTAAGCGGGGTGTGCTCCGGGAAGCGGATCTCGTTGACAGTGGCGATACCCAGGTCCGGGTAGATGAACAGCCACTTCCAATCCAGCGCGACCACTTGGATGTTCACAGGCTTGACGTCGGATTCCAGCGGACGGTACGGGTCCAGCGCGTGGGTCGACTTATAGGTGATGTAACCCAGGGCGATGATGATGAGGATCGGAACCAGCCACACCGCGATCTCGATCTTGGTGGAGTGCGACCACTTCGGCGCGTAGGTCGCGCTGGTGTTGGACGCGCGGTATTTCCAGGCGAAGGCGAAGGTCATCACGATCACAGGCACCACAACCAGCAGCATCAGCAGGGTAGCGGTGATGATCAGGTTTCGTTCATCCAGACCGACCTGTCCTTTTGGGTCGAGCAAGGTCCACTTGCAGCCTCCCAGCATTAACATCATGCCAAGCAGCGGCAAAAAGCCTAGTAATCGGGGGTACCTGTTTTTACTCATCTCACGACCTCTAAAGCAGCTTGCGCAATGCAGTTGGGTTTTGATCGCCAACACTTCACCCTGCCAAGGGTTGGCATTTCTCTTCGATTGAATAAGAGCCTGCCCGACACGTCATGACTGTACGTTTCACGGACCTGCAGTGAGTTCTTATTCGATTTCGTGGCTAAAGGCCTTGTTACAGACCAATTCCATTTGGTGCGGATAGTTGAAAGGCTGCCGGAACCTGGGGTCGCATTGAGCCTTCCATCTGCTCCTCGACCGCTCCAATGCTCAAATATTGAACAGCACCGGACATTCAGTGCGGGCGATTGTAGTTAGCTAGCGATGTATAAACCATGTCTTATAAAGAAATAATTTTTATCGATTCCAGCAACAATCCTTCACCAAAGTTGCAAAGATTCGCGATCTTATCGTGTTCGATTCTCAACAAAAACCACAAAAATTGCCGTGTTATTGGGCACAGTGCCACTTCCCTTACGGCTTGTAAGGGCATGCGGATGCCGTCCAAGTCCCCATAAAACAAGGCATTCATAGAGGCCGCAGGGGTTGGGGCCGCACACAAATCGGACCTCCGCACGAACCACGAACTGACAGCACAATTTGTGCGCCGGGTGCAAATTTAAGGGCTGATTCGGCGGGTCAGAAACGTCCTGCGACAGCGTCCGTGTGACAACATGTCGCACGCTGCGCGCACCTTCCGTTGCCCCTCGTCACGGTGCTTTCACAAATCCCTACAAACAAAAACGCTCCGGCCTTCATTCAGAAGGAACGGAGCGTTTGGCAGGCTCGGCGACTCAGGCTTTGGGGTGACGGTTGCGATAGATGCATAGGGGCACCAGGATCGCCGTCAGCACGAATGCCACCAGTGCCCATTGGGCCAGAGACAGGCCGAGAATCGGTGGGTAGGGGGTGCTGCAGAAGCCGTCGACCTGGAAGCCCAGGGGAAACACCTTGGCCAGGGGCAGGTCGTCGACGATCGGTTGCAACACATCGATACCGCAGCTGACCTGGGGGAAGAACTGGGTGTACACGTGATGGCCGGCCGCAGCCACGCCACCCAAGGCGCTGAGCACCACCAACCCTTCAAAGAACGTCAGCGCGCCCTTGGTGCGCATGGCGGCGCCGATGAACGCGAAGAGCGCAATCAGCAGCAAGGCGTAGCGCTGCAGAATGCACAGCGGGCACGGTGCTTCGCCCAGCACCACTTGCATGTAGAGCGCCCCGCCAATCAGCGCCAGGCAGATGATGCCCAGCAACACCAGAAAGCGCCGCTCCCTGCCTAAACGCATGTCGTCAATCATCCCCGTTTTCCCTTTCTCTGATTATGGTTGTGCCTGATGGCAACAAGTTTACACACAGGCAGTGGTTAAAACAGAGAGGGGTTAACAGCGGATTAATCGTGGCAAATGTAGCGATTGTGCGGACGCCATCGCGGGCAAGCCCGGCTCCCACATTGGAATGCGATCCTCTGTGGGAGCCGGGCTTGCCCGCGATGATGCCGATACGGTCAACTGGCCAAACTCTATTCCAGCGCCGCCGCGGGCCCAAAGAACTCATAGCGCGCCTGCTTCTGCGGCACACCCAGCGCCTTGAGATGCCGCTTAACCGCCGCCATGAAGCCCTTGGGCCCCAGGAAGTAGACATCAATATCACGCTGCTCGGGCAACCAGGCCGCCAGTTGCTCCTGGTTGAGCATCCCTACCTTGTCTGCCGCCGGGCTGATGCCGTCATCCTCGGCATAGCAGTAGAAACGCTTGAGCTGCGGATGCTGGGCCGCCAGGGTGTCCACCCAATCACGGAAGGCATGTACCCCGCCGTTACGAGCGCAGTGGATGAAGTGCACCGGGCGTTCGGTTGCCAGGGCGGCTTCGAGCATCGGCAGTGTGGGCGTAATGCCTACCCCGCCGCTGATCAGCACCAGCGGTTTATCACTGGCGGCCAGGGTGAACTCGCCCGACGGTGGGAACAGGTCAATGGTCGCGCCGACGTGCATCTGGTCATGCAGGTGATTGGAGACCCGCCCACCCGCTTCGCGCTTGACGCTGATGCGGTACATCCCGGTGTCAGTGAGGGCCGACAGGGAATAGTTGCGACGCACCTCTTCGCCATCGAGTACCAGTTTCAGGCCGATGTACTGGCCGGGCGCTGCGGCCAGGATCGGGCCGTTGTCCACCGGGGCGAAGTAGAAGGAGATGATCTCGTCGCTCTCCTCCACGCGTTTGACCAACAGGAACGGCCGCGCACCCCGCCAGCCGCCGGGCGCCTGGGCTTTTTCGTCGTAGATGGCCGCTTCGGCGCCGATCAGAATGTCCGCCAACTGGCCGTAGGCCGCGCCCCAGGCACTCATGACCTCGGGGGTGGCAATCTCGCTGCCCAGCACTTCGGAAATAGCCCGCAGCAGGCAGGCCCCAACGATGGGGTAATGCTCCGGCAGAATCTGCAAGGCCACGTGCTTGTTGATGATCTTGGCCACCAAGTCGCCCAGTTGGTCCAACTGGTCGATATGCCGCGCGTACATCAGCACGCCATTGGCCAGGGCGCGAGGCTGGTCACCGCTGGCCTGGTGGGCCTGGTTGAACAGCGGGCGCACCTCGGGGTACTCGGACAGCATCATGCGATAAAAATGGGTGATCAGCGCTTCGCCGCCACTTTCCAGCAGGGGCACGGTAGATTTGATGATTGCACGGTCTTGGGCACTAAGCATGGGAGACTCCTGGGTCTTCTTACTGATTACCTTAAAGCAGTCAGCAATCATGCCAACTTATAAATCCTTTAATTTCAACGAGTTAAATATTATGTAGTCAGTATGACCTCCTACACTTTATAGTCATAAGGACTACAAGGAGTCATTATGACTGCACAACCCCTGCTCACCACCTTGCTTCCGTTGGTCGCTGACCTGTCCCGGGACTTGCCCGAAGGCGAGCGCTACCGACGCCTGCTGCAAGCCATGCGCGCCCTGCTGCCCTGCGACGCCGCCGCGTTGTTACGCCTGGATGGCGAGTGGTTGGTGCCGTTGGCGGTGGACGGCTTGAGCGCCGATACCTTGGGCCGACGCTTCAAGGTCAGCGAACATCCGCGCTTCGAGATCCTGCTGAGCAGCCCCGGCCCTACCCGCTTCGACAGTGACAGCGAATTGCCCGACCCTTATGACGGCCTGGTCGCCGGCTTGCACGGCCACTTGGAAGTCCACGACTGCATGGGCTGCCCGCTGTTTATCGACGACCAGCCCTGGGGCCTGCTGACCCTGGACGCCCTCGATACCGAGCGGTTTGAACGGGGCGAACTGGACGCCCTGCAAGCCTTCGCCAGCCTCGCCGCGGCCACCGTCAACGTGGCTGAGCGCATCGAGCGCCTGGCGCTGCGGGCCGAAGACGAGCACCAGCGCGCCGAGATCTATCGCCAGGCCAGCGGCCAGCAGCACAAGGAAATGATCGGCCAGAGCAAAGCGCACAAGCGCCTGGTCGAGGAAATCAAGCTGGTCGGCGGCAGCGACCTGACCGTGCTGATCACCGGCGAAACCGGGGTCGGCAAGGAGTTGGTGGCCCAGGCGATCCACGCCGCCTCTTCGCGCGCCGACAAACCGCTGATCAGCCTCAACTGCGCCGCCCTGCCCGAGACCTTGGTCGAAAGCGAACTGTTCGGGCATGTGCGCGGCGCCTTTACCGGCGCGTTGAACGAGCGCCGGGGCAAGTTCGAACTGGCCAATGGCGGCACCCTGTTCCTGGATGAAGTGGGTGAGTTGTCGTTGACCGTGCAGGCCAAGTTGCTGCGCGTGCTGCAAAGCGGCCAGTTACAGCGACTGGGCTCGGACAAGGAGCACCAGGTGGACGTGCGCCTGATTGCCGCCACCAACCGCGACCTCGCCGAAGAGGTGCGCAATGGCCGCTACCGCGCCGACTTCTACCACCGTTTGAGCGTCTACCCGCTGCAAGTGCCAGCGCTGCGCGAGCGCGGGCGTGATGTGCTGCTGTTGGCGGGCTTCTTCCTCGAACAGAACCGTTCGCGCATGGGCCTGGGCAGCCTGCGCCTGACCACTGATGCCCAGGCGGCCCTGCTGGCCTACAGCTGGCCGGGCAATGTGCGCGAGCTGGAGCACTTGATCGGACGCAGCGCGTTGAAAGCCCTGGGCAACTGCCGCGAGCGCCCGAAGATTCTCAGCCTGAGCGCCCTGGACCTGGACTTGCCCGACGTGACTGCGGCGGTGGCCGAAGAAGCACCGGCCCAAGCCCTGCCCATGGTCAGCGGCGACCTGCGCCAGGCCACCGAGCATTACCAGCGCCAACTCATCAGCGCCTGCCTGGAACGCCACCAGCACAACTGGGCCAGCGCCGCCCGCGAACTGGGCCTGGACCGCGCCAACCTGGGGCGCATGGCCAAGCGGCTAGGCCTCAAATAAAGCGGGCACCTCCGTTGATCGTTCCCACGCTCCGCGTGGGAATGCCTCACCCGACGCTCCGCGTCATGGCCTCGAGAGCGGACGCGGAGCGTCCCGAGCGGTATTCCCACGCAGAGCGTGGGAACAATCGAGCCTGAGCGCCCTGGACCTGGACTTGCCCGACGTGAGTACGGCGGTGGTCGAACAAGCACCGGCCCAAGCCCTGACCATGGTCAGCGGCGACCTGCGCCAGGCCACCGAGCACTACCAGCGCCAACTCATCAGCGCCTGCCTGGAACGCCATCAGCACAACTGGGCCAGCGCCGCCCGCGAACTGGGCCTGGACCGCGCCAACCTGGGGCGCATGGCCAAGCGGCTAGGCCTCAAATAAAGCGGGCACCTCCGTTGATCGTTCCCACGCTCCGCGTGGGAATGCCTCACCCGACGCTCCGCGTCATGGCCTCGAGAGCGGACGCGGAGCGTCCCGAGCGGTATTCCCACGCAGAGCGTGGGAACAATCGAGCCTGAGCGCCCTGGACCTGGACTTGCCCGACGTGACTGCGGCGGTGGCCGAAGAAGCACCGGCCCAAGCCCTGCCCATGGTCAGCGGCGACCTGCGCCAGGCCACCGAGCATTACCAGCGCCAACTCATCAGCGCCTGCCTGGAACGCCACCAGCACAACTGGGCCAGCGCCGCCCGCGAACTGGGCCTGGACCGCGCCAACCTGGGGCGCATGGCCAAGCGGCTAGGCCTCAAATAAAGCGGGCACCTCCGTTGATCGTTCCCACGCTCCGCGTGGGAATGCCTCACCCGACGCTCCGCGTCATGGCCTCGAGAGCGGACGCGGAGCGTCCCGAGCGGTATTCCCACGCAGAGCGTGGGAACAATCGAGCGCACGGGCCTTACGAAACACCAGCACATTCCCCAACATCACCAGCACCAGCCCCATCAACGCCGGCGCCGTCCACTGGTAGCCCTCGGCGAATGCGGACACATTCAACGCCACCACCGGAAACAGCACCGTGCAATACGCCGCTTTCTCCGGCCCCATACGGCCCACCAGGGTGAGGTAAGCGGTAAAACCAATCACCGAGCCCGGGATCACCAGGTACCACAGCGCACCGATATACCGCGCACTCCAGTCCATCTCGAAGGGAATGCCACGCACCGCGCAATAGGTCGCCAACATCGCCGCCCCATAGGCCATGCCCCAGGCATTGGTGGTCAGCGGCTTGAGCCCAGCCTTCTGTTGCAGGCTGGACAACAGGTTGCCCGCCGAGAAGCACAGGGTGCCCAGCAGGGCCAAGCCCAGGCCCAACAGGGTTTGCGGGCTAGCGGTATGCCCAACCAGCTCCGGCCAGAATAAAAAGCCCAGCCCCAGCAACCCAAGCGCCCCGCCCATCAGCACGTTACGCGCCACCCGCTGGCCGAAAAACACCCGGGCATTGAGCGCGTTCCACAAGGTCGCCGTGGAGAACACCACCGCCACCAGGCCACTGGGGATCCATTGGCTGGCGGTGAGAAAGCACATGAAGTTGACGCAGAACAGGCACAGCCCCTGCGCCAGGCAGATCAAGTGCCCGCGCCGGTTCATCGCCTGCAACTTGCGGCTGAGCAGCAACAGCACGAACAGCACCAGAGCGGCCAGGCCGAAGCGATAGACAATCGACACAGGAATCGCGACCACGCCCAACTGCCATTTGAGGGCGATCCAAGTGGTGCCCCAGATGAGTACGGTGAGTAGGTACAGGAAAAGATTCATAGCCGGCTCCGTCGATTGAGCCACAGTGTGGCCTTCACCCCCTCGCAGGCTCTTGCACATTCTTGCGCTTTTGTCGGGCGATGGGCTCACAGCACCAGCGGTGGAGCGTAGGATGCAAAGTGTCGGAGAACACACCATGCCAGAGCTGCAATCGCTGCACGTCTTCCAAGCCCTCAACCGCTCGCCCCACGCACGCTTGCAAGCCTGCGCCGAGCTCGGTGACGGGTTGGCTGCGGCCGTGTGGAGCAACCACCATGACGCCCAGGATTACCAGGCCCCCAGCCATCACACCTTGTCCTGCTACATCGGCGGCGGCACGGGCACCTTTCGGCGTGATCAGCCGGGCCTCAAGGGTGGCCCCGACAAACTGTGCATCCTGCCGGCCGAGCATCAGTCGGCCTGGGTGATCAATGGCGATATTCGCCTGGCCCACCTGTATTTCAGCCCGGAACAATTTGCCCTCGGCTGCGTCACCCTGCTGGACCGTGAGCCACGGGAGTTGCAATTGCGTGAGGGCACCTTCCTTGAAGACCCCTTCCAGGCCCGGCGTTTTCACCAGTTGGTCAGCCTCAACTGGCACGAGCCCGGCGAGCGACTGCTGACGAGCAGCCTGGCCCATGAACTGCTCAGCCATACCTTGCTCACCCAGGTCGGCGCCCGCGAAGGCCTGCGCTTGAAAGGCGGGTTGGCCGCGCACCAACGGCGGCGGTTGGTAGAGTACATCGACCAGCATATGGAAGACGCCATCAGCCTCGGCCAGTTGGCCGCCATGTGCGCGCTGTCCGAATACCATTTCGCCCGGATGTTCCGCCAAAGCTTCGGTGTGCCGCCCCATCAATACCTGCTGGCACGGCGTCTGGCGCGCGCGCAAAACCTGCTGCGCAGCAGTGCTTTAGCGATCAGTGAGGTGGCCTTGCTGTGCGGTTTTTCCAGCGCCAGCCATTTCAACCAGCGCTTTCGTCACGCCATGGGCGCCACGCCGAGCCAATACCGCCAGGCATTCTGCGCCTAGACCATCAAGCCCAACGTCTTTGCCTTGGCCACCGCCTGGGTGCGTCGCTCTACCCCCAGTTTGCTGTGGATACGCCGCGCGTGCGTCTTGACGGTGTGCAGGGAGATATACAGGCGATCGGCGATTTCCAGGTTGGAGTTGCCGAGCGCGATCAGTTGCAGCACCTCCAGCTCACGCTGGCTCAGCGGGTTTTGCGCCGCCCCGGCAGGCGCGGCCTGGGGCTCCAGGCCCAGCTCACTCAAAAGCCCCGGCGCGCGTAAACGCAACTCGCGGACCGCCTGCTGCACCTGGCAACGCTCTGCCAGCGCCAAGCCCGCTTGCAGCGACCGGCGCGCCAACGCCGGGTCGCCAAGCTGCCAGGTCACTTCACCGAGCACCAGGTGCAATTCGGTTTCCAGGCAAAGCATGCCGCGTTGCCGTGAGGTGTCGAGCAAGGCATTGAGCCGCGCAATGGGTTGCTCGGCGCAGCCCAGCTTGACCTCGGCCAGCACCAGCAAATACTCCAGGCGCGGGATCAGCTCCAAGGTGGCCGGCGGTGCCTGCTTGGCGCAAGGCCCGCGAAAGTGGCGCAACACCCGGCGCACGGCTTGCACCGTCAATTCGGCGCGGCCTTGCTGCAACCAGAAGTGCCCACTGACCAGTAGCAGTACCGCGCGGTACACCGTGTCGGGTACCTGACGCTGCTGCATCAGGCGCTCGGCGTCGCGCAATTGAATGAACGCCTGGGCGTAGTCGCCACGATTGGCTGCCAACAGCGCCAGGCCCAGAAAGCCATACAGCACGCGCTTGTCCTGGCTCTGCAGGCACATGCTCAAGCCAGCCTCGAAACATTCAGCGGCCAGGCCGTCCTGGCCCCGACGCAAGGCTAGATGCCCGCGCCGCAGGACAATACGCCCCACCAACGGCCCGGCGGTGAGACGTTGCCCGGCCAACATCGCCTGCACCGTCTCCAATAGGCTCTGTGCCCGGTAAGGCGCGCCACGCTGCTCCAGCAACTGGGCGTGGTCCAACTCCAGCAGGGCCTCCAATACCAGCGAACCGTGGGCCCGGGCCAGGCACAGCGCTTCACGGTTCAAGCCTTGGGCGGCCTCCAACTCACCGCGCAGCAAGGCTTGCTGGGTCAGGCCCGACAGGCACATCAGCCGTGATGTCCAGGCGCTGTCAGGCAGCGCTTGCAGGGCTTCGAGAAAGTGCTCACGGGAGCGTTCGGCATCGCCGCTCAAATGCAGCAACCAGCCCCATTGCGCCTGCCAGCGCGCCAGCAGATAGCGTTGCGCGGCGGCCGTCGGTTGCGGGGCAAAGCGGGCCAGTTGCTCGATGCACAAGGCCGCCTGTTCGAATCGCCCGGCGAACAACAACGCGGCCGTGAGCAGCCCCACCAACTGCGCGGAACCCAACATCAACTCATCGCCATGCTGTTCATGCAGGCGTAACAGCAACACGGCGTTCTGCTGGCGAAACAAATCCTCGAAACTGAAGTGCTGCAACAGGCTCACCGCCACTTCATATTCCTGCGCCAGCAACGCCTGCTCGAAGGCGGCTTGCCAGTCGCGCTCGGCGCTGAACCACTGGCAGGCGCGGCGGTGCCACGAACGCTTGGCCGGCCAGGGTTCGTCGCGCAGCAGGCGCGCCAACGGTGGGAAGATGTGCAGCCAGTCGCTGGTGTCTTCCCAGGGCTGGATAAACGCCCCGAGCGCCTGTAGCTCGCGCAGGTACTGATCGCCGTCGCCATAGCCGAACAGGTGTTCGCACAGGCTCAGGTTAAAACGCGGCAAGTGAGCCAGTACACGCCAGGCTTCGGCCAGTGGCGCCGACAAGGTGCTGAAGAGTTCGTGTTGCAGGTAATCCAGCAAGGTCTTATCAGGGTGGTTATCGCCCAGCGCGGCGATGCGCACACCGGCACACCAACCGCCGCTGAATTGCATCACACTGTCGACGTTCTGCCCTGGGGCGAGCAGCGCCTGGACCTCCGCAGCGCTGAACGACAACTCACTGCACTCCAGCAATTCATCCTCCAGCAACAGGCGCGGCCAGTTGCACACCGGGCGCCGCCGCGCACCCAGCCACCACGTCAGTTGCGCACTGCTGGCGCTGAGCAGACGGTCGAGCAACGCGTCCAATTCGGGGCCCGGCAGGCGGCAGAAGTCATCCAGAAACAGCCACGCAGGATTGGGCCAGCGGCTGAGGTCGAGCAATAAGGTGGCTTCATCGATAAACACCAGGCCCAGCTGTTGCGCCAGCCGTGTGCACAACTCCAATGGGCTGAGTGCTGCGCCATGGAGCGGCATCCAATGAACCAGGCATCCCGCCGGCGCCTGCAATGCACACTCGGCGAGCAGCGCACTCTTGCCGCTGCCACCCGGCGCGCACAGCAACCTCACACGCGCCTGCGCCGCGAGCAAAGGCTGTGACAAGCGCGGACGCAACAGGTGGTGGGCGGACAGCCGTGGCATGCATCCAGGACGGTCCAGGCAGCGGGTCATGGCGGTCATTGCTGCATCCTGCTGTTTTTATTGTTGCGTCACCCTAGACCTGTGGTTGGCGGTTGTTGAAGAAGTATTCAGCGGGGTGATTGAAGACCATAAAAATCGCGGTAGACACCATTCAGTGTGGGAGCTGGGCTGCCTGGGATGGCCATCGGTATCTACACCACTTCGGTACGACGCTGATCCTGTGGCGGCCTAATAGCCGACGCTGATCTAGCTGACGCGCCGCGGTCCAAATGTGGGAGCTGGCTTGCCTGCGAAGACGGCCTAACAGTCAACACAGTTGGACCGGGTAC